>NZ_BHZI01000012.1 GCF_004305975.1 Streptomyces otsuchiensis
CGCCCCACCCCCGAACCTGCGACGCCCGAACCCACCACGCCCGGAACGGTGGTCCTCTCACCGCACTTCGACGACGCGGTGCTCTCGCTGGCCGGGCTGCTGCCCCGGCTTCCCGGGCCGGTCACCGTGGTCACCGTGTACGGCGGACCGCCACCCCCGCAGGCGACGGCGTCCTGGTGGGACTCCGCCTGCGGCTTCGCCGACCCGGCCGAGGCGCACACCGCGCGCGACGCGGAGGACACCCGAGCCTGCGCGCTCCTCGGCGCCGCACGCGTGCCGCTGGCCCACCCCGACGGGCCCTACGGCGACGGCCCCGACGTCACCCGGCTCGGCCAACTGACTGCGTACCTCGCAGCGTTGCCCAGCGGCACGACGGTGCTTGTCCCGGTCGGCACCAACCAGCCCGACCACCGAGCCGTCCGCGAACGCGCCCTCGCCGACCTCGCCGACCTTCCGTCCCTGACCACCCTCCTCTACGCCGACCTCCCCTACACCGGCCACCTCCCGGAGTGGGCCACCACCGACGCCGAAGCGGCGCTCGCCCGCAGCGAGAAGTGGGGCACCGCCTTCCAGGAGGTCCAGGGCCGCTTCGACATCGCGCCGCTCCACCGGCTGCACGTCACCGGCGCCGACTGGTCCCGCAAGCGTGAAGCCGTGCTCTGCTACGGATCACAGCTGGCCCCGGTAGCCCTGGACCACGGCCCGTTCCTCGCCACCTCCGGGCCCCTGACCACCGAACGAGTCTGGTCCCTGACCCCGAAACCGGCCACGGCGCCGTAGCGCTCGGCGCCCGAGTCCTGTCGGCGCGCCACCGGGCTCCCGGCGGCGGAATCGGCCACCGTGGACCACTGCGACCGCCACCCCACGCGCGCGACGCCGAGACACGACAGGAACAGGGCCGACGCCATGGACAGCACCAGCACCAGCAGTAGCAGCACGAGAAGCACCAGCAGCAGCGCCCGTCCCGAGCCCCGACTGTGGACCGCCTACCGCGAACTGGCCGCGACCACCGTCCGCACCGACCTCACCCACGCCTTCCACCCCGGACAGCCCCACTACCCCGGCTTCCCCGACGAACAGCGCGCGGCCACCTTCGACATGGACCAGGGCGACCCGTTCACCACGCACCGGTACAGCCTGGTCGGCCAGTGGGGAACGCACGTCGACCCGCCCTCGCACTTCGTCCCCGGTGCCCGCACCCTGGACCGCATCCCGGTGACGGAGATGATCCTCCCGCTGGTGGTGCTGGACATCACGGAGAGGGTGGCCGACGACCCGGACGCCGTGCCGACGCTCGACGACATCGCCACCTGGGAGGCGCGGAACGGCCGTGTGCCACACGGGTCGTTCGTGGCGCTGCGTACCGGCTGGGGCCGGCGCTGGCCCGACCCCGTCGCCATGGCCAACCGGGACGCGGCCGGTGTCTCCCACACTCCCGGCTGGTCGGGCGAGGTGCTCCGCCACCTCATCGAGGAGGCCGGCGTCACGGCCGTCGGCCACGAACAGACCGACACCGACCCCGGAACGGCCACCTCCGCCGGAGACCTCAGCCTGGAGCGCTACATCCTGGGGCGCGACCGCTGGCAGATCGAGCTGCTCGGCAACCTCCACCTCGTCCCGGAGGCGGGCGCCCTCGTCGTCGCCACCTGGCCCAAGCCGGAGGGTGGTTCGGGGTTCCCGGCGCGGGTGTTCGCCCTGCACCAGCCCGATGCCGACTGAAGCGGGCGAGCGTCCTCGCGCAGACCCGCTACGCCTCCGTGCGGTCCGTGTCGGCCGTGCGGTCCGTGCGGTCCGTGTCGCCCGTGCCGTCGATGTCGTCCCTGTCGTCCCGGGTGGTCCACGGCAGCGGGGGCCGGCGCTTGTCCGACCCCGACCCCTGGCCGGGACGGCTGTTCCACATCAGCAGCAGGTCACGCGCGTGGAAGAGAGCCCGCGGGTACCACTGTTGACCGTCGACGGTGGGCGGAAGGGTGTCCGGCCGGTCGTCCTTGATCTGCGACACGCTCCGGCCGTCCACCCCGATCAGCCGGGCGAAGCCCCCCAGCGTGACGTCACGGTCCAGGTCCTCCTCGCTCAACTCGACGGGGCTGGGTCGCCGGGGACGGAACGGTTCCAGCCCGGCCGGGTCGTACAGCGCTGAGCCGCCGCCACCGCCCTTGGCCGTCACCCCGCGTCGCGGACGCACCGGCGCCGGGAAGCCCGGATAGTGGCGTGGCATCACGTGCACCACATAGCGGTGGCTGTAGCCCACCTCTGCGGCCCATTCCTTCAACGACACCAGACGCAGCGCCGGTTCGGACACGACCCGCTCCCCTCTCCCCGGTGCCGCGCCTTCCGCGCCGCGCCACTCCCGCTTGGAGGTGGTACCCCGTGAGCGCGGCCGGGCAACCGCGTCGAGACGCGTCAGCCGGGCCCCTCCCCGTCCCCGCTTCCGTCCCCGCTCCTGGCGTCGTCCGAGCCGGATTCCGCGGCCAGCGCGAGGTGTACGCGGTAGAGGACGTCGAGCTGCGCGGGGTTGTACAGATCGACGATGGCCTTGCCGATGACGCGCTCGGCGAAGGCCGTGCCACGCAGCGCGTGTGCCCCGGGATCCCCGAGCCAGGGGTGCCGGGCCATCAGGGCCCGGATGTACGGCGTCAGGACCGTCGCCAGCTGCTGGCGCGCCTCCTCGTCCGCGTCGGCCGGCAGAGCGTCGAACTCCGCGTCGCCCGGGCCGCGGCGGAAGTCCAGCAGCATCTCGTGCAGCTCCCGCATCCGTTCCGGGGCGAACAGCCGCGAGTAGACCAGGATGAGCGACCGGTCGGCGTCCGACAGGTCGCCGGCGACCTGGCTGAACCCCGGCGGCAGGTCGGTCGGCGCCCGATGGCGGAGGATCATCGCGAGTTCGGCCCGGACCCGTTGCAGCCGTTCGATGCTCGCGGCCAGCTCGGCGTCCAGCACGCGCAGCGCCTCCTCCGGATGCTCGTCGGCGTCCCCCATGGCGGCGATCCCGGACAGCGGCACACCGAGGTCCACCAGCCGCTTGATCCGCAGCAGCCGGACCAGGTGATCGACGCCGTAGCGCTTGTACCCGTTGGGTGCCCGCTCCGGCTCCTCCAGCAGGCCGACCTCGTGGTAGTGCCGGACGGCCTTGAGCGTCGTGCCCGCGAGTTCGGCGACCTCGCGCGTGCTCCACGTCACGGTCGGCTCCTTGTCACGGTAGGGCGTACGGGGGCGCCGGGGCGTTCGGCCGTCGTGGGTGGCCGCCGGGCGCCCGTGCGGTGCGGACTCCACTGCAGACCGTGCCCCAAGGGCATGGTCAAGGCCACCACCGCGGCTGTGACCCATGCCACACGCGGGGGTCGTTGAGTGTGCCCCTGGGGCCGAGTGTCTCCTGGTCGCCCGCCGACGAACCGTGGACCAGGGCGCGCCGCGCCCCGAGGAGCGAGGAGCACCATGCCGACCCGTACCACCCGTCCCCGTGCGCTGGCCCTCATCGCGGCCGTGCCCCTGCTGCTGACCGTGGCCTGCGGCGGTGAGTCGCCCTCCCCGGACAGCGAGAGCCAGGACCGTGCCGGGGCCGAGAGCGACATACCGGCCGAGCTGCAGCGCTTCTACGACCAGGAGCTGTCGTTCGAGGGATGTGCCGACTACGCCACCACCGGGGACGAGGAGGCCATCCTCACCTCCGACGAATCGTTCGAATGTGCCCGGATGGAAGTGCCGCTCGACTACGAACTCCCCGACGGCGACACGGCACAGATCGCGCTGATGCGCGTACCGGCGCGAGGCGAGCCCATCGGTTCGCTGGTGCTCAACGGAGGCGGACCGGGCGGCTCCGGGCTCGTCCAGGCCGCGGTCACCGGACCGGCACTCGCCGAGAGCCCGATGACCGAACGCTTCGACCTCGTGGGCTTCGACCCGCGCGGAGTCGGAGCCTCCGTGCCGGCCGTCGACTGCTACTCCGACGCCGAGGCCGAAAGCGGCGACAGCACCCTGTCGTACCTGGGCACCGTCGTCGAGTGGACCGAGGAGGACACCCGCCGCCTCGCCGAGCGCTGCGCCGAGGGCACCGGCGGCGACGAGGCGCTGGCGAGCCTCGGCACGCGCGACGTCGCCCGCGACATGGACATGCTGCGCGCCCTCCTCGGAGACGACGGCCTCAGCTACCTCGGGCAGAGCTACGGCACCCGGCTCGGTGCCGTCTACGCCGAGATGTTCCCCGACCGGGTGCGCGCCATGGTCCTCGACGGCGCCGTCGACCCGCGACAGGACACCGCCGGACTCCGCGTGGGCGCCTACAGTGCGTTCCAACGTTCCTTCGAGCAGATGGCGGAGTTCTGCGCCGCCGACTCCGACTGCCCGCTCGGCACCGAACCGGACCGCGCCACCGAGGAGTTCCAGAACCTGATCCGCCCGCTGCTGGAGGAGACCGTGCCCGCCGGCGACGACGGAGAACTCGACTTCGACACGGCCACCGGCGGAGTCGTCGTCGGCCTCTACTCGGAGGAAGCCTGGCCGGCCGTCATCCAGGGCATCGCCGAACTCAAGAACGACGGCCGGGGCGACACACTCCGAGCGCTGGTCAACTCCTTCGGCGGACGCGCCGCCGACGGCAGGTGGAACAACTTCTCCGAGGCCAACTTCGCCATCAACTGCATGGACGAGGACCGCAAGACGCCCGCCGAAGCCGCCGACCTGCGCGCCGCCGTCTTCGACGCGGCGCCCTTCATGGACCCCGGAACCGACCTGAGCGACGGCAGCCGTGACGGCTGCGAGTTCTGGCCCGCCGAGCCCACGCTCGGCTACCCGTACGCGGACGGCGTCGAAGGACTGCCCCAGACCCTGACCGTCTCCATCACCGGCGACCCCAGCACCCCGTACGAGAGCGGCACCAGCCTCGCCGACGCGCTCGGCGGCACCATGCTCACCGTCGAGGGCGAACAGCACACGATCGTCGCGACCGGCACCAACGCGTGCGTCGACGAGATCGCCTCCGCCTACCTGATCGACCTGAAGACACCGGAGGACGACGCCGTCTGCCAGCTGTGACGTGCTGGAGGCCCGGTGGTGACCCCGGGTGGGTGACCGAGTTACCCGGTCGGGGCACCAGCCGGTTCACGGGCAAGGAGTAGATGAACGACCGTCGCCACTATCGTGCAGCGGTGACCGGATCTGCCGCACAGCGTCCAGTGCTCTATCTCGATGTCGACGGGCCACTCATTCCGTTCGGACCACCGCCGCCGGAGTATCCCGACGGTCACCCGACGTACGAGACGGGTCCCGAACCACCGGGCAGCGACTCCAACCCACTTCTCACCAGGATCAATCCCGACCACGGCCCCCGACTGGCCGCGCTACCGTGCGATCTGGTCTGGGCCACGACATGGACGGCCGACGCGAACACGTACATCGCGCCACGAATCGGCCTGCCGCGACTGCCAGTGGTCGCATGGCCGGAGCCCTCGGAAGAGGACGAGCGAGCCGAACGGGCCGGACTGCACTGGAAGACCCGCACGCTCGTCGTCCGGGCAGCGAGGCACCCCTTCGTCTGGGTCGACGACGAGATCACGGACACCGATCGCGCCTGGGTCTCCGCACACCACCAGGGCCAAGCCCTCCTCCACCGTGTCGACCCACGACGCGGCCTCACGGACGCCGACTACATCGCGCTCAACGACTGGTTGCACCAGGTTCGGGGGACAGCCGACCCGCAGAGCACAGCCTGAAGCTGCCCGAGCACCAGGTCCACCCACTCGCGACGCCGTCTCATCCGCACCTTCCACGCCGGGCGACGGCGACCCGACTTCCGACCTCCGGCCCCGTCCTGGTCGTGGGGAGGTACCGGCATGCTCACGGGAGTGGTGCGCGGACCCGCTGAAGCCCGCCCTTGTCCAAGCGCGCGAGAAAGGCCAGGTCAGACAGTGTCTGACCTGGCCTTTTCAACGAGCCGCCTAAGGGAATCGAACCCTTGACCTACGCATTACGAGCACGGAAGCGATCGTGCCGGGCCGTTCTCCTGCTATGCACCAGATCCCGTTTTCCCAGATCAGAGCTCATGCCGTCGTCCCGCTGCTCACCTCTCATGCTGCACCGTCCAACGGCGTCCGCGCTCCCCTTGCGCTCCCCTGGCCGCCGCCCATGAGGCGTCGGCGTCAGACGACGGTCTGCGTCTCGAGCACGAATCCGGCTTGTCGGCCTCGAACAAGACAGTTAGCCTTTTCCAACCTCCCGGGCTGGGCGACTAGGAGCTGTCCTGCCGATCTTGGGGGCCCGCCACGCCTGGCACGCACGATCACGGCGTTGCCGGATCTTGCGAGTGCGGACAAGTACGAGCTGCGATCTGGCGCCTTGCGATTGCACGCGCCAGAGGCCGCGGGCTGGACCTCATGTGAGATCACTCCGGGCACCCAGTGTCGCAGATCATCCGCGAACGCACAGCTCAGTGGGGTGCAACCTCGGTTACCCCATGCCCGACGTCTGTCAGCCGTGGCCACCCTCGCACGGCTCGGAGACGGCCCAGGCGCCACGCAGTCTCAGTCCCGTTTGATCTTGCACAACTGTGACGATGTCTGCGCGACGTGCTAAGAACGCGTCATGGCAGCAGACGAAGCCAACAAGGCGGGATACGTATACATCCTGGTCAATTCCTCACTTCCAGGACTCGTGAAAATCGGGTTGACTAGAGGAACGACAAAGCGACGCGCCGCCGAACTGTCCCATCACACCGGAATTCCAACACCATTCGTGATTGCCTATGAGCAGTTGGTTGCCGACTGCTCAGCCGTAGAAAAGTCGCTGCACGAAAGATTTGCCAACTCTAGAGAGAGTGCACGCAGGGAATTCTTTCGCATAACCCCGAAAGAAGCCATTGACGGTCTCCAGAGGGCGGCACGATTCTCACCATTCGTCGATGACGAAGATGTGACACGAATCGACGTCCTGCCGATCTTTGATGCTCGCTGTCGCCGCTGGTTGCGAAGTGATCTCGTGGGTCTGAGCTACCTGCAAACACCCACACTCTGCGCCTTGGAGACGACCACGCAGGAAGATTTCAGGTGTAGCAACTTTACAATTGAGCGCATGGATTTGGACTTTATTTGCTATCACGAAGACGGCCTATTCAAGCCCGTTATTGAACCGGAAGAAAATGCACGCCGTCTGGTCGCGCTGGACAGCTATACTTTGATCATGTGCTTCGATTTCATCGACAGGGAGGTAGGGGGTTGGCTAGATGAGCGGTATCACAAGGATGGCGATGCCCCCTACTCGGCGCGAGCGTCCGACGCAACGTGGCAAATTCGGAGCAGTTGACGACGCATTTACCTTTTCTCAGTGAGAGTGATTTTTGCTGCTGGTTGAGGACGAGTGCGGCACGGGCTATGTACCGGCACGTTTGTCATTCGGGCGCAGGCGTAACCCCACCAGTGTCGTAGATCACCTAGCCGACACAGGTGAGCTGGGTAGGGCCTCGGTCACCCCTTGCCGTCATCTGTCACCGTTGCCAGTCTCGCACGGCCCGCAGACGGCCCAGAGCCTATTGATGAGAAACCCTTCCAGTTCTCACTTTCAAGCTGCTGACCTGCGGCGACGATCTGGCAGTGATGAGAGCAGGAGAGTTTCTCATCAAATAGACTTCACTTCGCTTGTCGATAACCGTCCGTCGTTTGTTTGGCCAACTTCGAGACAAAGACAGGTCGTTGCGTCGTGCTTGCAGGATGGGTGACCTGAACGAGGCTGACGACTTGTCGCGGCAGGTGTCGATACCCGAGTGCGCGAGGATCGCAGGCGGACTGCGGCCGAGCGGGAGAAACGGGCACGGTGACGATGGTCGATACATCGGGCACGTGACCCGTGAACCGGTCTAGATAGCAAGCCCCGGGCCGCTGGCCTGGGGGTTTGACGTGGAGCGGGCGACGAGAATCGAATGCATATATGGCAGATGGACCTGGTCGGCGGGGTTCCGCTGGCCGACGGCCGGGCACGCCGCAAGAGGTCCGTGATCCTTCCTCTCACCGTAGCCAGGAGTCTCCACAGGGGACGTTCCCAGCGCCTATGGGGAGTGTCTAATCAACGGGTCTGGCCCGTAGTCGGTGGTGACGCTGTGTATCTGTCAGTGCAGGAGTATGCGGTGGCGGAGGAGGTCGAATCCGGCGCGGCCGTGCATCTGCCTCATGATCCGTTTCGTTCGGGTGTTTACTCCTTCGGTGCGGCCGTTGTGGTAGGGCAGGGTGAAGCCGGCGTTCACGGCGGCGCGGTCGAGTTCGATGCCGTTGGCGAAGCTGTGCAGGTGAGGCAGGGCCGCGGCGCGGGCGGCACTGATCCATTTGGTGAGTGTGCGGTCGTTGCCCTCGGCCGGGGCCAGCAGTGTGGCGAAGTCGCGCACGAGGTCGGAGAGTTCGGTCATCTCCGGGCATGCTGAGGTGATCTTCTCCAGCAGTGAGGTCTGTTTCGGCCGTAGGTTCTGCGGGGCGGTCAGGAGGAGCCGTGCGGCCCGGCGCGGCGTGGTCACGGGGCGGTCTCGTTCGGCGCGGCCCTGGTTGAGGTACTTGTGCAGGTTGTTGAGGCTGCCGGTGTAGCCGAGTTCCTTGATCTCGTGGAAGAGGTGAAGGACGGGGACGCCCGGTTGTTCGTTACGGCGTCGGTGCAGGTGTTCGCGATAGGGGTCGAGGAGCGAGGGTCGGTAGGCCGGTGCGATGCGCAGGCCGCTGGGCTCGGGCATGCGCGCGTAGCGCTTGACGGTGTTCAGGGCCAGGCCGAGGCGGCGGGAGCCGGACTCAGCTGGGTTCCGTCAGGAGAGCTGTTCGTATATCGCGCCTTCTGCCGCTCGTAGCTCGCGCTCGACGGCTTCGGTGAGGTTCGGGTTATCGATGAGGACGCCGAACTCGACGTTGTTGTGCTCTGCGCTCCGGGAGAAGTTCGCGCTGGTCACCAGTAGGAGGTGGTGATCGATGGCAAGGAACTTGGCGTGATTGCGAACGTACCTGCCATCGAATTTCTTGGTTCGCCACACCTCGGCCGGAGCCAAGTGTGCGGCCACCTCTGAGGTCGACGGGGACCAGCGTTGTTCGCTGCCGTCGGCGGCTCGGGTGTCCATGTAGACGCGGACGGCAACGCCGTCGCGCTGGGCGGCCTCCTGCAGCGACGTCCAGAGCGCCGAGCTGCGTTGGAAGTTGAAGGTCGAGCAGGTGATCGCGTGCCGTGCGCTGTCCACGAGGCGGGTCACCGAGCTGGTGAGCGGACCACTCTGGGCGAGGTGTCCGGGCATGGTCCACAGCGGTGACAGCGCGGTGGGCAGTGCCCGTGCCCCCTCGATCGCCCGCAAGACCAACACCTGCTGGTACGTCGCTCCGGCGTCTCGTCCCACCGCCTCTAGCAGCCGCCGGATCTCTGCCCGGTGGCCGACCGCGACGACCTTGAGCGCGGCGGTCAGGGTGTCGCCGTCGGCCAGGCGGTCCGCGATGCCTTTGGCCTCGGTCCCGGTCAGGAGCTGACCGAGCTTCCGTGGCGCGCCCGCGTCACTCATGGGGCTGGAAGAAGCCGAGGTCGCTGCCGGGTAGGTCGAGGAGGAACCGGCGGTCGAGAAAGCGGTTGGCGCGCTCGCAGGAGGTCTCCGAGGCCATAACGCAGCAGTGGCAGGCGGCGCCGTGCAGGAAGTCCTCGGGCTTCTGCGGGGTGCGCTTGGAACAGATGGGGTCTGAGGAGCAGCGTGCGGCCTTGCGCAGCGCGCTGCGGACGACCTGTTGGAGGCGCGCTGGCTCGCTGAGCTGTACGAGGCCGCCAAGGGTGCCGTCGCTGTCCGAGGCGGTGGTGCAGATGAGGAGACCGGCAGCTGGGTCGCGGCCTTCGGCGGCGGGCCATGCGTAGAGGCGTTCGCTGAGGCTGGCGGCCGAGTATCCACAGGTCAGGGCGAGTTCGCGGATGAGGATGTGTGCGAAGGTGTGGACGAGCCAGTAGCGTGGGGGCTTCAGGCGGCTGTCGGGATGGACCTGGTCGGCGGTCTCGGAGAAGCGGCGTTTGAAGTTTCTTTCGTGTGATGCGCGGTGGAGTTCCCAGAGGTCGGTGTCCAGGACGTGTTTCTCCCATGCGGCGACGGCGTTCTCGTCGAGCTGGAGGAAGATGCCCTCGCCCCGGTCCTCGGTGGCCACGGTCCAGGCGGGTCGCGACGTACGAGTCAGGGGGGCCAAGCGACGCGGGAGGTCGCCGACTCGGTCCATGTCGTCGATGCGGGTGAAGCCGACCAGGGCGTTGACTTTGCGGAGGCGTTCGACCGCGAGTACGCGGGTGATCTCTGGTTGCAGGGCGTCGCCCCTGGCGCGGGTGGTTAGGGTGAGTCCGCTCTTGGGGTCCTCGACGCGCGTGCCGACGATGTCGCGCAGCAGGTAACGCCATTCGGGAACGAGAAGGTCGACTGGGTCCCAGTCGCGCAGCTTCTCTTCGTGTTCCTCGGGGGTGTCGGTCGGTGCGGAGGCAGCCTGCAGGACGTGTTCCAGGTCGTGGTCGGACAGGCCGGTGATGTCGACGCCGCCGTCCATGCCGAGCAGGTCTCTGATCAGGTCGAGGTTATCGCGGTACTTGGCAAGCTTGTCGTCTAGCGCGGTGCGGATCCGGTCGGCCAGGTCGCTGGCCTCCTCCTCCTGGGACTCCGGCATGACGATGATCGACTGGGTGGCGGGGAACCACAGGTTGGAGGCGCCTACCAGCATCAGCTTGGTGTCCTTGCCGCAGCCCTTGGGCTCGAAGGCGTCCAGATGCGGGTGCCGTCCACGGCACTTTGGCAGCTTGTCCTTGCCTGCTTCGCCCTGGGCCTCGTTCATGGGGCGCTTCATGTCGCAGGACGCGCAGCGGATGACGGCCGAGGCGCCCTTGCCGGCGGTCCGGTCGGCCATCTTCAGGGCAGGCAGTTCTGCTTTGCTGCACGGCTGCCCGTGGTGCACCCACAGGTCGTACGGGAACTCGTCCAAGTGCCCGTCGACGCAGACCAGCAGATACCGAGCCGGGATCGCGGTACGTCGCATCGCTTTGCGAATGCGGGCGCCCGAGCGGCCCGTGCACTTGGCGTGCTCGAAGACGGCCAGGTCGGTGCGGAAGGGGTGCGTGTTGCGGTAGTCGAACTGAGCGAGCAATCCGAGCATGTCGCAACCCGTGCACCGCAACCATTGCGGGAAGACCCGGGAGGGCACTCCGAGGTCGTTGCCTTCGGCGGACCGGCTGTGCTTCTTCGGTTGCCAGGGATACGGCCGCAACTGCACGTCGGGGGAACGCAACATCATTCGGACCACATCACGGAGGCGCGGGGCATGGATCTGCGGGGGCGCTGAGTCGCGGCGCGTCCAGATGCGGTCCCAGTCGTCCAGGCCAGTGGGCATGATCGTGAACTGCGGCAGGTCCATGATCGCGCCGGGACCGTAGGTGTACAGCAGGGAGGAGGGGCGAGCCGAGCCGACCTTGGCGCGGTTGTGCTTGGTCGCCTTTTCTGCCTCCTGGTCCAGATCGCCCAGCGGGTCGACGGCGCGGGCGACGTCGTAGACGAAGCGCGTCTCGTCACTCACGAGTGGTCCTCCGGCATCTTCCACTGAGGGGCATGGTCGGGTGCGCGGTACACCAGCCGTTCCTTGATCGGGCTCACCAGGAGGTTGATCTCCGGCTGCACCTCGCGCATCGAGTTCGCCACGATGAACGGCGGAGCGTCGCGGGTGTCGCTGCCCGCCTTGGCGTTCTCCGCGCTCATCATCAGCGCGTCGTGCCGACCGTCGTCCAGAACCCTCTCGTACACCAGCGACTTGCGGTCCTCCATGAGGCTCTTGCGTCGCTTGCCCCACTGGTCGAGCCGATTCTCCAGCCGCAGGCGGGCGCGGTTGGCCGCGTCCTCGTCACCGGCCCGCGCGATCCGGCGCACGAGGGCATCAAGGAGCTCACTGGCGAAGTGCTGCTCGGCCTCGATATGGGCTGCCCCACCCTCCGGGGACAGCCCTTGCCCGTGGCTCGCCTTTGCGGCCTGCAGGACACGGGCGGCGCTGACCAGCACGCCGTCCAGGCCGCGCTCCAGGGAGGTCACCGAGAACGGGGTCACCGACAGGGCTTCCACCTGGGCGTAGAAGGTCTCGTGGTAGTGGCGGAACTGCTCGAAGTGGGAGAGGTCCCTGGGCCGCGCCCAGTTCCCGAGCGCGACCACCAGACCGGGACGGTCCGCGGTCCGGCCGACACGGGAGGACGCCTGAATGTACTCGGCGGTGTTCTTCGGTTGTCCGACGACGAGCATCAGGCCGAGGCGGGGCACGTCCACGCCCACCTGGAGCATGGAGGTGGCCAGGACCACGTCGTACGGATTGGCCTCACGCGTGGGCTCGGGCCTTTTCGCCTCCCGCAGCGCGCGCCGGTTGCCCTTGCCCGCGGTGGAGTCGAAGACCGGGTCGAACGCCGTCGCCATCTGGTCCAAGGTCGCGGTGATCTCCGCGCTGGCCACGCGCGAGGTCAGCTCGGCGACGTGCAGCGAACCGTAGTCGGTGCCGGTGCGGCGGGGAAGCTTCGACCAGGGGCGGCCCTTGGCGAGCGCGGTCTGGATATCGTCGCTCATGTATCGCGCCATGCCCGCGAGTTCACGGGTGGCGCTGAAGTAGCCGACCAGGCTCAGGTATGGGTCGGCCACGCGGCCGGAGCGGTCGAGAAGCAGTTGCCCGCCGGCCAGGAGCACCTCGGCGACCCGGATCTCCGCCGTGGTCAAGCGCACCCCGGTCGTGCTGATCCCGACGTACCGGCGTCCCGGGTTCTTCTCCGAGACTGGGATCTCCTTGGAGAAGTAGGTGTTCCCGGCGTCCAGGACCTGCGGCGGGAAGATGGTGACGTCGCGCCCGTACAGCGCACGCACCTGGTCCGACGCGTTGCGGGCGGTGGCCGTGGAGGCGACAAGCAGCGGACGCACCGGGCGCCCGTCCTTCGTCCGCCAGTCGGTCATCACGTCGATGGCCACCTCGAACAGGCCCACCGTCGTGCCGAGTGCCCCGGTGATCAGGTGCAACTCGTCCTGGATGACCAGGTCCGGGGGCCGCAGCCGCGTGGCACGGTGAACGGAGGCCGCCGGCCAGCCGTCCTTCTTGGGATGCCTGCTGCCATCCTTGATGTCGCACTGCTGATAGTCGGGATGCACGAAGCCGTGCCGGTCGCAGCGCCGCGAGACATGCCCGAACAGCGAGGCCGCCTCGCCCTCCCGCGCCAGGCGGGCGAACTTGTCCACGGTGGCGATGACGAATGCCGGCGCGAGCCGGTAGATCTCCTCGTCCACCGTGAGCACCGGCAGGCCGTCCGGGACCGCACCGCCGTCGGCGAACGGGCAGTCGGCCAGCTCATCCCCGCAGTACACATACACCCGGCGTAGCGCGGGCTCCGTCCGCACATCGCGCGCTTCGACCCGCGTCCCGCACCACGGGCAGCGCTGGATCTGCAGCACCGTCAGCCGATGGCCACGGCCCCCGTGGGCTTTCTGCAACTGCTCGGCGGCCTCGTCGTACCGCTTCGGGCTCACATCGGTGCCGACCCACAGCCCGATCCGGAACGGCTCATCCCCCCACGTCGCCACGTCATCGCGCCGCGCCAGCTCCGCCGCGCACACCAAGGCGGTGGCGCGCTGGAACTGCTGGGCGGTGAGCAGGCGCAGCGTGTACCGCATGAGGACGGCGACCCCGGCCTGCCCGTCCAGCGGACCGTCGAAGGCATCCACGATGCCTTGGCGGCGACGGATCGCAAACGTGTAGGCGGCCAGACCCAGATACGCTTCCGTCTTGCCACCACCGGTCGGGAAGAACAGCAGCTGCGCCTTGGCCAGATCCCCCGAGCGCTTCTCGGCCGCCGGGTCGGACAGCAACGGCAACTGCATGAGCACAAAGGCGAGCTGGAAAGTACGCCAGGAATGCGCCCGATCCTTCTTGTCCTCGAGAATCGCCTCGCGAGCCTCGTCGATGCTCTCCTCCGGCCGACTCGCCCGCCGCTCCGCGACCTGGGACTGCACACGCTGATCGGCCATCACCCGGTTCATGAACCGGAAGCAGCGCAACGCCTCCTCGTCCCCTAGGAGATGCTCCAGACCCTCCTCAAGCTGGCGTTGCACCCGGCGCGCCTCGGTGACTGCGTCCAGACCCTCGGACCGCAGATGCTCGGGGAGTGCCTTGGCCCGCTGCTCCTCGCCGTTCAGCCAGGCCGTGTAGCCAGCGACGATTGGCTCAAGACCCGTACGCAGTTCGTCGGGCGACACCTCCTGGAGCTTGCGCATGTCCAGCAGGGCCGCCCTGATCTCCTCGGCGGCCGTCTGCGGCGTCTCACTCACCGGCAGCCATGTCGTCCAGACCTCACTGGCCTTGCGCGCTCCCTTGGCTACCTCCCAGTCCACCGAGCAGGTCCGGCCATGGGCGAACTCCAGACGGTTACGGTACTGAAGCCGCAGCCGCCGCAGCTCGTCGTCCGGCTCCTCACGCGTGTCCAGGAGCACGTCATTGACCGGCAGGAACGCCTCAGTGCCACCGGCCGACACCACCAGCTTGGTCTGGTACAGCCACGCCTCGACGGGGATCTTGCGAGGCGTCTCCCGGTCATTGCACAACGCCACTTCGATCAGTCGGCAGCCACGCTCGGAGTCGTCGTAACGATCCATCCGAAGCAGGACCTTGTCCTTGAGTACGATCTCGGTCGTACGGGACGGCTTCAGGTCGGCAACCTTGATCGCCTTCGGGATGGCGTGCGGGGTGCGCTGGAAACGGCGGAGAGCCAGAGCGGACGCCGCTCCCTCGCCCACTTCGGTACCCTCGCCCCGCTTCTCCTTCACCGGCTCGTACGTTCCCCACGAGGCGGTCACCGTGAACTCGTCCAGATCGTCAGGGATCTGGAATCGCAACCCCATCGACGCCGGGATCATCAGCCCACGCTTCTGCGGCTGGTCCTCGACCTCGTCCTCGTCCGAGCTCGCGCTGCTGTCGTCCACCGCGGTGAGCGGCACGCCCCGGCTCTCGGCGGCGTCCACAGCGTCGCCCACGTCGGTCGCGGCGTCGTCCGATCCAGCCTCGCCGGGGTCATCCTGGCCGCCAGTGAGGCGCACGGGCGCGATCCGGCCGATCAGGTACGCCGAGTCTGGAACGCCGTCGAGGATCTCGTCCGGACCGTTGGCCGGGCCGAGGAGCTCACGCTCCAGGATGTCCACCAGGTTCTCCCGGGCGGTCCAGGACCGGCCATCGGGTTCGAGGGCGAGGCGGTAGGCCGGTGCCTGGGGAGCGTTGGGCGTCGTTGCGGACCTGGCTCCGTCGCGCCGGGGGGTGGTCACTCGTCGCCCTCCTCTTCCTCGGTCGCCTCATTGTCGCCGGGGGCACTGACATCGCCCTGCAGGGCGGCGCGCCGGTGGTTCTCTTCGAGGAGCCGATCGAGGATCTCCACCCGGGCGGCAGGGCTCACCGTCCAGCGCTGCATCTGCCGGTAGGTGTGGAAGCCGTGCTCCAGCGGGACGTCATCCCAGCCGTAGGCAGCCATGACGGCGTGGTCGAGCTCGACGTGGATCTGGCGGAGGCGGGCGACATCGGGGTCAGGGGCGTCGGTGATGGCAGGGTCGTTGACTAGGTTGTAGAGCTTGGTAAGGCCAAGGTCGCGGCGGAGCATGATCTCGCGGCGGTCGGTGTCGAGTAGCTCGCCGATCTCGGCCAGCTGTTGGTTTCCTCCCAGGCGCGGAAAGGTTTCAAAGATAGTCGATGGCGTGTACGTCGGGTCGATCCGCATGGTGGTGCCGTATTTGATCGACCACAGCTGATGTGGACTACTCGACAAGACGGCCAGGTCCGTGAATGCTCCCTTGGCGAAGACAACCAGCTTCTCGTGGAAGACCTGTCGTGTTGACACGCGAAGAGGCATTACAGTCTTGCTGACCCGTGCGATGACCAACACTTCGTCCAAGCCAGCAGTGGCGATCGCCTCCCGCATAGCGGGTCGGCTTCGCAAGAAGCACCACCATGGTGCCTCTCTAACCGCTTTCGCCTTCTTGGCTCTCTCCGGCTTCACGGTATCAAATACGCGTTGATAGGGCAGCGCGTATTCCTGCGCCTGACGTTCCGAGCGATCATTGAAGTCAATAACCCATCGTGAGGGTGAGTTGTCAGGGCGGGAATTTAGGTCCTCCCCATTAATGTACGGGAAGAGAACATCGGCGTTTCGTGGATCTGCCTCGATCCATGCCGCAGCCTCGTCGGGATCCAATACGAAGCCCATGCCCAGTACGTAGCAGCCAATGAATGCAATTCCTGCATTCTCCGCAAGTTGAGTCGGGTCACCTGCCACCCGGCCGCCCGGTTCCAGCAGGGTTGAGACCCGCTTAACCTCAATGTCGCCTTCGGTCTCGGCGACGATCCGCGGCACCGCCGAGTTGATCTTAGTTCGGCTTCCCCATACTGCCGCGTACTCCAGGTTGGCACTTGCCGCAGGCCATGACCGGCTCTGGATCGCGCGAGTGATCGTAAATCCTTTCGACGCCAGCTGGTCGAGGCCGATCTGGCGGGTGTCGCCCTGAGCAACCGTATTCGTTGCGATTAGGCCGAGCCCACCATGGCGTGTGAGCAGCTCGTGGGCGCGGAGGAAGAAATATGCTACAAGATCTGCGAGCCCCTTCTTGTTATCCGCCAGTACGTTAACGAACCAGTCGCGGATGTTGGTTCCTACCGAACCGGTGAGCTTCTGACTACCCAGGAATGGCGGGTTCCCAATGACCGCGTCGAACCCACCACGCTCCATCACATCCGGCACCGCCAGGATCCAGTGCAACGGCTTCCACCGCTTGTAGTCCGTCGTCACCGTCGGTGTGAGCCCGGCCTCTTTGATGCCGTCAAGCATCACCCGGTCAGCCTCCCCGCCCCCAACCGGGTATGCCTTTTCCACCGCGATGCGCAGATCCTCATACGCTGCCTTCAGCTGCTTCCCCGGCTTCCCGCCCCACCGCAGCCCCGTCGCGATCACCCCGTCCGCGACGTCGGAGAGCTGTGCGGTCAGCTCCTGGTACCGGCGGAATTGCCGCCGCTTGGAGGCGGCGGACCGCTGCGGGTCGCTGTCATCGACCTCGGTGGCGAGCTGGCGACGCAGGCGGGCGGCCTGGTCCAGGATGTCGTCCACGTTGAGGGCGAAGAGGCTGAGCTGGTCGCGGGCCGCGGCGGGGTCGATGTGGAGGCGGCGCAGCTGGTCGGCGTCGGTCAGGCCGAGCAGGGAGTTGCCGTGCAGCACCTTGTCATCAACGAAGGAGAACGGAAGCTTCGGGTCCAGGGAGACCAGCCACAGCGACAGCTTGCACATTTCCACGGCCATGCCGTTGATGTCGGCGCCGTACAGGCAGGTCGCGACGACGGTCCTTATCGCATGGACGCGAAGGTCGTGCGGCGACCTCCCGTACGCTGCGTCATCGCGTTGCCAGGCTTCGACGAGCCGGTCGGCGAGGTAGCGTGCCGCGGCGACGAGGAAGGCGCCCGAGCCGCAGGCGATGTCGGCGATACGCAGATCGAGGATCTGGTCGGCTTCGATGAGCCGCCACGCGTCCTGGTCCGCGGTCTGGTGCGGTCCGGGCGAGAAGACCAGAGGCTCCAGCGCGTACCGGACGACCTCCTCGGCCAGCGAGCGGGGCGTGTAGTGCGCGCCCGCCGAGGCGCGCGAGGGGGTCTCCACCAGCAGAACGCCGCCGGGCTCGACCACCAGTGGCTGGTTGCGCAGGTCGCGGCGGATGATGCCGATGAACGGTCGGAGCCGGTCGCGCAGTTCGGGGTCGTCGGTGACGTCGCGCAGGGCGGTTTCGGTGTCGTCGAGGGTGTCGCCGGCCTTCAGCGCCTTGGTGAGGGCGGCCTTGCTGGACGGCTTCGCGGCTGGCTGGTGCTGTTTGACCCAGGCGAGGATCGCGTCGGCCAGCGCGGTCTCGGTGTGCTTGGCCTGGCGGAGTTGTTCGAGGGTGGCGAGGGGGATCTCGGGTTCGGAGCCCGCGCTGCCGGTGAGGCCGACGGTGATCTCTTCGGCGGGTTCGCAGGAGTAGCCGAGCAGGCCCTCGTAGATGTAGCCGATCTGTTCGACGTCGATGTCGCGGAAGGAGATCCGTCGTGCTTCGCCGGGCAGTTGGGCGATCTGGACGGCACGCAGGACTTCGAGCATGACGCGGTCGCTGACCGTGATAGCCAGGGTGTTCTGGGAGTTGCAGGTGGTGAGGAAGGGGTAGCGTGCTGGGTCGAAGAGGGAGCCGCCGTACTCGGGCAGACGCAGGTCCTCGAAGCTCGCGCCCCGGTACAGAGCCTGTGAGGTGGCGAGCATCCGGTGCCAGGTCAGGAAGGTGGCGTCGAGGGACTGTTCGCCCTCCTCCTTCTCGCGGGCGTCGAGGAGGTCGAGTTCGTCGCTGATGCCGTATCCCATGGCGAAGAGGCGGCTCTGGGGCAGCAGCCCGCGTTCTTCGGCGAAGAGGAGGAAGACTACGCGCATCATGACGGTGACGGCAGCTTCGTAGACCTCGCTCCTTTCCGCTGGCAGTGGGTCGGGCTCGCCTCGTCGCTGTGCGTCCAGGGCGCCTTCGGACAGGGCCTGGACGATGAGTTCGACGGCGCGGCGGACCTGGGTGCCGAGCGCTTCGGTGATTTTTTCGGCGGCGGTGACGGACTCGCCGAAGAGTTCCGTCAGCCGGTCCTGTTGCTTGCCGCCGACCAGGCGGCGGCGCTGGAGGAGTTCGATGAAGGCGTTGCGGGTCTGGGGTTCTTCGATCCAGGTCTGGGCGTCCACGATGCCGGAGGCGACCATGGTCTGCGGGCGGGCGCTGACGATGGCCCACCAGCGGCCGTCGGTGACGACGCCGATGGGGACGGTGGAGGCGCGTAGCAGCTCTTCCATGCGGTCGATGGGGCTGGCTGACCAGCCGTCGGTGAGCGGGTCGCGCAGGGAGTCGACGGGGTCGATGACCAAGACGAGGGCCCCGGTGGTGTCGCCATGGACGAGGGCTCCGCTGGCGCGCTCGGTGACGGTGTAGTCGGGTGAGCGGATCTCGGCGGCGGCCGGGGCGGGCACGGTGTAGGAGGAGCCCCAGCGCAGGCCCTGGCGCAGGACGAGGTCGACCCAGGTGTCGCGGGCTTCGCGGTACAGGTCGAGGGCGGCTTCGTCGTCCGGGTGCTCGTCCCAGTTCTCCCACGCCTTCTCGAAGGCGGGCTTGGCGTCTTTGATGGCGTTGAGTGCCCGGGAGTCGGGCTGGGGGATGCCCTGGGGGTAGACGCGTTCCAGGGCGGGGACGGCGAGGAAGGGGCCGTCGGCGTCGACGAGTTCGAGCCAGGCGCGGTGCAGTTCGGCGGCGGTCGGGGGGTAGCGGCGGCTCATGCCTTGACCATTCCGTTCTCCGCGTCTTCGGGGGTGAGGGCGAATACGACCGCGGCGGCGGACACATAGGGCTTGATGTCGCTGTAGCGCTCCTGGATCGACGCGATCTCGCGCGCCTCCTCGTCGTCCAGGCTGTCCAGGCGCTCGTTCATGTGGTGCAGGTCCCGGCGCCGCTGCTTCTGCTGGTCGTCGGTGAACAGCAACTCGTCCTCGGCGCGGATGGCTTGCTCCAGGCGGTCACGGGACTCTTGCAGGTTGAGCCGGAAGGCGCCGAAGATCTCATGGGCGCGCTTGATGTCGGAGTCCCGGCGCTGTGTGAGCGCCTCGGTGACCTTCTCCTGGCGGCTGGCGCTCTTGCGATCCATCGCGGTCAGCAGGCGTGTGCGCAGCCGGGCACCGTCTTCGTTCCACTGCTCGGCGAGGTGGGCACGGACCTTCTCGTCGGCCGGGAGGAGATCTTCGGAGTCGAGGGTTGCGTCGAGGACCTGCTCGACTTTGGCCTCGGCAAGGGTCTGGCCGCGTAGCCGGACGCCGGTGAGGAACACCTCCTCGTGCAGCCGCAGCCCGCCGCGTCCGACCAGGACGAGCCGGGAGACGGCGGCGACACAGGACTCGGGCAGCTCGGGGGCGATGACGGCGGTGACCCGATGGACCGGGGACTCCGTGCTGAACAGCGCGGAGCGCAGCGTACGGGTGGCGCGCTGCATCAGGGCGTGCCCGAGGTGGATATGGACGAGGTCGGTACGATGCTGCGCCGCCTGGTCGTCGAAGGTGACGGGACGTGGCACACCTGGCTCCAGGCGGGTGTCCAGGCCACGGAGCGCCGGCTGCCAGGAGCGGCCGAGGTTTGGGATCTCGAAGACCTGCGCATCGGTGCGGTCGTCGCCGATCTCGATGAGCGGGGGTTGAGCGGTGAGGGCAAGCGCGGTGTCCACGACCCGTCGGGCGTTGGCGGGCGTGAGATGCATGGCGGCCTTGTGCTCGCCATAGTTCTCCGACAGCTGGGTGAGCTGGCGGTTCAGCTCCATCCCGCCGGCCAGCACGCGCGTGATCACTTCGTTGCCGTCGTCCGGCGCGGTCGGCCGGGCCTTACGCGTCCTACGGGTGGGAGCGAAGTGCTCCTGCACCTCCACGTCGATGACCTGGTTGACCTTGCCGAGATCTTCGGTGGCCTGCCCGACCTTGGTCGCGATGATCCCCATGAACTTCATGTCCGCTTCGTACGTCGTGGAGCCGGAGACCGGCACGAAGTGGAAGATCTTCGGGTCCTTCGTCTGCCCGTACCGGTCGATCCGGCCGATGCGCTGTTCCAGGCGGGATGGGTTGAAGGGGATGTCGAAGTTGATGAGGCGATGGCAGTGGGTCTGCAGGTCGATTCCCTCGCCCGCGGAGTCAGTGGCGAGGAGGACGCGGACCGGGTGCTTGTCCGGGCTCTCGGTGAATCTGGCGCGGATCTTCTCCCGCTCCTCGGTCGGGGTCGAGCCCTGAATGACCTCCAGCACGTCGTCGTAACCACGCTGCCGCAGGATGCGTTCGATCCATTCGAGGGTGGCCGCGTACTCCGTGAACACCACGACCCGCTCGTTGGACCAGTGGGTGCCGTCCGGACGGCAGACCGCGTTGAGGAACTTCAGCAGTTCTTCCAGCCGGGAGTCCGGCTTGTGCTCATAGCGGCGCCCCCACTCGATGAGCGAGGTGATCTCGCTCCTGGTGGCCGCCACCAGGGGGTCCGAGCCCTTGGAATGACGCAGCGCGGTGAACTCGGGGTGCTCGGCCGCGCCCTCCTCCTCGTCCGACTGACCGCTGCCCAGCACCTCCGTGTAGTACTCGTCCTCGTCGTCCACCCGAAGCTGCCGGTCGCCGCCGTCCGCACCCTCGTAAAGCTCAAGGGTGCGGGCGAACGACCATGGGCTGGACAGGAAACGCTTCTTCAGCAGTATCGCGACGATGTCGCCGCCCGAGCCCTTACCGTTCGCTCGGGCACTTTCCGCCAGCAGGCGCTCCAGCCGCTCGAACTGCCGCTGCTCCTCCTCAGACGGCGTGAACGGGAGGGTCCCCAGCTTCCGGGCCCTGAATCCCTTGTCCGGCAGATCGGTCTTCAGCCACCTCACCATCACCTCCTTGAGCGCCTGCTCATCTATGCTCGCGCCGCGCGTGAACCGACGGCCGTCGATCATCTCCAGGAGGGCGGTGAACGACTCCGAATAGCCGTTGTGCGGCGTGGCGCTCAAGAACAGCCGGTGCTCACATGCCTCCGCGAGCTTCTTCGTCGCCGTAGTCCGCTTGCTGTCCACCGCGTAGCCGCGCTGCCCCGGTGCCGTCGTCGGGCTGGCCGGCGCCACGTGGTGTGCCTCGTCGACCACCAGCACGTCGAACGCGTACCGCCTGGCCGTCGCCGAGCTGCGCACATCGGTCAGGACGTCGCGCAGCAGACGCTGCGCGCGCAGCGACGGCAGCCACGCCATGCTCACGATTACGCGGGGGAAGAGCCGGAACGGGTTGGCGTTCAGCCCGTGGCTCCGCCGCACCTTGGCCATGAGTTCGCTGTTGACGATGACGAAGTCGAGGCCGAACTTCTCCCGCATCTCGTCCTGCCACTTCAGCGACAGGCTCGGCGGGCAGACGATCACCACGGACCGCGCACGGTGCCGCAGCAACAGCTCCTGCACGACCAGGCCGGCCTCGATGGTCTTGCCGAGGCCGACGTCGTCCGCGAGCAGCAGGTTCGTACGCGACGACTTCAGGGCCCGGCTCAGGGGTACCAGCTGGTATGCCTCCACGTTGGCCCCGCTCCGGAAAGGGGCCTGATACTTGTTGGCGTCCGCCGAGGTGACCGCACCCCAGCGGACCGCGTCGACGAAAGCGGCGAGCGTGTTCGGATCGTCGAACGTCTCGGCCCGCACAGTCTCCGGGAGGCCCTGGTTCGGTGCGACGGTGTGCCCGACCTCCAGCTCCCAGACCACCGTCAGTTCCTGCCCGAGCCGGTCCTCGTCCAGCGACTGCAGGCTGACCACATGCGTAAGCCCCGGCACGCCCTCGTCGGCGGGGCTACGGGGAAGGCCCTGCTTCTGGATGTCGGACACAGCCCAGGTGGAGCCCCGGACCTTGACGACCTGGCCCGGCTCCGGGACAGGAGGAATCGCCACCGTGTTCGGGGTGCTGCTCGCCGGTCCCTGCGGATGCTCTGTCGCGGTCGCCACCTGGGCAGGCTCCTTCACCAATGCCATTTCTGCCGGAACGTGACCATCTCGGCACAATGCATTGCGGACTGGCCGGGAGCGCCACGGAAGGATCAGTATCCCTAACCCGAGCACGGCCCGCTGCAGATCTTGGGCTTGTTGCCCAGGGAATCTTTCTGCGGCCACCGCCGGGGCGGAGGAGTTCGACATCACGTCGCGCTTCCGGTGGGTGGAGGTGCGTCTTGGCCGTGGCGGTTGCGGTCAGGGCGGTTGCAAGTTCCGGGGTCGTGCGGCTGGTCGGGGTGTGACCGGTTGGGGTGCGTAACAGAGCAGGCACGGGCTTCGTGATCATTGTGGTGTCTAAGCCCGATGATCACGAGGTGGCCCGTGCCTGCCGCTGTATCTTCTCCCATCTCTGCCGTGCTGGTGAAACTGGGACCGCTGGACACCAGCCGGATCGCCGACCTGCGCCCCTACTTCGACTCGGTGCCCGACCCGCGCGCACGGCGGGGCCGGTGGTACTCGCTGATAGCGATCCTGCTGGTGAGTGCCTGCGCGGTCGTCTCGGGAGCAAGGAGTATCGATGAACTCGCCGAGTGGGGCCAGCGTGCCTCGAACACACTCCTGACAGTGATCGGGATCCGCCGCCACCTCCTCAGATGGCGGCGCTCTCCGGCGGCGGCCACGATCGGCCGTGTGCTTGCCGCTGTTGACGGTGACGCCCTGGACCGGGCAGTGGGCGCCTACCTGGCCGACCGGCACCGTGCCGCCACCGAGCCCGCCCAGGCGCCGTCGCCCTCCGCGTCCGGGCGGCCGAGCGTGATCGCTGTCGACGGCAAAGCACTCAAGGGATCAGCCCGTCTCACCGCGACGCGCCGGCATCTGCTCTCCGCGGTCACGCACGGCATTGTCGTGACCCTCGCCCAGGTGGAGGTCGGCGCGAAGACGAACGAAACCACACACTTCCAACCGCTCCTGGCGCCGCTGGACCTGGCCGGCGCCGTTGTCACCTTCGACGCCCTGCACTCGGTCAAGGCGAACATCTCCTGGCTGGTCGAGACCAAGAAGGCCCACTACATCGCCGTGATCAAGACCAACCAGCCCACCGCCCACGCTCAACTCGCCGCCCTGCCCTGGCCGTCCATCGCAGTCCAGCACACCACCTCCGGGACGGGGCACGGACGCCGCGAGTCCCGCTCGATCAAAACCTGCGGGATCGCGGACGAACTCGGCGGCATCGCCTTCCCCCACGCCCGCCTGGCCATCCGCGTCCACCGCCGCCGCAAGCCCACCGGCAAGCGCGAGACCCGTGAGAGCGTCTACGCCGTCACCAGCCTCGACGCCCACCAGGCCGGGCCCGCCGACCTGGCCACCGCGATCCGCGGGCACTGGGGAGTGGAGAACTCCTCGCACCACATCAGGGACGTCACCTTCGCCGAGGACGCCTCCACCGTCCACACCGGGACCGCACCACGGGCCATGGCCGCCCTCCGCAACCTCGCCATCGGCGTGCTGAAAACCCTCGGAGCCGACAACATCGCCAAGACCACCCGAGCGATCCGCGACGAGCCCCAACGAGCACTCCCCATCCTGGGCATCACCAACGATCCGGACACCTACGGAACTTGATCAAGCCCTGACCTCGTAGCGTGCCGAAGGGTGGGTGGGGCGCCGGGGGACGGCGCCCCACCCACCCTTTGTGAGCTCGGGAGCGGGGGACGGGGCGGCCGGTCTCACTTCTCAGGCCCAGCGAGGTCGTAGCCGTCTTGGCTTCCCACCTGTTGCGCCGTCTGCAACAGTCGCTGTTCTGCGACGTCCGCGTAGTGGTCGGACAGCTCGATGCCGACAAAGCGCCTGCCTTCGCGCAGGGCGGCGACTCCGGTAGATCCGGAGCCGGCGAAGGGGTCGAGTACCGTGCCGCCTTCGGGGCAGACCTGGACGAGCTGCTGCATGACCTCGACGGGCTTCTGGGTGATGTGGACGCGGTCCTTGCGGGGCTGGGAGGCGCTGAAGTCGCCGGGGAGGTAGAGGTCGCGGGTGTTGTCGAGGGTGCCCTTGACGCCCCACAGGATGTACTCGGTGGACTGCTTGAAGCCGCCCTTGCGGGGGCGTGAGGCGGGCTTGATCCAGGCGATCTTGCCCTGCCAGGTCCAGCCGGCCATCTGAAGAGCGTCGCTGGTAGTGGGGCACTGGCGCCAGTCGCTGAACACCAGGGCGACGGCGTGTTCGCGGGCGGCGCGGTAGGACTCGGTGAGGATCTCGGCGAGCCAGGCGCGGTAGGAGCGCTGGTCGCGGTTCTCGCCGGGGAAGTTGGCCAGGTCGTGGGCGGCGTCGCCGCTGGTGTACTTCGCCCTCGCGGTCCGGGAGGTGCGGTCGGAGCTGGTCCGGCCCCCGGAGTTGTAGGGCGGATCGGTGATCACGCAGTCGATGCTCTCCTCGGGAAGGGACTTGAGGATCGTGAGCGCATCGCCACGGTGCAGGACATAAGACAAAGCGGTTCTTCCTTTCCGTGAGCTGCCCGCCATGGACGTAGCGAGCCACCGGCAGGACGAGTGCCTCGGGGCGGCGGGTGTGCTGGATGGTAACGGCGCATTCCGGCCGCACCAATTTCGTGGATCTTGGTTGGCGGCTCGTTTGGTGCGGCCGGGATCTGCCTCTACAGTCTGGGCGTGTTCGCAGGCCAGGGACTCAACCCGGGTTCTGTTGAACGGTGCTGAGACGTGCTTTTCCGTCCACCCGGGAGAGTCGTTGAAGCGTGCCGGAGACCGACTGGCCCGGGAATGCGAGGTGTTCTTCGTGTGGCGTGTCAGATTAGGAGCGCGGCTTGCTGCCGCGTTTCGATAAGCGGTCCGTTGATGGCGTGTTAGCAGCGCGCGGTATCGGTCCGTACTGCCCTTGACGGGGTTGCGATTCATTTCGACCGGTGTGGCGCCGGTGACCTTTTCGACGAGAACGCCGGCGCCACACTGCCTACGAGCAAGGAGCTGCTGATGCGGCATGCCCACATACCGATGTCCGCCCGCTGTGGTGGTCGGCGATGAAGAAGGTGGTGCTCGCGGCCACCGCGGTGGCCGCGAGTCCGCTGCTGTTGATCGTTCCGGTGGTCGCCATCTCCGCCGGTTCGGCCGGTGCGAACGTCGCCGCGAACTGCGAGGACAACGCCCCGGGTGTCGATGCTGCGGCGGTGGCCGAGCAGGTGGAGTCGATCCTGAACGGCGCAGACGGCGAGGGTGCCGAGGTCGGTCCGCTGCTGGATCCGCAGGAGCAGATTCCCAATGCCCGGACGATCCAGGCGACCGGTGTGGCCATGGGCGTACCGGTGCGCGGGCAGGTCGTCGCGCTGGCGACCGCGATGCAGGAGTCGTCGCTGCGCAACATCGACTATGGCGACCGGGACTCGGTGGGGTTGTTCCAGCAGCGCCCCAGCCAGGGGTGGGGCACGGTCGAGCAGATCATGGATCCGGTCTACAGCTCGCGGAAGTTCTATGAGGGTCTGTTGGCGGTGGCGGGCTGGGAGTCGCTGACGGTCACCCAGGCCGCGCAGGCGGTGCAGCGCTCGGCTTACCCGGACGCGTACGCGAAGTGGGAACCGCTGGCACGGGCGCTACAGGAAGCGATCGCCCCGACCCTCGACGACGAGGACGGCCGGGCCGGCGACGAGGACGCCGATCCGGGAGACCCCCGCACCGGTGGGTGCGAGCAGGAGGGGGACGGCTCCGGGTACGGCCCGATTCCCGAGGGCACGCTCCCGGAGGGCTACGAGGTCCCCGAGGACGCACCGGGTCCGGTTCAGGTGGCGATCCGCTGGGCGCTGGGACAGCTCGGGACGCCGTACCAGTGGGGTGGCTCGTGTACGGCCGCGCATGGCGAGGATCCGCTGGGCCGCTGCGACTGTTCCTCGTTGATGCGGCAGGCATACAAGGCCGCCGGCATCGACATCAGCCGGACGACCTACACCCAGATCAAGGACGGCAAGTCCGTCGATCTCGATGATCTCGAACCGGGCGACCTGGTGTTCAACCGCGGGACGACGGCTCAGCCGGAACACGTGGGGATGGTCATCGGCCACGGTCTGGTGATCAACGCACCGCGCACCGGAGCGGTGGTCCGGGTCGAGCCGCTGGCCGACTGGAAGCCCCAGATCTTCGCCGCGCGCCGGGTCACCTGACCGTAGCCGCGCCCCTTACCTCTTCCCCCTCTTCTGCCACCGGCGGGCTTTACCCTGCCCGCACTTCGAACTGGAGTCTTCCGTTGACGTTCCTTGAACGCGTGCAGTACCTGGCCTATGACCCAGGGGTCACGCCGGCCGAGGGCGGTCTGCCCGGCCTCAGCGTGCTGCGCACCGTCATCAACTCGTTGAATCTGTTCGCGATCATCGCCGTGGTCGGCGCCCTGGCGGTGTCCGCGCTGATCTGGGCCTGGGGCCATCACTCGGGCGGTCACCAGGCGGAGGCCAACGGGAAGAAGGGCACGGTCGTTGCCGCTGCCTGCGCTCTGCTGTTGGGGGCGGCGAACGGGATCGTGGCGTTCTTCTCCGCCCTCGGAACGCAGGTGCAGTGATGAAGAAGCACTATTCGCCTGCCGGCGTGGGCTCGCCGTCCGTCGCGGTGCGGCGGTCCCTGCTCGGGGGCGCGGTCCTGCTGGTGCTGACCGCCCTGGCCGGGCTCCTGGCCTTCCATACCCGGGACGGGGCACCGCCGGCCGGCGAAGGAAAGCCGGAAGCGTCCGCGCAGCCCGAACCGCCTGCCCCTTCGGCGTCCGAGGCGCCACCGGAAGACCCGGACCCGGGCGCGGACGCTCCGGGCAGCGGGGGGCGGTCGCGTTCGGGTGATCCGGTGGAGTTCGCGAAGGCGGCGGCCGTGGCGCTGTGGTCCTACGACACCCGTTCCGCCTCTCACAAGGAGCACCTGGCCGGGCTGAAGGAGTGGATGACCGGCGAGAGCCGGTACGCGGACTGGGCGTCGGTGAACAAGCAGCTGCCGGACGGCGCGCTATGGGAGCGGATGGCGGAGAACAAGCAGCGCGCGTCCGCCGAGGCGGCCCAGGGCCGGTTCCCGCAGGCGTTCCTGGATGCGATGGCGAGCGAGCCCGGGGCGATCACCGAGGCGTATGTCTACGTCGTCACCGTGCACGGCAAGCAGACCCTGGCCTGGACCGGCTCCGGCGCGGGTGCCGAGGCCCGCTCGGTGACCTTGGCCGTGCAGTGCCGTCCCGATCAGGCGTGTGCGCTGGCCGGCGTGCTGCCGCAGGTGCTGCCGTGACGTCCGCTGAAGCGAAGGAAGGGCGGTAGCCATGCCGGACATCTGCAACATCCCCCTGGTCGACAAAGTCTGCGACGTCGTTGACGCCATCGACTTCGTCACCGATCCGGGCGGCGCCATCACGGATGGCATCGGTGCCTGGATCGCCAGGAGCGCCGGTGAACTCGCGGCGAGTGCAGCGGAGTTGGCGGCGCGGGCGGTGGATGCCACCACCCGGGTTGATCTGACCGCGTCCTGGTTCAAGGACAACTACGAGCTGCTGCTGCCGATCGGCCTCACCTTGACGGTAGCGACGTTCATTCTCCAGCTGGTGCGGGCCGCGTGGCGCAGGGATGAGCGGGCGCTGGTGCAGGCGGCTTCGGGGACGATGATCGGGGTGCTGTTCGCGTTCAGCGCGATCGCGCTCACCACGGTCGCGCTGACGGTGGTGGACGCCCTGTCCGCCGGGCTGTTCCAGGCCGCCAACTCCTCGGTGGACGACGCGATCCGGCGGGTCGTCCAGGTCTCGCAGTACGGGGCGATGTTCGAACTCGGCTGGCTGGTCCCGACGTTCGTTGCCATCGGCGCCGCGATCGGAGCGTTCTTGTACTGGGCGGTGATGGTGGCCCGCAAGGTCGGCATCCTGATCCTGGTGAGCCTGGCCGTGTTCGCCGGGGCCGGCGGCGGCTGGGAGGTCGCACGGAAGTGGCGGCGGGGCTGGATCGAGGCGACGGCAACCCTCATTGTCAGCAAGCTGCTGATGACGATCGTCTTCCTGATCGGCGTCAGCGCTATGGGCAAGTCCGAGCCCGGCGACGGCCTGGCGGCGCTCTCCGATGCGATGGCCGGCATCGTCGTGCTCGTTCTGGTGCTGCTCTGCCCGTACATCACCTACAAGTTCGTGCACTGGGCATCGGACGGCGGCGACGGCGGCGATATGCACCGCAGCGGCGTCGCCGGGCTGGCGGTGGCCGCGGGCGCGGGCAAGACCGCCGGGATGCTCGCGTTCCAGGCACGGGCCGGCGGACGAGCCCCGCAGGGCCCGGCCACCGTCGCGGGCCAGGGCGCGGGCGGTATCGCCGCCGGGATCAAGCCGAGCAACAGCGGCCCCGCGGCCGGCGCGGCTCCGCAGGAGCCGGCGCAGACGCACTTCCGCTTCGGCGAGGACCCGAAGGCCACCGGCGACAAGGGCCGGGCGCTGATCCAGCGACCGCCGACCAGCGGTGACCGGGGCCGGCCCCTCATCCGTAGGCCAGGCCAAGGCGCCGGTGCCGGCGGTGCGGCGACGGCGGAAGGGCCCTCCGGCGGAACTCCCGCCCCACCGCCGCCACCTGCGTCGACCGCTCGGGTTGCTCCTCCGGCTCCGCGAGACGCCGGGCCGCCACCCCAGGGCGGCAGTAGTCCTGGGCCGTCGTTCGAGCGGCCACCGAACGGCGGCGCGCCAGCCTGACCAGCCCTCAGCCCTCAGCCCTCAAGGGTGGGCCGGGCAGCCGCCGCGGCCCACCCTCCGGGCGCCCTTTCCTTCTCTTCCTCTCCTGCCTTCTTCGTGTTCCTAGGACGGTTCTGCCATGCATCCCGATGTCTCCGCCGGCCCGGCTCCGGTGAAGTTTCCGACCCGTTCGCGCCGTGGGGTCCTGCTGGGGCTCTCCGCGCCTCAACTCCTTGTCGTCGCCGTGACCGGGCTGGTGCTGTTCGCGGTGCTGGTCATCTCCGGTGTGCTGGGGGCGCTGATCCTGCTCCCGGTGTGGGCGGCCGTGGCGGCGGTGGTGTTCCTGCGGTACTGCGGGCGGACGCTGGCGGACTGGACGCCGATCGCCGCCCGGTACACGGTGCGGCGCCTGCACGGTCAGCTGGTCTGGCTGGCGCGCCCGGCCACCCGGGTGCGGCGCGACGGGTTGCTGCACCTGCCCGGCACCGCCGCCTCGCTGCGGGTGGTCACCTCCCCGAACGGGCGCCTGGACGCGGTCCACGACCCGCACCGCGAGACCCTCACCGCGGTCGTGCGGGTTTCCAGCCGCGCGTTCGCGCTGCTGGATGCGCCGATGCAGGACGCGAACGTTGCCGGCTGGGGACGCACGTTGGCGGCCCTGGCCCGCACTGGCCATGTCGCGCGGGTCCAGGTGCTGGAGCGGACCGTCCCTGACTCCGGCGATGCGCTGACCCGGCACTGGCACGAGCACGGCCACCCCGACGCCCGCCTCGCCGGACCGGTCTATGCCGACCTCCTGGCAGCCGCCGGACCGGCCGCGGCCCCGCACGAGGCGTATGTCGCGATCGCGCTCGACATGCGGGCGGCCCGTCGCCTGAGCAACCAGGCTGGCGGCGGACTGACCGGTGCCTTCACCGTCCTGGCCCAGCTGACGAACACCTTCGACCAGGCCGCCCGCACAAGCGGCCTGACCCCGTCCGGCTGGCTGACCGCTCCGCAGATCGCCGCCGTGGTCCGCAGCGCGTACGACCCGGCCGCCTCCGCTGCCCTGGAGCGCTGGTCGCCGACCGGCCGTCCGCAGGCGGCACCTGCAGCGGCCGGGCCGGTCGTCCTGGTGGAGAGCGCCGACCGGATCCGCACCGATACTGCCCACCACGCCGTCTATTGGGTGGAGAACTGGCCGCGCATCGAAGCCTCGCCTGGCTTTCTGCACCAGGTGCTGTTCACCGCCGGCGTGCGCCGCACCCTCTCCCTCACCTACAGCCCGAAGGGCCTGGAGGCCGCGCTCAAGGACGTCCGCCGCCGCAAGGCCACCGTCGTCGCCGACGCCGCTGAGCGCCAGCGCAAGGGCCAGGTCGATTCCGAGGAGGACAACGTCGAGTACGCCGACGTCCGTGACCGCGAACGCCAGCTCATCGCCGGCCACGCCGACATCGGACTCCTCGGCCTGATCACCGTCTCCGCCGACACCGAGGGCGACCTGCGGGCCGCGTGCGCGACGGTGGAGACCGCCGCCGTCGCCGCCCTGATCGACCTGCGCCCGCTGACCTGGCAGCAGGCCGAAGCCTTCACCGCCGCCGCCCTCCCGCTCGCCCGCAGCTGAGACGCGCCCTTCCCGTCCGCCCGCTGGCCACTACCCGAAGGACCCGCCGCATGCCGTCCGAGCTGCACCACGCCACCGAGGCGCTGGACTTCCACCGGGCCCTGACCGTTCCCGCAGGGCCGGTGGCCGCCACCCGCACCGAGCTGGACGCCCTCCACGCCCACCTCCTCGCGCTCTACGCCCTCCTGGACGCTCACACCACCGCCCCGGTCGAAGGCGGCCACCTGCGGGCGAGCCGGGTGCGGATCTGGCAGGCCGCCGACCACCTCCACGCCGCCTACCACGCCGCACCCCACCCCGACGGTCGACCGCCCACCCGCGAAGCCTGCCGTGCCCGTCTGCCCGAAGGCGCCCCCGAACTCACCATCTGCCAAAGCCACCTGGCCACCGCCGCCCACGTCCGGCGCGACCACACCCCGGCCGACCTCCACGACCCGTTCACCGGCCTGACCCGCTACTGACCACCAGGACACCCACTCATGCACACGCCCCGCCGCGCTTCTGCCAGCCCGCTGTTCACCCCGCACAAGGCCGACCGCCGCACCGCCCGGGCCACCCGCGACCGGCTGGCCGCCGCCCGCGCCCAGGCCCAGCACGCGAACCGGCCCGCCAGGCGCCGCGCCGAACACGGCCCTGACCCGGAGCTGGTGCCCACCTACCCGGCCACCGGACGGCCCGGTCCCGCCTCGGCCCGCGGCGGGCGCCTCGATCTGCCCGAGCACCGAATGACCACCGCCGTCGCCGCCGGGGCGTACCCGTTCCTGGCCGAGGGCGGCTTGGGCGCACGGGGTATCTATGTCGGCCAGGATGTCCATTCCGAAGCTGCCTTCTGCTACGACCCGTTCCAGCTCTACGGCCAGCTGGAAGGCTTCACCAACCCCAACGCCGTGATCGCCGGCGTCATCGGTATGGGCAAGTCCGCCCTCGCCAAGAGCCTCGCCCTGCGGGCGGTGGCGTTCGGCTACAAGATCTATGTGCCGTGTGACCCCAAAGCGGAGTGGACGGTCCTCTCCCAGGCTCTGGGCGGCCAGACCATCGCGCTCGGCCCGGGACTGCCCGGGCGGTTGAACCCGTTGGACGCACCGACGAAGCCCGCCGGAATCACCGCACGTGACTGGTCGGCCGAGGTCCGCAAACGCCGCTTGTTGCTGCTGGGCAGCCTAGCCCGCACCGTTCTGGCCCGGGATCTGCTGCCGATGGAACACACCGCGCTCGATGTCGCCCTCGACGACGCTGTCACGCAAGCAACGGCGGCACACGTCCCCCCGCTGCTGGGCGACGTCGCCGCGGTCCTCGCCTCACCCGCACGCCTCGACGCCGCCTCCGGAGAACCCGCCGGACGCCTCGGCCAGGCCGCAGAAGACCTCGCCCACGCCCTGCGCCGCCTCGTCCACGGCGACCTGGCCGGACTCTTCGACGCACCCTCGACCGTGAGCTTCGACCCCTCGGCCCCGATGCTGACGATCGACCTCTCCCGCCTCGGCAGCGCCGGAGACGACACCGGCCTCGTCCTCGCCATGACCTGCGCGAGCGCCTGGATGGAAGCCGCTCTCGCCGACCCCGCAGGCGGCCGACGATGGGTGATCTACGACGAGGCATGGCGCGTGATGCGGCACCTCGCCCTGCTGGAGCGCATGCAGAGCCAGTGGAAACTCTCCCGCGGCCTCGGCATCGCCAACGTCATGATCATCCACCGGCTGTCCGACCTGCTGTCCGCAGATGACGCCGGCTCCCGTGGACGGGCGCTCGCCGAGGGCCTGCTCAGCGACTGCTCCACTCGGATCATCTACCGGCAAGAAGCCGACCAGCTCACCGCGGCCGGCGCCCTGCTCGGCCTGACAGGCGTGGAAACCCAGGCCGTCTCCGCCCTCACCAAGGGCCGCGGCCTGTGGAAGATCGCCGGCCGCTCCTTCATCTCGCAGCACCTCCTCCACCCCCTCGAACGCGATCTGTTCGATACGGACTCCCGGATGGGAACAAACCCCCACGAATCTTCCGATAGCACATTTTTCCGGCCGGACCAAACCGGCGGTTAGCGCGGAAACTCCCAGCACTCCATTCCTCTCTTCATTCTTTCGATGAGGCGGTATCTCATGACGGACAGCCCACGCATAGCCGTCGAGCATCATGACCGCTACGGCGTGACCGCTCAGCTCGCGCACGAGGACCCTGCGGCCGATCGCGCCCTGCGCCAGGCGGGATTCCGGCCGCTGGCCGGGTCGGGCCAGTACGTCCTCGCCGCCGCGGACCCAGACCAGACCCCACGTGCCCAGCGGGCCGTCCAGTCCCTTCGGGCAGCGAACTTCCAGGTCGACGCCGCCGAGGCATACGACCTCCCCACCGCGGCTACCGCCACGGGCGTTCACGGCCAGCGCGGAACAGCCGGTGGTCTTCAGCTGGAGCCCGACGTCGTATTCGGCGCCGATCCCGGCCTCGGAATTGTGGCCGCTGTGGCTGATGACCGGCCCTTCCTCGACGAGGTGCTCCGTTCCCACGGTTTCGCCTACAGCGACCGCCAGGACCTCTACCTCCTGCCGACCGGCACCCCGCACAACACCGCGGTCCGCGCGGTATCTGGCGCCAGCCAGGTGCTGCACGACGCACGGCTCGCGGTCCTCGCCGATCCACGGATCATGGTGCCGCCTTCGGTCCCGGTCCCGGACGGCATGCCGGCTCGCGAGGCCCGGGCCGGCCCAGTCGGTCACGGCGCTGACCGGCGAGCTGCACGAGGTGCGCCGCGCGACCGATGTCGCTGACCGTCTCGACCAGGTCGTCGATGAACGCCTCGGGGCGGTCGCCGACCTGGAGGAGTTCGTCGGCAACGCAGTCGCGTGGTCCGAGCGGCTCGGGACGCCGAACGGCCAGGAACTCGCCGGCCGGCTTCGTGCGACCGCCCAGCAGGTCAGCGCTCTTCGCGAGGAACTCACCGACATCCAGCTCGACTTCGCCGTCACTCTCGACATCACCCCTGCCGACGCTCCGCCGCTGACCGCCCTCCCGCACCCCCGTCAGCGGGACATCCGACCGCCCGCACACGAAGCCCGAGCACACGCAGCCCTTCTGACCTCGCCCCACCGCCCGACCGCCCCGGCACCACTGGCAGAAACGCCGTACTCGGCCCCGGCGGCTACGGCACCGCGCCGCACCCGCTGACCACCCAACACCCCACCGCTTTCCCGCTACCACCGGTAGGAGATCCGCCTTGTCCGAAGCACCAGCAGAGCCGTTCATGACGATCCGGCACGCCATCACCGGCGAGATCACCACCACCGGCTACAACGCCGCCGCCCGGCGGATCCTGCTCCAGGCCGGCTTCGAAGAGACGCCCGGCTGCGCCTGCCGAGCGACGGAACCCGGTATGGAGCCGACGCACGGGTCTGCCCGGCAGCCAGCGAGCTGCTCGTCGCCGGCCATCCCGTGCACCTGGACCGAGCCCTCGGTCGGCCGGTGAGCGCCGACGGTACGCCCGGTTGGCCCGGTCGCCGATGCCGGCACAGTCCGTGATCCCGCTCCGAGAGCGGCCAGCCTCTCCGGCGCCTCGCCAACTCCGCCCGCGCCCGCACCTGTTGAAGGGCCCTCGTTTTGACCACACCTCGAACGCCTGCCGGTCCAGCGCGCACTAAGGGCGGCGAACTACGGGCCAAGGTGGCCCGACTGCTGGCGGACCGGCCGGCGGACACGCTCACCATCGGGGGCATGGCCAGGCATCTGGGCCACTCCCATGGCGCCGTCCGTAACGCCGCCCTCACCCTGGTGCGACGCGGCGAGGCCGACCAAGGCGGAACCGGACAACCGGAGTTCCGCGCGAACGCGAAAACCGCCGCAGCTGCGCAGAGGGCTGTGATCAGCCCACCGGGCACCCACTCTCCCCGCGCCCAGGCGGCCACGGCCCGCACGACCATTCCCGCAGCAGCCACGCCCAGGCAGACCGGCCCGATCCGCCGCGCGGGGGGCCAGCTCTACCACCCCCGGGAGCTGGCCGATCTGCCCGACGTCGAGGCGCTGAATCGCCTGCGCGACGCCGATGTGCCGGTGCTGCTCTATGGCCCTCCGGGCACCGGCAAGACGAGTCTGGTCGAGGCGGCGTTCCCGGACCTGCTCACCGTCGCCGGTGACGGCGACACCACGGTCGGCGACTTGGTCGGCGAGTACACACAGGACGACGCGGGAGCCTACGTCTTCCAGTACGGTCCGCTGGTCACCGCGATGACCGAGGGCCGCGCCCTGCTGATCGACGATGCCACCTTGATCTCACCGAAGGTCCTGGCGGCGCTGTATCCCGCGATGGACGGGCGCAGGCAGATCCAGGTCAAGGCCCACAAGGGTGAGACCATCAAGGCCGAGCCGGGCTTCTACGTGGTGGCGGGCCACAATCCCGGCGTCCACGGGGCCGTGTTGACCGAGGCGCTCGCGTCCCGGTTCAGCGTGCAGATCCAGATCGGCACGGACTATGACCTCGCCCTGGCGCTGAGGGTCGATGCCCGGGTGGTCCGGGTCGCCCGACACGTGTCGCGGACGCCTGGAAGGTCTACGAGACGCAGGCCCAAGCTCGCTACCGGGACGTCGGCGAACGCCTGCCAGGGCTGCTGCGACAGGGGCATGCCGCGCTACGGGACGCCCGCTCCGAGGACGAGCCCGCTGTCCTTCGTCAGCTCATCAGCCTGTACGGGCTGCATCAGATCTGGCTGCGCCGGGTCGGCGAACCGACTCTCGCCCGGATTGCGGCTGACCGGGGCCTTTCGCTGGCCGACAACGCCGGCGACCCTGCGCTTCTTGCTGCCGCGGCCTGGAACCTCTCGTGTGTACTCACGACATCCGGTGACGTGTCCGACAGCTACGAGCTGGCCAAGCAGACTATCGCCCAGTGCAAGCCGGACGACGGCTCCTCCCCGGAGCACTGGTCGGCGTACGGCGCACTGCACCTGCAAGGTGCCGTCGCCGCCGTCCGCGCCGCCAAGGCGCCGCTTGGCTGGGACCTCTACCGAGGGGCCCACGCCGCCGCCGAGCGAGTCGGCGGCGATCTGAACCACTGGCACACCTGCTTCGGCCCGACGAACGTGGCGATGCACGAGGTCCACCTCATGGCCGAAGAGGGTGACGCAGGTCGGAGACCTTTCCGGGCGCCTCATCGCCGAAGCCGGCCTGCCGCCCATCCGCCTCCACGACCTCCGCCACGGCGCCGCAACTCTCATGCTCGCCGCCGACGTCGACATCAAGGTCGTCTCCGACACACTCGGCCACAGCGACTCCCGCATCACCCGGGACATCTACCAGTCCGTCCTCGACGACCTCGCCCGCGAAGCCGCCGAAGCCGTCGTCAAACTCGTCCCCCGCGCGCCTCAAGCCATTCGCTCTGCCATCGAACAACGCGCTGCCCGGCAGACGGTCTCCGGACTCAAGGCAGCCGAAGAATGCACCTGTTCGTGCACCTGCGGAGCGACAGGGCGGGAAGTGCCTGCGGCGTAGTGGGACCAACTGGTGCATCTGCCGCTCCGACCGGGTTCGTCTTCTACGGGTGGGCCCGGTCTCCATCTGCACGCATCGACGTGTCCGGCAGGCACGTGGGGATCGTCGAGTACGCGCTGTACGGCAAGCGCCGAGACGATCGTGCATCCCATCTGCCGCTGGTCGGCGTGGCTGTGAGCACAATCCTGCGGTGCCATGCGCTTGTCGTAGGGGACCCAGTTCCGGTGGTTGTAGAGGACGTAGAACGGAAGACATCCGGATGCCACCGTATTCTTGAAAGGTCGTTTTCTCCTGGTGTTTCGTCCTGGAATGTGAGGTTGGGTTGCGGGTGTTGAGTCGCGCCAGGAGATGGTGGCTTCGCCGGTGAGGCGGCGGGCCATCAGGTCGGTCATTGCGAGGTGGATCATGGCTTCGGAACGGGTCGGGCTAAGGCGGGCGCGCGGGGTCGAGACAGGCGTACACCGTCTCCCGCCCCAGCCATCACCTCATCGCGCGATCGAGCCCCTCCTACACCAAGAGCCTCACCGGCACGACCACCTCCCACCACGCAAAGCCCATCATTCTCAACCAAAACAGGAGAAAAGACGCGCTAGTCGGCCCCAACCAGAACCGTTTCCACAGCTCCTACTGCCCGCCTATTTCACGGCGGCCAGCAGGCCGCATCTCCGTCGACGGCGACAGATGTCAGCTGCCGCTACGACGCCTCGGGCGGTGTGTCGCTCCCTGAGACTGCATCAGCGCTGTGCTAAGCATGATGCCATCGACGAGAACGGTGCAGTAGTCGGGCACTGAGCTCTTGTGCTCGATCACCCGAGGTCGCTCCTGCGGTGACGCTTCCCTGACTGGCAGGGCCGGATGAGGGCGCGGCGGTGAGAGAGACCGAGCTGGCCGGGGGCGCATGATGAGTGAGCTGCAACTGTGGGATGACAACCCGACGACGGTCGACCTTCTGGGGTTCACCTCGATCGTTGACACCGTCGCGGCTGCTCTGCAGTCCCGCTCCCTGGACCCCGTGACCATCGGCATCAACGCTCCCTGGGGCGGAGGGAAGTCCACCGTTCTGGGCCTGCTGCAGGCCGAGCTGAGCCGCCAGAGCGGCTACCGCGTCATTCGGCTCGATCCGTGGGAGTTTGACGACCAGTTTGATGTGCGCGGCGCCGTCATCGGTGAAGTCCTACAGGACCTCCTCACGACGTACCCGGATGAAGGACTCGATGACCGGGTCAAAGACCTGTTGGAGCGCATCAGTTGGTCACGCGTCGCCTCCAGCATGGCCCGTGGCAGGCTGGTAGCGCAGACCGAAGAGCTCGTCAAAGCGCTCACGCCCCGATCGAAGGAGAACGCCAAGAGCCTGGCGGGCTTTCGCAGTGAGTTCGCCAAGCTGCTCCAGGACCTCGCTCCGCTGCAGCGGCTGGTCGTACTGGTAGACGACCTTGACCGATGCCTACCGGACGCAGTGATGGCCACGTTGGAGGCCATCAAGCTGTTCTTGTCGGTTGAGAAGGTGGCCTTCGTCCTGGCGGCTGATCAGGAGATGGTGCGGGAGTCCATCGCCGTCAGCCTCGACGCCACAGGCCGCGGCGAACAGTTTGCGCAGCGCTACCTGGAAAAAATCGTCCAACTGCCCCTGTCGCTCCCGCGTATCAGTGCGGACGAGGCCGCCGCGTTCATCACCCTCCTGCTGTCCGAACAACGCTGTCCGCAGCAAGAGCAGTACACACAGTTGATCGGACACGCGCAACAGCGACGTGCTCAGGGCCTGTCACCCGTCCTGGCCGACATGCAGAGCCTGCCGTGGGAACCCGATGCCGACACCGTAGGGCTGGCCAGCCGCCTCGCCACCGGCCTGTCAGCTCACCGCTCGGGAAGTCCCCGCAGCATCAAGCGGTTCCTCAATGCGTGGGCGCTGCGTACCAGGATCGCCGAGCGGCACGGCATCGCCATCGAGGCCTCGGTGATCGCCAAGCTCATGCTGCTGGAAGACAGCCACAGCAAGGACTTCGAGACGCTTGTTGGACTCCGGGACGCCCAGCGCAGCGAACTGCTGCAGCGCTGGCAGGCTTGGGGGCGTGGCGAGGAGCGTGACAAGCCCGGCGAGGTCAGCGAAATGAGCAAGGAGTGGGCCGCGTCTGACCCCGACCTCATCAACGCCCCGATCGGCCCGTATCTGAGCCTGGCCGCGTCACTGGTGAGTCTCACGGCCGCGGCCTCCCTGACACAGCAGCAGCTCTCCTGGGCGAGCGACCTGGCCAGCGCTTCGGACCCGCACCGCAGTGATGCCCAGACACAGATCGTGGCTGCCCCCGTCACCGACCAGCAAGCAGTTGCCCAGGCACTCATTCAGCGGGCACGCCGGGAGTCAGAAACCGATCACCTGGTTCACTCCCTCGTCCATATAGCCATCCACACAGTCGAGCTGCGGGCGCTGATCGCGCAGGGTCTGTGGGAGGTACGCAAGTACCTCCTGCCCGGCGCCGTCGTCGACATCGACACCAGCGGCGTCGAAGAGCTGCGGGCGCTGCTTCCCCAGCTGGCCGAGGCCACCGACATCGAGCCGGCGGTGCAGCAAGCGGCACAGATGGCACTGGGGCGCTGATGGGTACCTCCGGCTCCTACGGCGGCAGCGGTACGTCCGACTGGCAGGAAGCCCATGACGCCTTTGACGCCCTGCCCAGTTCTGCGCCGGCCGGCTCCGGCCCCGGGCATCCTCCCGATCCCGCGCAGGACCAGCAGCAGCCGCTCGACAATCTCCTCGACGCTCTCGGCGCGGCCCTGCAGAAGGACGACGCGGACCGCGGAAAGCCATCGGCCGCCGGGTACCCGCTCTCCGCCCTGCTTGCCTCTCCCCGAGGCAGCGGGGGAGGGGGCGCCGGCGCAGGAACCCGAACACCCACGGGCAGAGCCGGTGCAGGTTCACGACGGCAGGTCGTCAAAGGCTCCGCCCGTGGGGCCGCTGCACTTGCCGGCGCCTACGCGCTGCGCAGCGGTGACGCAGCCCGACTTCAGGAACTCGGCCTCGATCTCGCCGAGCTGCGAAGCATGGGCCCACGGGCACAGATCTCCCGCATCCTGCAGGCGGTGCTCGGCGACGCAGGCCACCCCGACGAAGCCGCCCTGAGGAAAGCCGCCACCAGATGGGTCAAGGCCGTACTCCTCGATCCCCTGCCGCCCGCACCACAGGAGGGCATGCGAGGACTCGTCACCGAGTGGATTTACGAGCTCTCCGTGGTCGAACTCGGCTCTCAGAAGGCCCGGGGGAACCTGACCGCGCAGGAGGCCATCCGTAAACAACGATGGCTGCGCTCCTGGCTAGAGCGTCGGCTCAAAGGCCTTCTCGTTCCCGATACGCGAGGCATGACTGTACAGGAATTCACCGCTACAGCAGCCAAGGTGACCGGGGAGGCACTGCGCATGCTGCGCGCACGACGCTCATGACCACTGCCATCGAAGTGCTCCCGCACGACGCCGATCAGCACGAACCCTCTGCCAGGCCCGTGCGCTGGGCCCGTACGCGCGACGACGGCCCGACCGTCGAAGTCACCGGCACCCTCGGGTGGGATCTGGACCTGATCGGGCGGGCCCCTGTGACCGCGGCAGATCTGGCCCGTATCGCGGCATCGGCATATCTCGCCGATCGCGCGGTCCGCCGTCCCCTCACGTTCGTCAGGACAATCGAGCTCACCGCCCACACGGTGAACCCCGAACCCTGGCGAGGTACTTGCGGCCAACTCGTCGAAGAGCTGCTGCGCTGGCTCACCGGTGACCTATGGCACCTGCACGCCGTACCCGCCCCGCCCACAGACCGGACACTGACTCCCCTGGAACCGGCCGACGACGTCATGCTCCTGAGCGGCGGCCTCGACTCTCTGTGCGGCGCCGTCGACCACCTGCCGGACGGCACCCAACGGATCTACCTGAGCCACTACGACGGCAGCACCGCAGTCCGCAGCGCACAGACCAAAGCCAGCTCGTGGCTGCAGAGTCGCGCCTCCCAGCCCCTGCGGCATCTCAGCACCAAGATCTGTCAGACCGGCCCCTCCGCGGAGCCCTCCTCACGCAGCCGAAGCCTGCTGTTCGCTGCCCTAGCTGCCGCGACCGCAGCCAGCGCCGCCAGCCCGCAGGTCACGGTGCCCGAGAACGGATTCACCAGCATCAACCCACCATTCACCCCAGCACGCGGCGGCGCCCTGTCTACCCGGTCCACTCATCCCGGAACCTTCAGCCGCCTCAATAGCCTTCTGGCTAGCGCAGACATCTCCGTCCAGATCGCCAACCCCTACCTACACCGAACCAAAGGCGAGCTCCTCGCACGCGCCCACGACCGCGCCGGAGACACGCTGCTCGCCGCGGCCGCCGAGACCCTCTCCTGCGGCAAACTCGACGGGGCCCGCTATCCGGGCGGTAACGCGAACCTCAACTGCGGCCTGTGCGTGGCCTGCCTGGTACGCCGCGGGTCCTTCACCACCGGCCCCTATCGCGACCACACCGCCTACCTCGTTGACCGCCTAGACGGCACATCGCACCAGCTGCTGCTCACCAACCGCCGCAGAGATGTTCACGACGTCCAGCAAGCCATCCTCAACGGCATCGAGGACACCGATATCCTTGCCGTCGGCGATCTGCCCCCCGAGACCGACTTCGACGCCGTCGTGGACCTGTGCCAGCGAGGCCTCCAGGAACTGAGCCGTGTCCCACTCCCCTGACGAACTACCTGAGCTAGACTGCCACGCCCACATCGCCCCCGACGTCACCGACTCCCAGATCGACGCACTCCACGGGGCTGTCGTGCTCGCTATGACCCGCACGCCGGCAGAGACCACCCACGCCCTGCGACGCCGGGACACCACTCTGGTCTGGGGCACTGGCGTGCACCCCGCGGTACCGGCCGCGCTCAAGGCCTTCAGCCCGCGCCAGTTCCGCACCACCCTGAAGCAGACTTGCCTCATCGGCGAAGTCGGACTCGACCGCCGCGGCAGCCTCGACACGCAGCGCTCCGTGCTCACCGAGATCCTCGACGCTGCGCGCGATGAACCGGTCGTCCTCTCCCTGCACAGCAGCGGGCGCACCGGACCTCTGATGGACCTGCTCACCAGCCGCCCGCATCCGGGCATCATCCTGCACTGGTTCCTGGGCAGCCCCGCCGAGCAGAAGCAGGCCCTTGACCTGGGCGCCTACTTCTCGGTAAACGCCGCCATGCCAGACGACGCCCTGACCGCGTTCCCCCTGGACCGTCTGCTTCCCGAGACCGACTTCCCCGCCAGCAGACGGACCACTCGAGCGACCCGCCCCGGTGTCATCGAGCCGATCGAACAACGGCTAGCCCAACTTCACGGCACGACACCCCAGCTGATCAGGCGCCGCTTCTGGCAGAACCTGCGTGAACTGACCACTCGGACGCAGGTGCTGGACCGTCTGCCGGAGCCCATCGCGGACTGGGCACTGGAAGCCTGACCCCAAACGGTTCGGCACGCGTCACGCGAGACGGCAGCATACGACCCGCCGTGGTTCACTCACTCGCGCCGACGCGATCTGCGATCTCAGGGCGGTCGGCAAGCGAATCCGGCAGACGACATCCGCGCAGAATGCCCGCCTTGAGGAGCTGCGCTTCCTCCAGCCCACGCGCGGTGGACAGGTTGGCGCGAGTGAGATCGGTGTCTGCCAGGTCGGCGCCCTTGAGGTTCGCACCGCGTAGGTCCGCCTCGGCGAGGGTGGCTCCTTTCACTAGGGCTCCCTGCAAATAGGCGCCTTGGAGCTGTGCACCCTTCAGATGGAGGCCAGCCAGGTCTACCGGCCTGTGACGGCCGCCCCGCCAAGAACGCTTCACCGTCAGTGCACGCAGCGCCTCCTGGACCTGCTCCTCCGGCTTCTTGGGCAGCTGCGCTGCATCCAGCGCCGTCGCCGCAGCGTCCGGTGCATGACGGCGCACGAAGGCATTGAGTACCCGCGCCGCATGCTCGCCCTGGTCCGGCGCGTCCTGGACGATCTGCTCCATCGCCAAGACACCCCCGATACGCACATACACCTCGTCCGAGCTCAGCCGCTCCAACGCCTTGGTGAAGCGATCAGTGACCTGACCCCGGCGACTGAGCCGAAAGGTACGCGCCGTGTAGGTGAGGGCGATACCGGCCCCGACAGCGGCGACCACCTGCACGATCGCGAGACGGAACTGGCCCACGGCTGCTGCCCGGCCAGGGGCATCCAGAGAAGACCAATCGCTGCTCGTAACCCAGCGCGTCAGACGCCGAGTGAGTGGAGTGAAGACGAGAGCCAATATGCCAGCAAGCAACGCCGCACCCATGGCTGACAGAGCGATCCACCGTGTCTTCCTCCACCACATGCGATGTTTCTACCGTGTCCGGCCGCCATGGTGCACACCGCGCGCTCGGCGCCGTGTACACCAGGACGACTTCCGCCGACCGGCACGTCACTCCGCCCGACAAGGTTGAGGTCCGCGCCGTAACTGAGCGGACCTCAGCCCCAGCCAGTAACTGCACGCGCTAGCCTGTCAACAGGCCGAGCGCATCGGCCCAAGCCGGGGCTCGCCCATGAACGGCCCCACACGGCAAAGGTGCCCGGGTCATCCCGGACCCGTTCACGGGTGAACTGGAGAGTGGCCACGCGGACACCGTGTTCCCGGCGGATGTCGTGAAGGTTGAAGTCGGTGAAGGACTCCTCGCCCGGAGGCCATCGCGCGAGGTACCCCTCCGCCAAGCGTTCGAAGGTTCGCTCGGCGCAACGGCAGAGCGTCCCCGCCGGCGTTCCCTTCGGTCCCGAAGGCCCCACCGGGAGCGCGCACCCCGGACGGAACCGGTAGTCAGCGGTGAGCCGACGGCAGCACCCGTATTTCAGTTCCATGTCGTTCCCGCTCCGGTTAGCAGCAGCCTCTGGCGGGTCTACGCGGAGCCATCAGCACGCAAGCCGCGAGCGAGCTCCGCATGACGGCGCATGACCGGCAGCGTGCCGGCATCCACTTTCTCCTGTCCGTGAATCTCCCCGCACGGGCAGACACTCCAGCCGTCAGCCTCGATCCGGTCTGCAATGGCGTCCACCAAGTCCGCCAATTCGTCGAGGACGCCGACCGGGATGTCGGCGGCGCCGTCGATGTGGCGACGGACCAGTGCGGCGCCGATCTCGGTGGCGAGGTCCAGGAGGTGTGCCGCGGCGGGGCCGTCGCCGTTGAGTCCGGCGTACTTGCCTGCTTGCGAGGCGGCGGTGACCAGGTGGCCGAGGTGCTTGACGGAGACGCTGACCATCCGGTCGTCGATGCGCACCGGCCGTACCGCGTGCGGCGGGGTTGTCCCCGGACCGTCCTCGCAGGCGCCGATGATGACGTCGGAGACCGCTTCGGGAGTGACCAGCGCGACGGCCTCGCTCTCGTCCATGCCGATCCGCTGCGCCGCCGTGTGGACGAGGTGCATCGCGACGCCTCGCACGGCCTCCGTCTCTACTTCGACCCCGTGGGTCAGCAGGAGGGCGGTCGCCTGGGTGACCAGGGTCCGGAAGGGGAGTGAGGCTATGGCTTCTACCACGACCGCAAGCCTACGGGGTCCATGTTGTCGGAGTCCGACAAGCGGCGCGCGAATGGTCCTCGGACGAAGCGAGGACGCGGCGCGCGCGTTAGCGGTGGGGTGTGCGCACCCTCCTGCACCCGCGCTGGTCCGATGCGCTCCCCTTGCGCTCCCCTTGGATTTCGCGGCATGGACGGGACCGGCCCGATAAGTGGCCGTCAGCCCCGAAACATGAGAAAGGCCAGGTCAGACGGAGTCTGACCTGGCCTTTGGGGGAGCCGCCTGGGGGAGTCGAACCCCCGACCTACGCATTACGAGTGCGTCGCTCTGGCCGACTGAGCTAAGGCGGCGTGTTGCGCGGGCAAGTCTACACAGGTCCGGGGGTGGTCTGTGCAGGGT
>NZ_BHZI01000013.1 GCF_004305975.1 Streptomyces otsuchiensis
CCCCCGGGAGCTGCGCCCCCGACACCGGCGAGGCGCCGCGCCTGGACGTCCACGACTCCGAGACCGGACGGCACCTGTGGAGCAGACCCGCCGGTGTCGACGGCTACGTGCCGCATCGTCTGCTCGCCTCGGACCCGCTGGTCCTGGAGAGCTATCAGCGGGACGACCAGAACATCCGCGTCACCGCCTACCCGGAGAACGAAGGGCGCGGTGTCCGGCTGACGGACGCCGGCTGGTACGCGACCCCGCTGGGGCCGCCGGGCCGCCACACCCTCGGCGCGGCGAAGTGGTGGACACCGCTGTCGGCCTCCGGGGTCCTGGTCTCGGGCAGCCTGGAGCCGACCGCCCACGATCTGCGCACCGGTGAGGAGCTGTGGCGGCTGCCGCCGTTCAACGGGAGCCCGGTCGCGGCCCGGGGCGACTCCCTGGTGACCTCCGTCTTCCAGGGCGATCACGATGTCCTGGTGACGCACGATCTCCGCGACCCTTCGGCCGCCGAGGCCCTGGGCGTCCTCGACTGCTCGGGCTGCCGCACCTGGGCGGGCGTGGAGAACCCACCGGCCTTCAGCGTGCACGAGACCCTCGCCTCCAACGACGAGCAGTTCTTCGTCCTCGTCGACGGCGGAGCGGAGCACGGCCTCCCGGTCTGGCTGGTCTCCTTCCCCCTCCCCGGCTGAACCGGCCCGCACCCGTACCGTGCCGGCCCCGCCTCGCAGACGTCCAGGTCACACCCCGGCCCCGGCGAGGGCCGGTCCACCGCCCCGCCCGGACCGCCCGACAGGCCGTTCTGTCGCTTCAGGTCAGCACCGCTCCACCACTCACATGAACAGTGCTGATGTGATCACGGACCGTGCTAGTCTCTGCCCGCCTGAGGAGGGGAGCTTCAGGCACGCGGATCGTTCCGGAGGGGGAACCATGCGGCTGTCCCGTCGTCTGCGCACCGTCCTGTTCACCGTCAAGAAGCTGACGATCAGCTGACCCGATGGCGCACTGACGGTTCCTACGACACGACGCACGGGGGCACGGATGCCGATCACCTTTGACGCCTGCACATTCGGCTACCGGAGGGGACGGCCGGTCTTCGACGGACTCTCCGTCGAGCTTCCGCACGGATCCGTCGTGCTGCTCGGCCCCAACGGGGCCGGCAAGTCGACGCTGATGAGCCTCGCCGCCACCGCGTCACGCCCCTGGTCGGGTCGGCTCCGCCTCGGCACGCTGGACGCCGCCGACCGGGGGCAACGTCGTGCTTGGCGACGCCGGGTCAGCTGGCTGCCGCAGAGCACCGCCCCCTACCCGGGCCTGACCGTCCGCGAGCAGGTCGCTCACAGCGGCTGGCTGAAGGGCATGTCGCGCTCGGACGCCTGGGAGGCGTCCGAGCGGTCGCTCCGCCGCGTCGGCCTCGCCGACCTGGCCGAGCGCAGCGGCTCACATCTCTCCGGCGGACAGCTGCGCCGCGTCGGCATCGCCCAGGCACTCGTTCACGACGCCGATGTCATCCTCATGGACGAGCCCTCGGCCGGGCTCGACCCGGTCCAGTACGGAACCCTGCGCGAACTGCTGCGGACCATGGCCGATGACGTGACCTTCGTGGTGTCGACCCACGACAGCCGGGACCTTGCCGAGACCTACAGCCAGGTTCTGGTCCTCACCGAGGGAACGGTTCGCTTTCAGGGCACGGTCACGGAGTTCCTCGCGCTGGCTCCTGGCGAGGGCGAGGAGCTGCGCCGGGCCGAGACGGCCTATCGCGGGCTCGTCGGCGCGGAGGGCTGAGTAACCATGCATCGCCAGTGGAAGCGCCGGTGCACCGCCGTCCCGTCCGTGTGGGCGGCTGTCGCCCTGGTCCCCCTGTTGTTCTGGTATGTGCGCGACGCCTGGGCGGCGAACGCGTGGGAGGCCGGGGGCGCCGTCACCCTGACCCTCGCGTTCATCGCACCCGTCTGCGCCGGCCTGGCCGCCTGGGAGGCCCGGCGGCTCACGGTCGCGGAGGTGCACCGCACCGCCCCGGTTCGGTCCGCGCTCCGGATCGCCTGCGACCGGCTCACTCCCGTTCTGGCGCTCGGGGCCGGAGCGCTCGCGGTGACCACCGTGTTCGTCTTCGCCCGCACGGGCCATCTTCCCGGAGCCGGGATCGCGGCGGTCTGGTGCGCGGTGGTGGTCTCCCACGTCCTCGCCGCCTTCGTCTTCGCCCGCGCCGTGCCCAACACGCTCGGAGTTGCCGCGCCGGTGCTGCTGAGCTGGGTCGTCATCGCCTACCCGCCCTCCATGAGTCCGGACTGGCTGCGTCATCTGACCGGCGGCGGGCTGCACACCTGCTGCGCGGCGGACTCGGTGGTCGCGCCACAGGCCCTGATCGGCCCGCTGCTGCTGGGCGCCGGGACCGCCGTGGCGGCCGGGATCGCGGTGGCCGCCGGACGGCGCCTGCTGGCGGTCGCGTTGGCGCTGGCCGTCGCCGGTGCGTCGCTGGTGGGCGCCGTCCACCTGGTCCGGGACGTGCCCGCGACTCCATCGGCACCACGCGCCGTGGAGGAGCTGCACTGTGCGGGAACGGAACCGGAACTGTGCCTCTGGCCGGAGGAGGAGAGCCGCAGGGCGTGGCTGCGACAGTCCCTGTCCACCGCGTACGACGCGCTGGCCGAGGTCGGGATCAGTCCACCCGCGCGGATCGGCAGTATGCGGTGGGACGAGCGAACCACACCCCTGTACGCGGGTGAGGACGTCACCACCGGACTCGTGGCACAGGACGTGTCCGCGGGGGTGCTTCCGGAGCGGGAACCGGACTGCGCGGCCGAGAGTGAGGACTACTACGGCGGCGAGGTTTACGCGGCCCTGGTGCTCTGGCTGGTCTTCACGGCCTCGGGCAGTGACGCACCGCCCGAGGAGGCGATCTGGCCGTCCGAGGACGTGGAACTCGCGCAGCAGGTCGTGAGACGTCCACCCCACGAGCAGCGCGCCTGGTACCAACACAACCGGCGGGCTCTCACCACTTGCGGTGTCGAGCCCCTTCTCACCGCCGACGCGCCACCGCGCGCCTGAGGAGCACAGCCCGTGCGTTGGTGGATACGCGTCCGAGTCCTCGCCCCGTTCCTCACCGCGGTCAGCCTGGTCGCCATCTGGGCGGCGGTGGGGCCGGACGCTTCGGTCGTTCTGCCGAACCTGCTTGCCCAGGTCAGCGTGTCGGTCCCGGCCGCGTGGCTGCTTCCCCTGGTGCCCGCGATCCTGTGGTGCTGGTCGGAGGAGCGTGCGGCTCTGACCGGTGAGCACACGGCGGTGCGTGCGGTCGACCGGTACATCGCCTCCCTGTTGGCGGCGGTCATCGGCCTGGTGGCTCTGGGCGGCGTCCTCGGGCTGGTGCTGAACTCCTCCGGCGACGGCCTGGCGGCAGCGAGAAACCTGACCGGCTACCTCGGGCTGGCACTGCTGCTGAGCCGGGTGGTCGGTACCCGGCCCGCGGGCGCGATGGTGGGGTTCTTCCCCGTCTTCTGCGCTCTCTTCGGGAGTGGCAGCGACGGTCCCTTCTGGTGGGCCTGGCCGATCAACGCCCCCGGGCGGCCGGTCGCCGCCCTCATCGCCGTCGGCTTGTTCGCAGCGGGTCTGGCCGTGCTGGCTCGTTCGCCTGCTCCGCGCCCGGCGCGCTGACCCGCGCCCGAGGTCACCTCGGTCCCGGACTCAGCCCCGCACATGCACCCGCCGCCCCGCTTCTCCCCCGCACACGCCGACGGGCGGCCGTCTCCCCTCGCGGGGAGACGGCCGCCCGTGGCGGTGGTGGCCCGCCGCAGCGGGCCACCGGTGACCTCAGCCCTGGTAGGGGCCGTAGTCGTAGTCGTCCAGCGGAACGGCCTGGCCGGAGCCGGAGCCGAACGGCGAGTAGTCGATGTCGTCGTAGCCGACGGCCGAGTACATCGCGGACTTCGCCTCCTCGGTGGGCTCCACCCGGATGTTGCGGTAGCGGGAGAGACCCGTACCGGCCGGGATGAGCTTACCGATGATGACGTTCTCCTTGAGGCCGATCAGGGAGTCCGACTTGGCGTTGATCGCCGCGTCGGTCAGCACCCGGGTGGTCTCCTGGAAGGACGCCGCCGACAGCCAGGACTCGGTGGCCAGCGACGCCTTGGTGATACCCATCAGCTGCGGGCGGCCGGAAGCGGGCTGGCCGCTCTCGGACACCACGCGGCGGTTCTCGCTCTCGAACTTCGAGCGCTCGACCAGCTCGCCCGGCAGCAGCTCCGCGTCGCCGGACTCGATGATCGTCACCCGGCGCAGCATCTGCCGGACGATGATCTCGATGTGCTTGTCGTGGATGGCCACACCCTGCGAGTTGTAGACCTTCTGCACCTCGTTGACCAGGTAGATCTGGACCTGACGCTGGCCCAGGACCCGGAGCACGTCGTGCGGGTTGATCGCGCCGAGCGTCAGCGGCTGGCCGACGTCGACCCGGTCGCCCTCGCCGAGCAGCAGCCGGGCCCGCTTGGAGACGGGGTACGCCTGCTCCTCGGTGCCGTCGTCCGGGGTGACGACGACCTTCTTGGTCTTCTCCGTCTCCTCGATCCGGACCCGGCCGGCGACCTCGGAGATCGGCGCGACACCCTTGGGCTGCCGGGCCTCGAACAGCTCGACCACACGCGGCAGACCCTGCGTGATGTCGTCACCCGCCACACCACCGGTGTGGAAGGTACGCATCGTCAGCTGGGTACCGGGCTCACCGATCGACTGGGCGGCGATGATGCCGACCGCCTCGCCGATGTCCACCAGCTTGCCGGTGGCCAGCGAACGGCCGTAGCAGCGGGCGCAGGTACCGACGGCGGACTCGCAGGTGAGGACCGAACGCGTCTTGACCGTCTCCACGCCGTGCTTGACCAGCTCGTCGATGAGCACGTCACCGAGGTCGGTGTTGGCCGGGGCCACCACCTTGCCGTCGATGGTGATGTCCTCCGCCAGGCAGCGGGCGTAGACGCTCGACTCGACGTTCTCGGTCTTGCGCAGCACGCCGTCGCCGTGGCGGACGGCGATCGCCAGCTTGAGGCCGCGGTCGGTGCCGCAGTCGTCCTCGCGGATGATGACGTCCTGCGAGACGTCCACCAGACGACGGGTGAGGTACCCGGAGTCGGCGGTACGCAGGGCGGTGTCCGCCAGACCCTTACGGGCACCGTGCGTGGAGATGAAGTACTCCAGCACCGACAGGCCCTCGCGGAAGGACGCCTTGATCGGACGCGGGATGGTCTCGTTCTTGGCGTTGGACACCAGACCACGCATACCGGCGATCTGCCGCATCTGCATCATGTTTCCTCGGGCACCCGAGTCCACCATCATGAAGATCGCGTTGGTCTTGGGGAAGTTGGTGTTCATCACCTCGGCGACCTCGTTGGTCGCCTTGGTCCAGATGGCGATGAGCTCCTGCGTCCGCTCGTCCTTGGTGATCAGACCGCGCTCGTACTGCTTCTGGACCTTCTCGTCCTGCGCCTCGTAGGAGGCGATGATCTCCTTCTTGGCCTCGGGGACCACGATGTCGGAGACGGCGACGGTGACACCGGACCGGGTGGCCCAGTGGTAGCCGGCGGCCTTCAGGTTGTCCAGGGTGGCGGCGACCACGATCTTCGGGTAGCGCTCGGCGAGGTCGTTGACGATCTCGGAGATCTGCTTCTTGCCGACCGGGTACTCGATGAACGGGTAGTCCTCCGGCAGCAGCTCGTTGAAGAGCGCGCGGCCGAGGGTGGTGCGCAGGCGGAACGGGTCACCGACCTGCCACTCGGCGACACCGGAGTCGACGTCGGCCTCGGTGGGGGCCGGCGGGGTCCAGCCGCGGGCCGGCACGGAACCGACCGGGAACCGGATCTCGACCTCGGACTGGAGCGACAGCTCGCCCGCGTCGAAGGCCATGATCGCCTCGGCGGTGGAGCCGAAGGACCGGTTCTCGCCCTTGAGGACCCGCTCCTCGGCGTTGGTGGTGAGGAAGAACAGCCCCAGCACCATGTCCTGGGTCGGCATGGTGACCGGCCGGCCGTCGGCCGGCTTGAGGATGTTGTTCGAGGACAGCATCAGGATGCGGGCCTCGGCCTGCGCCTCCGCGGAGAGCGGCAGGTGCACGGCCATCTGGTCACCGTCGAAGTCCGCGTTGAACGCGGTGCAGACGAGCGGGTGGATCTGGATGGCCTTGCCCTCGACCAGCTGCGGCTCGAAGGCCTGGATGCCGAGACGGTGCAGGGTGGGCGCACGGTTGAGCAGCACCGGGTGCTCGGCGATGACCTCTTCGAGGACGTCGTACACCACGGTGCGCTGGCGCTCGACCATGCGCTTGGCCGACTTGATGTTCTGCGCGTGGTTGAGGTCCACCAGGCGCTTCATCACGAACGGCTTGAACAGCTCCAGCGCCATCGCCTTCGGCAGACCGCACTGGTGCAGCTTCAGCTGCGGGCCGACGACGATCACGGAACGGGCCGAGTAGTCGACACGCTTGCCGAGGAGGTTCTGACGGAAGCGGCCCTGCTTGCCCTTGAGCATGTCGGAGAGCGACTTCAGCGGGCGGTTGCCCGGGCCGGTGACCGGCCGGCCGCGGCGGCCGTTGTCGAACAGCGCGTCGACGGCCTCCTGCAGCATCCGCTTCTCGTTGTTGACGATGATCTCGGGGGCGCCGAGGTCCAGCAGCCGCTTGAGGCGGTTGTTCCGGTTGATCACCCGGCGGTACAGGTCGTTGAGGTCGGAGGTCGCGAAGCGGCCACCGTCCAGCTGCACCATCGGACGCAGGTCCGGCGGGATGACCGGGACGCAGTCCAGCACCATGCCCTTGGGGCTGTTGCGGGTCTGCAGGAAGGCGGAGACGACCTTGAGGCGCTTGAGCGCGCGGGTCTTCTTCTGCCCCTTGCCGGTGCGGATGATCTCGCGGAGCTTCTCGGCCTCCTCGTCGAGGTCGAAGGTCTCCAGCCGCTTCTGCAGCGCGGCGGCGCCCATCGAACCGTCGAAGTAGGTGCCGAACCGGTCGCGCAGCTCGCGGTAGAGCAGCTCGTCGCCCTCGAGGTCCTGGACCTTGAGGCTCTTGAAGCGGTTCCACACCTCGTCGAGGCGGTCGATCTCGCGCTGCGCACGGTCGCGCAGCTGCTTCATCTCACGCTCGGCACCCTCGCGGACCTTGCGGCGCGCGTCAGCCTTGGCGCCCTCGGCCTCAAGCTCGGCGAGGTCGTTCTCGAGCTTCTTGGCGCGGGCCTCCAGGTCGGCGTCGCGGCGCTGCTCGGTCTGCTGGCGCTCGACGGAGACGTGGGCCTCCAGGGAGGGGAGGTCGCGGGTGCGGCGCTCCTCGTCCACGAAGGTGATCATGTAGGCGGCGAAGTAGATGACCTTCTCGAGGTCCTTCGGCGCGAGGTCCAGCAGGTAGCCCAGCCGGGACGGGACGCCCTTGAAGTACCAGATGTGGGTCACGGGGGCGGCCAGCTCGATGTGGCCCATCCGCTCACGGCGCACCTTGGCGCGGGTCACCTCGACGCCGCAGCGCTCACAGATGATGCCCTTGAAGCGGACGCGCTTGTACTTGCCGCAGTAGCACTCCCAGTCCCGGGTCGGACCGAAGATCTTCTCGCAGAAGAGCCCGTCCTTTTCCGGCTTGAGCGTGCGGTAGTTGATGGTCTCCGGCTTCTTGACCTCGCCGTGCGACCACTGACGGATGTCGTCAGCAGTGGCGAGACCGATCCGCAGTTCGTCGAAGAAGTTGACGTCGAGCACTCTCGTCAATCCCTCTCAGGGGTTGTGCCCCTCACCTGCGCGAGGCGTGAGGCAGGGTGAAAAGTCTGATCGGGGTCCGGGGCGGCGACGGGGCCTTCGGTCGAAGGCCCCGTCGCGAACCCGTCAGACCTCTTCGACGCTGCTCGGCTCGCGCCGGGACAGGTCGATGCCGAGCTCCTCCGCCGCGCGGAAGACGTCCTCGTCGGTGTCACGCATCTCGATGGACATGCCGTCGCTCGACAGCACCTCCACGTTGAGGCAGAGCGACTGCATTTCCTTGATGAGCACCTTGAAGGACTCGGGAATGCCGGGCTCCGGGATGTTCTCGCCCTTGACGATCGCCTCGTAGACCTTCACCCGGCCGGTGACGTCGTCGGACTTGATGGTCAGCAGCTCCTGCAGGGCGTAGGCGGCGCCGTACGCCTCCAGTGCCCAGACCTCCATCTCGCCGAAGCGCTGGCCACCGAACTGGGCCTTACCGCCGAGCGGCTGCTGGGTGATCATGGAGTACGGCCCGGTCGAGCGGGCGTGCAGCTTGTCGTCGACCAGGTGGTGGAGCTTGAGGATGTACATGTAGCCGACCGAGACCGGCTCCGGGAACGGCTCGCCGGAGCGGCCGTCGAAGAGCTGTGCCTTGCCGGAGGGCTGCACCATGCGGTCGCCGTCCCGGTTGGGCAGGGTGGCCTCGAAGAGACCGGCGATCTCGTCCTCGCGGGCGCCGTCGAACACCGGGGTGGCGACGTTGGTGCCGGGGGCGACGTCGTCGGCGCTGATCGCCGCGAGCCGCTTCTTCCACTCCGCGTCGATGCCCTCGACCTTCCAGCCCTGGGAGGCGAGCCACCCGAGGTGGATCTCCAGGACCTGGCCCGGGTTCATCCGGGAGGGGACGCCCAGCGGGTTGAGGATGACGTCGACCGGGGTGCCGTCCTCCATGAACGGCATGTCCTCGACCGGCAGCACCTTGGAGATGACGCCCTTGTTGCCGTGACGGCCGGCGAGCTTGTCACCGTCGGTGATCTTGCGCTTCTTCGCCACGTAGACGCGGACCAGCTGGTTCACGCCCGGGGGCAGCTCGTCGCCCTCCTCGCGGTCGAAGACGCGGACGCCGATGACCTTGCCGGTCTCGCCGTGCGGCACCTTCAGCGAGGTGTCACGGACCTCGCGCGCCTTCTCACCGAAGATCGCGCGGAGCAGCCGCTCCTCCGGGGTCAGCTCGGTCTCACCCTTCGGGGTGACCTTGCCGACCAGGATGTCGCCGGCCTCGACCTCGGCACCGATCCGGATGATGCCGCGGTCGTCGAGGTCGGCGAGGACCTCCTCGGAGACGTTCGGGATGTCCCGGGTGATCTCCTCGGGGCCCAGCTTGGTGTCACGGGCGTCGACCTCGTGCTCGTCGATGTGGATCGACGAGAGGACGTCGTCCTGCACCAGACGCTGGGAGAGGATGATCGCGTCCTCGTAGTTGTAGCCCTCCCACGGCATGAACGCGACCAGCAGGTTCTTGCCGAGCGCCATCTCACCGGACTCGGTGGACGGGCCGTCCGCGATGACCTGGCCGGCGATGACCTCCTGGCCCTCGCTGACGAGCACCTTCTGGTTGAAGGAGGTGCCCTGGTTGGAGCGGGAGAACTTCGCCAGGCGGTAGGTGACGTGGGTGCCGTCGGCGTTCTCGGCCGAGACGTAGTCCGCGGAGACGTCGGTGATCACCGCGTCCTGCTCGGCGCGGATGACGTCACCGGCGTCGGTGGCGCTGCGGTACTCCATGCCGGTGCCGACCAGCGGCGACTCGGCCTTCAGCAGCGGCACCGCCTGCCGCATCATGTTGGAGCCCATGAGCGCGCGGTTGGCGTCGTCGTGCTCCAGGAACGGGATCATGGCGGTCGCGACCGACACCATCTGGCGCGGGGAGACGTCCATGTAGTCCACGTCGTTGCCGGTGACGTAGTCGATCTCGCCGCCACGGCGGCGGACCAGCACGCGGGCCTCGGCGAAGCGCATGTCGTCGTCCAGGCGCGCGTTGGCCTGGGCGATGACGAAGCGGTCCTCCTCGTCGGCGGTCAGGTAGTCCACGGAGTCGGTGACGACACCCTCGGTGACCTTGCGGTACGGGGTCTCGACGAAGCCGAAGGCGTTGACCCGGCCGAACGCGGCGAGCGAGCCGATCAGACCGATGTTCGGGCCTTCCGGCGTCTCGATCGGACACATGCGGCCGTAGTGCGAGGGGTGCACGTCTCGCACTTCGAGGCCGGCCCGCTCACGGCTGAGACCACCCGGGCCCAGCGCCGACAGGCGGCGCTTGTGGGTCAGACCCGACAGCGGGTTGGTCTGGTCCATGAACTGGGACAGCTGGCTGGTGCCGAAGAACTCCTTGATGGAGGCGACGACCGGCCGGATGTTGATCAGGGTCTGCGGCGTGATCGCCTCGACGTCCTGGGTGGTCATCCGCTCGCGGACCACACGCTCCATGCGCGCCAGACCGGTGCGGACCTGGTTCTGGATCAGCTCGCCGACGTTGCGCAGGCGGCGGTTGCCGAAGTGGTCGATGTCGTCGGTCTCGACGACCAGCGGCTCGCCGTCGATCGCCACGGCCTCGGTCTCGCCGGCGTGCAGCCGGACGAGGTACTTGATGGTGGCGACGACGTCCTCGGTGGTGAGCACGCCGGAGTTCAGCGGCTCACTGCCGCCGAGCTTCTTGTTGATCTTGTAGCGGCCGACCTTCGCGAGGTCGTAGCGCTTGGGGTTGAAGTAGAGGTTCTCCAGCAGGGTCTGGGCGGCCTCGCGGGTGGGGGGCTCGCCCGGACGGAGCTTGCGGTAGATGTCGAGTAGCGCGTCGTCCTGGCCCTGGGTGTGGTCCTTCTCCAGGGTGGCGCGCATCGACTCGTACTCGCCGAACTCCTCCAGGATCTGCTCGGAGGTCCAGCCCAGCGCCTTCAGCAGGACGGTGACCGACTGCTTGCGCTTGCGGTCGACGCGGACGCCGACCATGTCGCGCTTGTCGATCTCCATCTCCAGCCAGGCACCCCGGGACGGGATGATCTTGGCCGAGAAGAGGTCCTTGTCGGAGGTCTTGTCGATGGAGGTGTCGAAGTAGACACCCGGCGAACGGACGAGCTGGGAGACGACCACCCGCTCGGTGCCGTTGATGACGAAGGTGCCCTTGTTGGTCATCAGGGGGAAGTCGCCCATGAAGACGGTCTGGGACTTGATCTCGCCGGTCTCGTTGTTGGTGAACTCGGCGGTGACGAACAGCGGGGCCGCGAACGTGAAGTCGCGGTCCTTGCACTCGTCGATGGAGTTCTTCGGCGGCTCGAAGCGATGGTCGCGGAAGGTCAGCGACATCGACCCGGAGAAGTCCTCGATCGGGGAGATCTCCTCGAAGATCTCCTCCAGACCGGACTTGGTGGGGACGTCCTGCCCGCTGTCCAGCGCGGCCTCGACACGGGCCCTCCAGGCTGCGTTGCCGAGGAGCCAGTCAAAGCTCTCGGTTTGCAGGGCCAGGAGGTTCGGAACCTCAAGCGGTTCCTGGATCTTCGCAAAAGAGACGCGCAGCGGTGCGGTGCTGGCGCCGTTGTTCGAGTGTACGGTCGAGGCGTTGCGCGAGGCGGCCAAGAGGGGGTCCTTCCGAGGGCTCGGACTCTCTGCGCGCATGCCGGTCCCACCACTGGTGACGGGCAGGGGGAACAATATAGGCAGCGCAAAGGGACAGTGTAGCCACAAGACACACTGATGTCCAATACCCATGCATGGGGCTCGTCACCGCCCCAGACGACGCGGCCGCCCTCCGGCCTGATCCGCTCCCGGTGGCCTCGTCACCGTTCGCGGTTCGTCTGCCGCATTGTTTCCCGCATCGCCATCGATCCATGCCTGAAATCCGGAATCGATGTCCGCCGCCTCGGCGTCGCGTCCCGAGAATCGCGCGAAGGGTGCGGTTCGTCAAGGGGGACCGGACCCATCACGCCGTCTCCACGGGGCGGCGACGAAAGATCACCATACCCCTGACCACCGACAAGGCAAGGGCGGCGGCTGGCGCGTGGGAGGAACGCCGAGGGGCGATCACCCGGCTGGGTGATCGCCCCTCGCGCTGTCCGTTCACCGACGGGTGACACGGGCGCCGCACCCACCCTCCGCGCGCCGGCGGGCGTGCGGAGGGTTGACGGTGCGGTGGGCGGCGGCGGCCGCCCGGTGGCGTGGTCGCGGGTCAGCGCCCGGACCGTGCCTCGGTGACTGGTGTCACTTGACCTCGACGGAGGCGCCGGCGCCCTCGAGGGCCTCCTTGGCCTTGTCGGCGGCAGCCTTGTCGACCTTCTCGACGACGGCCTTGGGGGTGCCGTCCACGAGGTCCTTGGCCTCCTTCAGACCCAGGGAGGTCAGCTCACGCACGACCTTGATGACCTGGATCTTCTTGTCGCCGGCACCGGTGAGGATGACGTCGAACTCGTCCTGCTCGGCAGCGGCCTCGGCCGGGGCGGCGGCGGCGCCGCCGGCGGCGATGGCGACGGGGGCGGCAGCCTCGACGTCGAACTTCTCCTCGAACGCCTTCACGAAGTCGGAGAGCTGGATGAGGGTCATGTCGCTGAACTGGTCGAGCAGCTCGTCCTGGGTGAGCTTCGCCATGATGGCGGTCCTTCCACTAATTCGGCTGGTGCCGAGAAATCTGCCGGATGTGACTGTCGGCGGGCGTGATGTGCGCCCGCTGGGCCGTGCGTGAGAGGTGAAGCGTTCTCACTCGGCCTCGGCGGGCGCCGGGGTGTCGGCACCGCCCTGCTCGACCTTGCTGCGAAGGGCGTCCGCGGTGCGGACGAACTTCGAAAGCGGGGCCTGGAAGGTCGCCGCGGCCTTGGCCATGGACGCCTTCATGCCACCGGCCAGCTTGGCGAGCAGCACCTCACGGGACTCGAGGTCCGCGAGCTTGTTGATCTCGTCGGCGGAGAGAGCGTTGCCGTCGAGCACACCGCCCTTGATGACGAGGGCGTTGTTGTCCTTCGCGAAGTTGCGCAGACCCTTCGCGGCCACCACCGGGTCACCGGTGACGAAGGCGACAGCGGTCGAGCCCGTGAGGAACTCGTCCAGCTGCGTGATCCCGGCCTCGTTGGCCGCGATCTTGGTCAGCGTGTTCTTCGAGACGCGGTACTGAGCGTCCTCACCGAGAGCACGGCGCAGGTCCTTGATCTGCGCCACGGTGAGACCGGTGTACGCGGTCACAACAGCACCGTTGGAGTTCTCGAACTTCTTCTTGATCTCAGCGACGGCTGCGACCTTGTCGGGGCTCGCCATGAACCTCGGCCCTCCTTCCGGGTGATACGGACCGCACGGAAGGGGCAGGAGAACACGAAACGCCCCGGCGCAGGGCACGGGGCGTGGCACACGGACGGCACCTGGAGGGTGTGTCCGGAGGCTTCCTCATAACCTGCGCAGGCGATCCGCGTCCGCGAATCCTTCGGCCACCGGGATCGGGCCCGGCGGCAACCAGCGGTCTCTGGCTTCGCATGAACAGTACGCGCACGGATCGGGCTGACGCAAATCGCCCGGACGGCGCATCCGCGGGCCCCACGGGAGGCGGCCGGCCGACGCGCGGACCCGCCCCCACATCCGGCGTGGGGGCGGGTCCGGGTACGGCGAGGTGACGTGCCGTGGGTGACGGCCGGGGGACGGCCGGAGCGGCGTCAGCCGTTCTCGGCGGCCTCCATCTCGGCCTCGAACTCGGCCCAGTCCTCCTCGGTCCAGTTGTCCATGTCCTCAAGGTCGTAGTCGCCCAGCGCGTCCTCGCCGTCGGTACCGCCACCGATACCGAGCAGACCGCCGCCCTCGACCTCCGCGATGTCCAGGACGTCGGCCGCGTCGGGGGCCTCGACGGCCAGGGCCGCGCCGTAGTCGCGGTAGACCGTGGAGTAGGTGACCTCGCCCTCGGCCATCTCCATGTCCATGTCGATGCGGACGGGGAGCTCGTCCTCGCCGACCCAGACCGTGAGGTTGAAGGCGTCTGCCTCCAGGCCCTCCATCTGGCCGCGCAGCTCGTCGAGGCTCTCCTCCGACATGTACTCGGTGCTCGGGTCCGCGGCCAGCAGCTCGTCGAGGGTCAGCTCGCCGGCGTAGACCTCGGTCTGCTGCCCCTCGAACTCCTCGGTGCCCTGGTGGGTGACGTCCGGGGATTCCAGCAGCAGCTCGATCTGCTCGGCCGGGCTCTGCGCCATGTTCTCGGCCTGCCGGAGCTGGCTGGCGATCTCGGACTCGCCGGTCGCGGCGGCCATCTCGTCGATGTCGATCTTGACCCAGCTCTTGCCATCCATCTCGGGCTCGGCCGCGAGGAGGGGGCCTCCCATGTACATCACGTTGTCGACGAACCGGAGGTCGAAGACCATCTCCGGGGTCTCCTCGGCCTCGCCGCCGAGCAGCTCCTGGAAGGCCTCCATGTACTCAGTCATGTCCATGGTGAGGTCCATGACCAGCGGGTCCCAGCCGGTCGTGCCTTCGACGGCGTAGGAGAAGCCGAACTCCTCGCCCGTGGACTCGTCGGCGACCGACATCGACATGGTCGAGGTGAAGCTGACGGTGCTGGCCTCGTGGGACTTCTCCTGCGAGGTCCGCAGGGCACTGAAGATGCCATCGGTGCCCGAGGAGTCGGACTTCCCGTTCTCGCCCTTGGCGTCGGCTTCGGACGATGAGTCCGAACCACAGGCCGCCGTCGACACCAGCACACCGGCCGTCACTGCCGCGAGCACGGCCTTGCGCATGGAACGCATCGTCCCCCCAAGGGATTCACATGTTGCTGTCAGAGGACCTTCAAGGTAATCGACCGGGTCGGCGCCGGGCCGCGTCCGTACCGTTCTGTAGCAGAACGGGGACCTGGGCGAGAGGCGGCCGGAGCGGTCCGCGTTCTGCCACGCGGCCCGGACGCGACGGCGCCCGCCGCCGCTTCCGCTGGGGAAGCGACGACGGGCGCCGGTGCGTCATAAAGCCCGCCCTGCCGGGCGGAACCCGGGCCGGATCAGACGGCCTGGTCCTCCAGGAGGAGGTTGCGGGTGCGGTTGCCGTCGACCGGGATACCGGGGCCCATCGTGGTGGTGATGGTGGCCTTGCGGATGTACCGGCCCTTGGCCGCGGACGGCTTCAGACGCTGGATCTCCTCCATCGCGGCGGCGTAGTTCTCGACGAGCTGCGCCTCGTCGAAGGAGACCTTGCCGATGATGAAGTGGAGGTTCGAGTGCTTGTCGACCCGGAACTCGATCTTGCCGCCCTTGATCTCGGTGACGGCCTTGGCGACGTCAGGGGTGACGGTGCCGGTCTTCGGGTTCGGCATCAGACCACGGGGACCGAGCACGCGGCCGAGGCGGCCGACCTTGCCCATGAGGTCCGGGGTGGCGACGACGGAGTCGAAGTCCAGCCGGCCCTTGCTGACCTCGTCGATCAGCTCGTCGGAGCCGACGATGTCGGCGCCCGCGGCACGCGCGGCCTCGGCACGGTCACCGGTCGCGAAGACCAGGACCCGGGCGGTCTTGCCGGTGCCGTGCGGAAGGTTCACGGTGCCGCGGACCATCTGGTCCGCCTTGCGCGGGTCCACGCCCAGGCGCATGGCCACCTCGACGGTCGCGTCGAACTTGGTCGCGTTGGTGTCCTTGGCGATCCGTACGGCCTCGAGCGGGGCGTAGAGCCGCGACTGGTCGATCTTGGACTCGGCGCTGCGGTGCGACTTACTGCGCTTCACTTCTGCTCCTCCTGCTGGTGCGGTGTTTCTCGGGGAGTCGTGGTGCGGGCCTGCGCGGGCCCTCCCACGGTGCGGGCGGTTCAGCCCTCGACGGTGACACCCATGGAGCGGGCGGTGCCGGCGATGATCTTGGACGCGGCGTCCAGGTCATTGGCGTTGAGGTCGGGCATCTTGGTGGTGGCGATCTCCCGCACCTGGGCCGCGGTGATCTTCGCGACCTTCTTGGTGTGGGGCTCGCCGGAGCCCTTCTCGATGCCCGCGGCCTTGAGGATCATCTTGGCGGCCGGCGGAGTCTTGGTGATGAAGGTGAAGGAGCGGTCCTCGTAGACCGTGATCTCCACCGGGATCACCCAGCCACGCTGCGACTCGGTCGCCGCGTTGTAGGCCTTGCAGAACTCCATGATGTTCACGCCGTGCTGGCCCAGCGCGGGGCCGACCGGCGGAGCCGGGTTGGCCGCGCCGGCCTGGATCTGGAGCTTGATCAGCCCAGATACCTTCTTCTTCTTCTTGGGAGCCATGGTTCTCTCCGGGTCCTGGTGAGAGGTTGACGTTCCCCCGCGGCTTCGCGATTCAGCCGTACGGAGGCATACCGCACCACGATAGCCGCTGGCACGGTGCCGCCAAAATCCGGTTTCGGCGGCCTCGGCCCTCGGACGGCGCGGGCGCGCAGCCCTGGGGGCACACGGGCGGCGGGCCCCTCGCGTCGTTCGCGAGGGGCCCGCCGGGGCTGACCGCCGGGCACGGCGGGCGCTGGAGGCGCCGTGCCCGGCGGAGTGGTGGACGGCGGCCGGGCGGGCGGAGACCGGCCGCCGCCGTCGGTGCTACGCCGGCGCGGGGCGGGTCACGCCCCGTCCCCGAACAGGTCGGCGTAGGTGGCCAGGGCGAGCGCGATGTCGGCCTGCGCCCAGAAGCGGTGGTACTCGAAGACCGGTTCCGGGCCTCCGTCGAGGTACGCCTGGACCTTCGTCCAGTCCGGGTCCTCCTGGTAGAAGGAGCGGAGCGACTCGAAGGTGGAGCCGGGCTCGATCACGTCGCCGTTGGGCATGGTGCCGCTGAAGCCCGCGGGCAGGTACACCTCGTCGGCGAAGCGGCTGTAGTCGCCGCGCGACTCCGGCACCGCGATGCCGAGGTCGTCCTGGTGCTCCCACATGGCGTCCAGCAGACCGGAGGCGGTGGCCTGCGCGGCGGTGTCCCCGGTCGCCGCGGCGTAGAAGGACAGCGCGTTGGCGAGCGAGCCGGTGACGCCGACGTCCTGGCTGTAGTCGGTGACGGAGACGGACAGACCCGCGTTGTCGCCCGGGTTGGCCGGGTTCCAGTTGTCCGGCTGGCCGGACCAGGAGAGCGTGGCCGGGATGCTGAAGTCGCCGTCCTGCCCGATCGTGACCTCACCGATCACCCAGGGCACCCACTTGTCGAGCACCTCGCCGGCCATCGGGTCGCCGGTCTCCAGGTACAGCTCCGCCAGGCGCTGCATCGACCACGCCTGCATCCCGAACCACTGGTTGGACGGCGGGTCCACGTAGACCGGCGCCTCCTGGTAGTACATGCCGTAGAAGGAGGCGGTACCGGCCGGCGGTGCGGCGTAGGAGCCGTTCCAGCTGCTGGTGGCGCCGCCGGCGATGGCCCCCTCGGAGGACTGCAGCCAGCGGTAGAACTCGACCTGGCGCTCCAGGCTGGTCTCCCAGTCCTGCTGCGCGGTGGGCGAGTCGGGAATCAGGTCGGGGTCGGTGGAGAGGGCGTAGGCGGCCATGGGGTTCTGGTAGCCGAAGTGGTTGTGGCTGCTGCCGATCCGCCAGGCCCAGCCCGCGTTGGAGTTGGTGGCGCCGCCCCAGGAGTAGTACCAGGAGAGCAGGTAGTTGGCGCTGTCCTTGCCGGTGCCGGGCGGGCAGGACGGGCTGGTGCAGCCGGACTGCTTGAAGTACTTGTCGTAGTGCCCGTAGCGGAGGTAGTCGCCCATCTTCGCGGCCTTCTCCAGGGTGCCGGCGATCTCCGCCTGGGCACCCTGCTCGGTGGCCCACTTGTTGGCCCAGAAGGCGGCCTGCACGGCGCGGGCGTCCGCGTCCGGCGCGTTGGTGTACCGCCACTGCTCGGCGTAGCCGTCGTCCCCGATGAAGATGTCGAGGAAGCCGTTGTCGCCGCCGTAGGTGAAGTCGTCACAGGAGGGGTGCGGCACGGTCTCCCAGACCGACTCCTCGGGCCCGCGCTGGAAGGTGTTGATGTACGAGGGGCCGGGCGTCTGCGGGCCGCCGGCGCAGGGGGCGCCCGGGGCGTTGCCGAAGCCGTAGACGTTGTCCACGTCCTGCAGCCAGTGCATCCCGTAGATGTCGTCGGTGCCGTAGGTGGCGGACAGCTCGTTGGCGAGCGGGTCGACCCCGACGGAGACCGCGCCGTCCATGGGCGAGGGGTACTGCGAGGGATCGGGCAGTTCGGGGGCGTAGGTGGCCGGCGCCGACGGGCTGTAGAAGCTGTTGGTCGGCTGGTCGGCCGCACCGGGGATGATGTAGTCCTCCATCACCTGCCAGGCGTCGTTGAACGGGTCCCAGTCGCCGGTGACCTTGCCGTAGGCGGCCTGGAGCCAGATCAGGTAGCTGTAGGCCTCCGAGGTGGTCTCGTGTCCGTGGTCCGGCGCCTCGACGATCAGGGTCTCTACCGAGTGGTACGGGATGCCCTCGGCGGAGAAGTAGCCGTTGGCCGGGTCCATGATCTGGTCGTACAGCTCCAGGAACCGGTCCTCGTACTGCAGCGCCGCCGCGCCGGTGGGGGCGGTCAGGGGCTGGGCGCCGGACTGCGAGGCGAGGGTGATCCCCAGCGGCAGCGAGAGCGCCAGGGCTCCGGCGAGCAGGGAGGTCCGGCGGGTTCGGTGGGGGCGTGCTCTGCTGGGCTTCTCGACGGATGATCCGCGACGGATCAGCATCGGTGCCTCCTCAGCGGCTCGGTGGGGGAATGAGGAGTGAGCGCGGTGCGGCGTGTGCGATGCGTCCTTCGCACACTCAACTAGTGGGAGCGCTCCCACGGTGGCGGTGAATGCGCGGAGCGTCAACCCCCCGTGCCGACTTTCCCGCATTCGCCCAGGTCGGCAATGAATTCTCTTCAACCCCCTTGGCGGGCAGTCGAGTTGGCTGTACGTTCCCCTCCAACTAGTGGGAGCGGTTCCACGGATCAGATCCGCCGGCGGCGGGTCGTGATGACAGGAGTCGCTCCAGATGCACCCCCACATCCCCACCCCCACGTTCCCGACCTCTCCCGTGTCACCGGCCGAGCACCGGTACGGCACGGCGGTCACCGTGCGGCCGGGGAGGAGCTCCCTCCCGCGTCGTCGCCACCTTCCGCCCGGCACCGCCCGCCCCGGCCCGCTCCCGCGGCCCGGCGGCGGAACCACTCCATGGCCGGGCACCACGGCAACGCGTACGTCCGCGACGGTGGCGACCGCCGCGGCCCGGAAGTGACGCCCGTCCACCCCTCCCGCCCGTGACCCACGGGCGGACGGCGGACGACCGTGCCCACCGACACGACGCATCGAGAGGAATCCCATGAGCCGCACCGACCGCACACCCCACCGACGCAGGAAGCCGGCACTCATCGCCGGCGCCTTCGTCGGTGCGGCGGCCCTCACCGTCTCCACCCTCGGGCTCGCCAACGCCAGCGAGGGCCCACAGACGCTGCAGCGCGTCGACAACCCCTATGTCAACGCCGGCGTCTACGTGAACCCCGAGTGGTCGGCCAACGCCGCCGCCGAACCCGGTGGCTCCGCCATCGCCGACGAGCCCACCGCCGTCTGGCTGGACCGCATCGCCGCCATCGACGGCAGCGGCCAGGGCGGGGGCCGCACCATGGGCCTCGCCGACCACCTCGACGAGGCGCTGGTCCAGGCCCAGGGCCACGACAACTTCGTCTTCCAGGTCGTCATCTACAACCTGCCGGGCCGCGACTGCGCCGCGCTCGCCTCCAACGGCGAACTGGGCCCGACCGAGATCAACCGCTACAAGACCGAGTTCATCGACCCGATCGCGGACATCCTCTCCGACCCGGCCTACGCCGAGCTGCGAATCTCCGCGGTCATCGAGATCGACTCGCTGCCCAACCTGATCACCAACGTGGGCAGCCGGCCGTCGGCCACCCCGCTCTGCGACGAGATGCTGGCCAACGGCAACTACGTCAGCGGCGTCGGCTACGCCCTCGCCACCCTGGGCGCGATCGACAACGTCTACAACTACGTGGACGCCGGACACCACGGCTGGCTCGGCTGGGAGGACAACTTCCGCCCCGGGGCGCAGCTCTTCCACCAGGCCGCCAACGCCGAGGGTGCCTCACCCTCCGACGTCACCGGCTTCATCGCCAACACGGCGAACTTCAGCGCGACCAAGGAGGACCACTTCTCGATCGGCGACGTGATCAACGGCGTCCCGATCCGGCAGGGGTCGTCCTGGGTGGACTGGAACCAGTACACCGACGAGCTGACCTACTCGCAGGCCCTGCGGACCGAACTGGTCGGCCTCGGCTTCCCCTCGAACATCGGGATGCTGATCGACACCTCCCGCAACGGCTGGGGCGGACCGGACCGGCCCACCGGCCCCGGCCCGCAGACCAGCGCCGAGGCGTATGTCGAGGGAGGCCGGTACGACCAGCGCATCCACCCGGGCAACTGGTGCAACCAGTCCGGAGCCGGGCTGGGCGAGCGCCACACCGTGGCTCCCGAACCGGGCATCGACGCCTACGTCTGGATCAAGCCCCCGGGTGAGTCCGACGGCTCCAGCGAGGAGATCCCGAACGACGAGGGCAAGGGCTTCGACGAGATGTGCGACCCGACCTACGGCGGCAACGCCCAGAACGGCAACAACCTCTCCGGTGCCCTCGACAACGCGCCGGTCTCCGGCCACTGGTTCTCCGCCCAGTTCCAGGAGCTGCTGGCCAACGCCTACCCGCCCCTGTGAGCGGACGCCGGGCCCGCGCCGGGCGCTGACGTCCCGGTCGCCGGCTGACACCGGCGGCCGGAACGGCCACCCGGCGGAACGTGAGACCGGCGGTCCATGACACCGGCGGTCCACGGCTCACCCCGGCGGTCCATGGCTCCGGCGGTGGCGAGGTGCGCGCGCCCGTGAGGGGCGATCCGCCGGAGAGCGGCGGTGCCCGGCCGGGGACGGGCCGGGCACCGCCCACCGTGAACCACCCTCTCCCCCACCGTCCGCCCCCGGTGCCCGACCAGGCACCGGGGGCGGACGTGTGAACGAGGGGTGGCCACCGCCGCGCCCGCTGTACGCGATGGGGCGACGGGAGCCGGCGACCGGACGCCCGGTGCCGGGACGGCGAGCGCCCGCGCCCGACCTGTGCGGGGCTCAGTGGCCCCGGTCGATCCACTCCTGGAGGTGCGGCGCCTCGGTGCCCACCGTGGTGGAGTCGCCATGGCCGGTACGCACCACGGTGTCGGCCGGCAGCGTCAGCAGCCGGGTCCGGATCGACTCGACGATGGTCGGGAAGTCGGAGAACGACCGCCCGGTGGCGCCCGGCCCGCCCTGGAACAGGGTGTCGCCGGTGAAGACGGTCCGCAGCGCGGGGGCGTAGAGGCAGACGCCGCCCGGGCTGTGGCCCGGGGTGTGCAGCTGCTCCAGCTCGATGCCGGCGACCGCCAGCCGTCCGCCGTCGGACAGCTCGCCGTCGGGCGCACGGCCGGGGTGCGTGCGGTCCCACAGCTCCCGGTCCGCCGGGTGCAGCAGGATCGGCGCGCCGGTGCGCTCGGCCAGTTCGGGCGCGGCGTCGATGTGGTCGTCGTGCGCGTGGGTGGAGACGATCGCGACGAGCCGGCGGGTGCCGACGGCGGCGACGATCGCGTCGGCGTCGTGCGCGGCGTCGATCACCACCGCCTCGTTGTCGTCGCCCACGATCCAGACGTTGTTGTCGACCTCCCAGGTCCCGCCGTCCAGGGAGAACGTCCCGGAGGTGACCAGCCGGTCGACCCGTGCGCCGCTCACAGCTCGACCACGGAGCGCAGCACCTCGCCCTTCTCCATCCGGTGGAACGCGGCCTCGACCCCGTCCAGCGCGATGGTCTCGGTCACGAACGCGTCCAGGTCGAGCCGGCCCTGGAGGTAGAGGTCGGTGAGCATGGGGAAGTCCCGGGACGGCAGGCAGTCGCCGTACCAGGAGGACTTCAGCGAGCCGCCGCGGCCGAAGACATCGAGGAGCGGCAGCTCCAGCTTCATCTCCGGGGTGGGGACACCGACCAGGACGACGGTGCCGGCGAGGTCGCGGGCGTAGAACGCCTGCTCGTAGGTCTCCGGGCGGCCGACGGCCTCGATGACGACGTCCGCGCCGAAGCCGCCGGTCAGCTCGCGGATCGCCTCCACCGGGTCGCTCTCCCGGGAGTTGACGGTGTGGGTGGCGCCGATGCCCTTGGCGGTCTCCAGCTTGGCCGGGTCGATGTCGACCGCGATGATCTTCGCCGCGCCGGCGAGCCGGGCGCCGGCGACGGCCGCGCAGCCCACGCCGCCGCAGCCGATGACGGCGACGGTGTCGCCGCGTCCGACGTTTCCGGTGTTGACGGCGGCGCCGAGACCGGCCATGACGCCGCAGCCCAGCAGGCCCACGGCGGCCGGGGAGGCGGCCGGGTCGACCTTGGTGCACTGCCCGGCGGCGACCAGCGTCTTGTCGGCGAAGGCGCCGATGCCGAGCGCGGGCGACAGCTCGGTGCCGTCCTCCAGCGTCATCTTCCGCGACGCGTTGTGGGTGTCGAAGCAGTACTGGGGCCGTCCACGCCGGCAGGCGCGACAGTCACCGCAGACCGCGCGCCAGTTCAGCACGACGAAGTCGCCGGGGGCCACGTCGGTGACGCCCTCGCCCACGGACTCCACGACGCCGGCGGCCTCGTGCCCGAGGAGGAAGGGGTAGTCGTCGGAGATCCCCCCTTCGCGGTAGTGGTAGTCGGTGTGGCAGACCCCGCAGGCCTGGATCCGTACCACCGCGTCACCCGGGCCCGGGTCGGGCACCACGATCGTGGTGAGCTCCACCGGGAGCCCCTTGCCGCGGGCGATGACCCCGCGAACGCTCTGAGCCATGAAGAACAGCCCTTCTCACAGATGCGGCCAACCGACGGGCCGGGCCGGGGCCGGGCACGCCGCGTGCTGCACACTCTGGTTCCCCGTGGTCGTCGCGTCCAACGTCCGAGACCGATGGGATTCATCGTTCCCGCTGCTCAATCCGGTCCGGCGGTGGCGCCCGTGGCCGCGTCCGGGGCCGGGTCCGGCCGGTGCTGCTCCATGCCGTCGAGCAGTGCCCGGGCGGCGGGCGAGAGCCGGCCGCCGGTGGGCAGCGCCACCCCGACGTTCCAGGTGACGGCGGTGTCCAGCGGGACGGCTGCCAGCCCGCGCGCGGGCACCTTGCGGGTGACCGGGCGGGGCACCACCGCCACGCCCATGCCCCGGTGGACCAGGTCCAGCAGCGTGTAGACGTCGTTGACCTGCATCGCGACGCCGCGCTCCACCCCGACGGCGGCGAACGCGGCCTCGGCCGCCTGCCGGGCGCCCCACCCGCGGTGCAGGTCGACGAAGTCCTCTCCCGCGAGGTCGGTGAGGGCCACCGGGGACGGCGCGGACGCCAGGGGGTGGTCCGGTCCGCACAGCAGCATCAGCGGCTCGCGGGCGACGGGGCGCACGGTGGCGCCTTCCTCGCTGCCGTCGTACACGACGAACGCCAGGTCCAGGGTGCCGTCGCGGACCCCGGCGAACAGCGCGTCCGAGCCGTCCTGGACCATCCGCACCGCGACGCCGGGGTGGCGGCGGCGCAGCGCGGCGAGCAGTTCGGACGCCTCGACGATGCCCATGCACTGCTCGGTGCCGACCGCGAGTGTGCCGGTGACCAGCCCCTGGACGGCGGCGACGGCCTCGCGTGCCGCCTCGGCGGACTGCAGCGTGCGGCGCGCCTCGGCGAGAAGTGCCCGTCCGGCGTCGGTGAGCCGGACCCTCCGGGTGGTCCGGGTGAGCAGCGGGGTGCCGAGGTCCTGCTCCAGCGCCTTGATCGAGGCGGAGAGCCCGGACTGGGCGATGCGCAGCCGGTGGGCGGCGCGGGTGAAGTGCTGCTCCTCGCACACGGCGACGAAGTGCTCCAGCTGTCTCAGTTCCACACGCGGGAATCTAGCGCGCCGGGCGGCCGGGCGGGCCCGGGTGTGTGCGCCGGGGCGTGCGGCAAGCGCCCGGCCCGGCGTCCGTGGTGGACGCCGGGCCGGGCGCATGGGGGGCGGTGGGCCGCCGGTGGCGGGAGCTCAGCCGCGGCTGCTGCCCTCGGCCGCGGGCTCCTTGCGGGAGTCCGCCGGTCCGGTGGGGGCGTCGGGGCCGTCGGTGGTGCCGTCGGTGCCCGGGGCGCCGTCCGGGCCGTCGGTGCCGTTGTCGGAGCCGGTGGCTTCGGCGGTCTCGCGGAGACCGGCCTCGGCCTCCTCCTTCATGAGGGCGTCGACGTCGACCGTGGTGGGGTTGTCGAGGACGTACTTCAGGCGGTCGCGGTCCAGCTCACCCGTCCAGCGGGCGATGGCGAGTGTTCCGATGCCGTTACCCGTCAGGTTGGTCAGGGCGCGGCCCTCGCTCATGAAGCGGTCGATGCCGACGATGAGCGCGATGCCGGCGACCGGGATCACCGAGTCGAACGCGGCCAGCGAGGCGGCCAGGGTGACCAGGCCGGCGCCGGAGACTCCGGCGGCACCGTTGGAGGAGATCAGCATGAAGACGAGCAGGCCGATCTGGGTCCAGATGGAGACGTCCACGCCGAATGCCTGGGCGATGAACAGCGCACCCATGGACATGTAGATCGCGGTGCCGTCCAGGTTGAAGGAGTAGCCGGTCGGGATGGTCATACCGACCACGTGCTTCGGGGTGCCCGCGGCTTCCAGCTTGGTCAGCATGCGGGGCAGCACCGTCTCCGAGGAGGAGGTGCCGAGCACGATCAGCAGTTCGTCCTTGATGTAGCGGATGTACTTCGGGAGGCTGAAGCCGGTGGCGTAACAGATGGGGCCGAGCACCAGGAAGATGAACAGCAGGCAGGTGACCCAGAACGACACCATGAAGGACGCCAGCGAGCCGAGAATGGCGCTGCCGTGCTCGCCGATGGTGAAGGCGATACCGCCCATGGCGCCCAGCGGGGCGAACCACATGACCATCTTGATGACGCCGAACATGACCTTGGCGAAGGTGTCGAGGCCGCGGACCATGCCCTCGGCGCGGCTGCCCAGCATGGTGAGGGCGCAGGCGACGAGGATCGCGAGCAGCAGCACCTGGAGCAGCTGGCCGTCGACGAAGGCGCTGGCGAAGGAGGTCGGGACCAAGCCGAGCACGAAGCCTGCGATGCCGCCCTCGACCTCACCGGCGGAGGCGATGGCCGAGTCGGCCGCGGAGGTGTCGAAGGAGTCGATGTCGTAGCCGAGGCCCGCGCCGGGCTGCCAGACGTTGATCACCACGAGGCCGATGGCCAGCGCGAAGACGGTGGTGATGTTGAAGTACAACACCGTTCTGAGGGCGAGTCCGCCCGCTTTCGCGAGGTTGCCCATTCCGGCGATACCCACCACGACGGTGGCGAAGATGGTCGGGGCGATGACGACCTTGACCAGCTTGATGAAGAGGTCCGCGAGCCACTTCATGTCGGCGCCGACACCGGGCGCGAACAGGCCGATGAAGATCCCGATCGTAATACCCAGCAGCACCCAGAAATACAGGTGCTGGTAGATCCTCTTCTTCTGCTTCACCGGCTTCACCGTCTGCGTCGTCGGCTGATCGGTCATGGGTCGTCCATCCCTGTGACTGTTATCGTTTGTGGGTCGCATCACAGTGCTGGCACATGCGCGTTACAGCAACGAAACCGGGCAGAAATTGGGGTTGATCTGACATTGGCGCCGGCGCGCGAGGTCTCTCGGCGTGCGCTGCTGGCCGCCGCGCTCGGGTTCGCGGCGGCCGCCGCGTGCGACTCCCCGCCGACCGTGGACACCACGGGTCTGCGGCTGGCCACCGGTCCCGAGGGCGCCACCTACCGGGAGTCCGGGGCGGCGCTCGCGGAGCTGTGGAACGACGCGCTCTCCGCACCGGTGGTCGAGGTCGTCTTCACCGAAGCCTCCGTGGACAACGCCCGGTTGCTGCTGTCCGACGAGGTGGACCTCGCCTACGCCAACGTCGACGTCCTGCTGGCCCACGCGGAGGAGACCCCGGCGCTGCTGCGGATCTTCGACTCGGTGGTCCAGCTGGTGACCTTGCGCGACAGCGGCATACGCACTCTTCCCGACCTGGCCGGCCGGCCCGTGGCGATGGGTCTGCCCGGCTCGGGCACCCGCTTCACCGGCACCAGGCTGCTGGCGGCGGCCGGGGTGGAGGTCGAGGTGCGCGACCTCGGCCAGCAGCGGGCCGTGGAGGCGCTGGTGGACGGCACGGTCGACGCGGTCGCCTCCCTCACGGCGATGCCGACGCCCGCCATCGACTGGCTGCTGGAGAACGCGCCACCGGTGCACTTCGTCGACCTCGGTGAGGAGACCGAGGCCATCCAGCGGGCACACCCGGGCGAGTACCTGCCGGTGACCATCTCCAGCACCGTCTACCCGGGGGTGGCGACCACCCGCACGGTGGCCGTCCCGACGCTGATCGCCGTGCACCGGGGCTTCCCCGACGACGTGGCGCGGGTGCTGACGGGGACGGCCGTCGAGGGCGCGTCGAAGCTGGCCCGCACCCGCCCGGAGGCGTACCAGATCAACCCGCGCACCGCGGCGGCCACCGCGCCCATCCCGCTGCATCCGGGCGCCGCGGCGTGGTTCCGCGCCGCCAAGGCGTGATGGAGGGCGTTCGGCGCGGGTGACGGCGCCGGCGCCTGAGGCCGTCGCCGCGCGTCAGGCGCGCCCGAACCGGGCGCCCCAGGAGTGGACCAGCTCGCGCAGTTCCGGCGGGTGCACCACCCGGAACTCGGCGCCGGCCGCGCCCAGCGCCATGGCGGGCCACTCCAGCGAGTCGGTGGTCATCCGCACCCGGCACCGCTCGGTCTCTCCGGTCTCCTCCACCGTGACCCAGCGGCCGATCCGCATCCGAACGGTCGCGGCCGGGGCTTCCACCAGCGCCTCCACGCGGTGCGGCCAGGCCGCGTGTTCCACGGAGTGCCGGACGTAGGCGGCGGCGTCCTCGGCCGGCAGTTCCCGCTGCCGGAAGCGGGCGCCGGTGGGCTCCGGCGCGGTGATCCGGTCGGCGCGGAAGCATCGCCAGTCGTGGCGCGTCAGGTCATAGGCGACCAGGTACCAGCGGCGGCCCAGACAGACCAGCCGGTGCGGTTCGGTGTGCCGGTCGGTCCGGGTGCCGTCGGCGGCGGTGTACCCGAAGCGGATCTCCTCGCTGTCCCGGCAGGCCGGCGCGAGCGCGACGAGCACGGCCGGGTCCACGCCCGACGCGGGACGGTCGTCCCAGCCGGCGGCGACGGTCATCGTGCGCAGCGCGTCCACCCGGCGCCGCAGCCGGGCGGGCAGCACCCGGGCCACCTTGGCGAGTGCCCGCACCGACGGCTCGCTCACGCCCTCGACCGCGCCCAGCGTCGCGCTCTGGAGCCCGATGACCAGGGCGACCGCCTCCTCGTCGTCGATCACCAGGGGCGGCAGCACGGCCCCGGCGTCGAGCTGGTAGCCCCCGTCCACCCCGGGGCGCGCCCGGACGGGATAGCCCAGCTCGCGCAGCCGGTCGATGTCGCGACGCAGGGTGCGGGGGGACACTTCCAGCCGGTCGGCCAGCTCGTTCCCCGGCCAGTAGCGGTGGCTCTGCAGCAGCGACAGCAGTCGCAGGGTCCTGGTGGTGGTGGCCATGCGGCCATTCTGGCCGTATCGCGGCCAGGAAGTGACCGCGATGGTTCCTAGCGTGGTGGTCGAAGGCCGGTCGGCGGACAGTGCGGACCGGGCAGACCGTACGCAGGAGGCGGACAGCATGACGGCCGAGACCGACGAGACCACCACGCGGGACGAGACGACCGGCGAGGCCGGTACCGGGGACGACGGGCGGGCGGACCTGCTGGAGGCGCTGCGCCAGCAGCGCCACTTCCTGCGCTTCACCACCCGCGACCTCACCGACGAGCAGGCGCGGAAGCGGACCACGGTCAGCGAACTGTGCCTGGGCGGCCTGATCAAGCACGTGGCCGGGACCGAGCGGGGCTGGACCGAGTTCGTGCTGACCGGACCCACCGCGCTCGGCGACTTCGACGCGATGACCGAGGAGGACTGGGCGCGCCGGGCCGACGAGTTCCGGCTGCTGCCCGGCGAGACGCTCGCCGGGGTGCTGGCCGACTACGCGGAGGTCGCCGCCCGCACCGACGAGGTCATCGCCACGCTGCCCGACCTGGGCGCGGCCCGGCCGCTGCCCTCGGCGCCGTGGTTCGAGCCCGGCGCCCGGTGGTCGGCACGCCGGGTGCTGACCCATCTCATCGCGGAGACCGCCCAGCACGCCGGTCACGCCGACATCATCCGGGAGGCGCTGGACGGCGCGAAGAGCATGGGCTGACACCCCGTTCCCGGCACCGATCACGCCGCCCGCCCGCGCCTCTCTCCCTCTGGAGCGGGCACGCGGGCGGGCCGGCGCGTTCAGCCGGCGGAGACCACCGGCAGCCGGACCGATACCCGCAGGCCGTGCGGCTCGTTGGCGTCCAGCCGCACCTCCCCCTCCACGTCCTCGACCACGTCGTGGATGATCGCCAGCCCGAGCCCCGTGCCGCGCACGTTCTGGTGGCGCTGGGCCCGCCAGAAGCGGCCCCGGGCCGCGTCGCGCTCCTCCGCCGACAGGCCGGTGCCGTCGTCGGCGACCGTGACGGTGCCCAGCCGGCGGGCGGTGTCGACCGCCACGGAGACGGTGACGGTCTCCGCGCCCGACAGCCGGGCGGCGTTGTCGACCAGTTCGTCGAGCACCGCCACCAGGCCGCCCGGCGGCTGCCGCAGCGCCAGGCCGGGCTCGGGATCGTCCACCCGCAGGGCCAGCCCGTGCTCGGAGGTGACCTGCTCCCAGCGCGGGCGGCCGACGGCGAAGACCTGCTGGAGGGTCCACGCCTCCCGGTCGCTGACCCGTTCCTGGCTGGCGACGGCGGTGGCCGCCAGCATCGCCTCGAACATCTGGCCCATCTGCACCGCGCCGTCCACGGCGTCGTCGACGGCCTCCCGGGCCTCCGGCTCGCGCGCCCACGGGCGCAGGTTCTCCACCGACAGCCGCAGGCTCGCCAGCGGGTTCCGCAGCTGGTGGGCGGCGTCGGCGACGAACATCCGCTGCCGTTCCAGCGAGCGCTGCACGGTGTCCACCGTGGAGTTGAAGGTGAGGGCCAGTCCGCGCAGCTCGGGCGGGCCGTGCGCCACCGCCGCGCGCGCCCCCATGTCACCACCGCGCACATCGGCCGCGATCCGCTCCAGGTCACGCACCGGCCGCAGAATCCAGCGGCTCAGCGGCCACAGACCGGCCATCAGCGCCCCGATGGGCAGCAGCAGCAGGACGGCGCCGACGCCCCACTGGCGCAGCGTGGCCTGGCGCAGGCCGTCGGTGGGCGCCTCGATCACCACCACGGCGGTCACCTGGGAGTCCCGGCCCACCGGCTCCACCACCCGCAGCGGCCCGGCCGTCCACGGCCACACCGTCCCCGCCTCGGCCGCTCTGCTGCCGGCGAAGGCACGCTGGACGTTGTCGGCGACCATCTCGCCGGACGGCAGGGGCACGCCGGGATCGTGCAGCAGGCTGCCGTCCAGCCCCAGCACCCAGACCGGCGAGTCGTAGAGCTCCTGGTAGGCGTCGAGTTCCGCGTGCAGCCGGGAGGAGTCGCCGAAGGAGATCGCGGCCTCCGCCAGCGTTGCGAACCGCACCGCGTCACCGCTGCGGTCGATGAAGACCTGCTGTGTCTGGCGCTCGCCGACCACCACGGCGTAGGAGATGCCCACGCCGACCACGAGCAGGACGAGCACGGGCAGCAGCGCGACCACGATGCGGCGGCGCACCGGCGGCTACCCGGCCGGCCCCGGCGCGGGCTCCAGCCGGTAGCCGACCCCCCGCACCGTGGTGATGTCCGCGGACTCGCCGAGCTTGGCCCGCAGCGAGGTCATATGGGTGTCCAGGGTGCGGCTGCTGCCCTCCCAGTTGGACTGCCAGACCTGGTCCAGGATGCGGTCCCGCTCGACCACGGCGCCGCTGTTGCGGGCCAGCAGCACCAGGATGTCGAACTCCTTGCGGGTCAGGTGCAGCAGCTCGCCGTGGCGGGCGACCTCGTGACGGTCCTGGTCGACGAGCAGCTCGCCGTGGCTGATGGTGCCCCGGGCCACGGGCACGGTGTGCGCCACCCGCAGCCGCCGGGTGACCGCCTCGATGCGGGCCAGCAGCTCGGCCACCCCGAACGGCTTGACCAGGTAGTCGTCGGCGCCGGCGCGCAGCCCGCGGACCCGGTGCGCCTGCTCGCTGCGGGCGGTCACCGCGATGACTCCGGTCGAGGGATGGTCGCGCAGCACCCTTATGACATCGACGCCGTCGCCGTCGTCCAGACCGAGGTCGACCAGGGCGATGGCGAACTCGGCCCCGGCGATCGCCCGGGTGGCCTCCTCGACACTCCTGGCCCGCTCCACGTCGAAGCCCTCGCCCCGCAGGGTCCGGCTCAGGGCACGCGCGACCCTGTCATCGTTCTCGACTATCAGCGCGCGCATGAGGCCACATTAGCGCCGCACCCGCCGGACGGCTCGTGACCGGCCCCCGGACCGCCCCCGCTCACGGCCCACAGATGGCCCAAGCCCATGCGAAAGCGCCCCCGCTCAGCAGAAAACCGCTGAGCGGGGGCGCTTTCTCGTGCCTGGTGTGATCAGTTCTTGGTGATCTGGTCGAAGCTCAGCTCGACCGGGGTCTCGCGGCCGAAGATCTCCACCAGGCCCTTGACCTTCTTGGAGTCGGCGTTGATCTCGTTGATCGTGGCCTGCAGCGTCGCGAACGGGCCGTCGGTGACGGTGACCGAGTCGCCGACCTCGAAGTCCAGCACCTGGACCTCGACGCGGCGTCCGCCGGGCGCCGGGGCGCCGGAGCCGGCGGCCTCGGCGGCGGCCTTCTGCTCGGCCTCGGGGGCGAGCATCTTGACGATCTCGTCCAGCGTCAGCGGGTACGGGTCGTAGGCGTTGCCGACGAAGCCGGTGACGCCCGGGGTGTTCCGGACGACGCCCCAGGACTCGTTGGTGAGGTCCATGCGGACCAGCACGTAGCTGGGCAGCTTGTTCTGCTTGACGGTGCGGCGGTCGCCGTTCTTGATCTGGACGACCTCTTCGGTCGGAACCTCGACCTGGAAGATGAAGTCCTCGACGTTCAGCGAGACGGCGCGCTGCTCCAGGTTGGTCTTCACCCGGTTCTCGTAGCCCGCGTAGGTGTGGATGACGTACCACTCGCCCGGCTGGAGGCGCAGCTCCTCGCGGAGCGCGGCGACCGGGTCCACGGCCTGCTCGACCTCGGCGGCCTCGGTCTCGATGTCGGCGACGGCGTCGGCGGCGGCGTCCGCGACCACCTCGTCGTCGGCGTCCTCGGCGTCGCCCGGCACCTCGGCGTCCTCGGCCAGCTCCCGGGCGGACTCGTCCTCGGCGGTCTCGGCGACGGCGCCGCCCTCGACGAGAGCGTCTTCCTCTGCGAGAGCGGCTTCCTCGGCGGCGGTACCGGCCGCCGCGTCTTCGGCCTCTGCCGGGTCGACGGTGTCCGCCGCCTCGATGATGTCGCGCGCGGTGTCGTCGTCCTGCGCGGGCGCGACAGCGTCGTTCGGGTTCGGGTCAGACACGTTGGATGCTTCTTCCTGGCTTCACGTCGGTACGGGCTGTCCGGCGGTGGCGGAGACGACGGCCCACCCGCCGGAGAATGGGTCAGCCGAAGACGTAGTCGATGACTCGGGTGAAACCCCAGTCAAGCACAGACAGGATGGCGATCATCACCAGAACGAACGCGATCACCGCCGCGGTGTAGGTGGTCAGCTGGTTCCGCGTCGGCCAGACGACCTTGCGGAGCTCGGCGATGACCTGACGGTAGAAGAGTGCGAGCCGTCCCAGCGGGCCGCGCTTGCCGCGCTTCCCACGACGGCCGGTGCCTTCGCCCCGGGGCTCCGGCGCCTCGACGGAGTCCGTGATGCCAGCCACTCGTCCTCACCCGATCCCGGTCATGGTCATAGCCGCCCGGCCCAGCCGGGCGGCTTTCAAACGTGTAGCAGGGCCGGAGGGACTTGAACCCCCAACCGCTGGTTTTGGAGACCAGTGCTCTACCAATTGAGCTACGACCCTTTGTTGCCGCGCCCAACCTACCCCATCCGCACAACGTCGTCCGACGCCGTCCGGGGAGGAGCGGGATGCGACCAACGAGGCACGAGTGTACGCGGTGATACCGCCCGGCGTCGAACAGGTACCGCCAACTCCCGCCCGGCCGGGCGTCCGCCGTGGTGACGGGCGGTGCGGAGACGGACGCGGGGCGGCACCGGGCCACCCGGTACGTGGCCGTGCCGGGGAGCCGGCGAGCGCGCGGGCCGGCCCTCGGTTCACCCGCACGTGGCACGCGGCCGGCAGCCCCGGTGGCGCGTGCGCCGCGGCGGGCCGGTCCGGACGGCCCCGTCCGCACTGCGGTCACCGCTGTGCGCCGCGAGGGCGTGGTCTGCGACGATGCCGGTATGAGCTCCGAGACTCCCACCGCACCGTCAGCCGCATCGCCCGCGCAGCGCCGTGTCTCGGCACGCGTCGGCGCGATCTCCGAGTCCGCCACCCTCGCCGTGGACGCCAAGGCCAAGGCCCTCAAGGCCACCGGCCGCCCGGTGATCGGATTCGGCGCCGGTGAACCGGACTTCCCGACCCCGGACTACATCGTGGACGCCGCCGTGCAGGCCGCACGCGACCCGCGCTACCACCGCTACACGCCCGCCGGCGGGCTCCCCGACCTGAAGGCCGCCATCGCCGCGAAGACGCTGCGCGACTCCGGCTGGCAGGTCGAGCCCTCGCAGGTGCTGGTGACCAACGGCGGCAAGCAGGCGATCTACGAGGCGTTCGCCACGATCCTGGACCCGGGCGACGAGGTCATCGTCCCCGCCCCGTACTGGACGACCTACCCGGAGTCGATCCGGCTGGCCGGCGGCGTCCCGGTGGACGTGGTCGCGGACGAGACCACCGGTTACCGGGTCAGCGTCGAGCAGCTGGAGGCGGCGCGCACCGAGCGCACCAAGGTGCTGCTCTTCGTCTCGCCGTCCAACCCGACGGGCGCGGTCTACTCCCGCGAGCAGGTGCGCGAGGTCGGCCGCTGGGCCGCCGAGCACGGCCTGTGGGTGCTGACCGACGAGATCTACGAACACCTGGTCTACGGTGACGCCCAGTTCAGCTCGCTGCCGGTGGAGGTCCCGGAGCTGGCCGACCGCTGCATCGTGGTGAACGGTGTCGCCAAGACCTACGCGATGACGGGCTGGCGGGTGGGCTGGCTGATCGGCCCGAAGGACGTGGTGAAGGCCGCCACCAACCTCCAGTCGCACGCCACCTCCAACGTCAGCAACGTGGCGCAGGTCGCGGCGCTGGCCGCCGTCTCCGGTGACCTGGACGCGGTCGCCGAGATGCGTAAGGCGTTCGACCGGCGCCGTCAGACGATCGTGCGGATGCTGAACGAGATCGACGGGGTGGAGTGCCCGGTTCCCGAGGGCGCGTTCTACGCCTACCCCTCGGTGAAGGCGCTGCTCGGCAAGGAGATCCGGGGCCGCCGTCCGGCGACCAGCGTGGAGTTGGCCGAGGTGATCCTGGACGAGGTCGAGGTCGCGGTCGTTCCCGGCGAGGCGTTCGGCACCCCTGGCTACCTGCGGCTTTCCTACGCGCTGGGCGACGAGGACCTGGTCGAGGGTGTCTCCCGCGTGCAGAAGCTGCTGGCGGAGGCGCGGGACTGACCCGGCGCACGTCACAGGACGGGCCGCTCTCCCCGCGCGGGGAGGGCGGCCCGTCCCGCGTTCCGGCGGGCGTTCGAAGGCCGCGCGGCCTCCGGGCTGTCCCGTGGGCACCGGATTACCGCCACCGCACCGGTATGCGGCAAGATCTGATGATGGCGAGTGTTCGTGATGTCCGGCTGCTGCCGAAGGCCCATCTGCATCTGCACTTCACCGGCTCCATGCGGTCCAGCACCCTGCTGGAGCTGGCGGACAAGTACGGCGTCCACCTTCCGGACGCCCTCAAGGGCGGCGAGCCGCCCAGTCTCCGTGCGACCGACGAGCGCGGCTGGTTCCGTTTCCAGCGGCTCTACGACATGGCCCGCTCCTGTCTCCGGGAACCGGAGGACATCCAGCGCCTGGTGCGCGAGACGGCGCAGGAGGATGTCGCCGACGGGTCCCGGTGGCTGGAGATCCAGGTCGATCCGACCTCGTACGCGCCCAGACTGGGCGGGCTGATCCCGGCGCTGGAGGTCATCCTCGACGCGGTGGACCGCGCGAGTTCGGAGACCGGGCTGTCGATCCGGGTGCTGGTCGCGGCCAACCGCATGAAGCACCCGCTGGACGCCCGCACCCTGGCCCGGCTCGCGGTCCGCTTCGCCGACCGCGGCGTGATCGGCTTCGGGCTCTCCAACGACGAACGGCGCGGCTTCGCGCGGGACTTCGACCGCGCGTTCGCTATCGCGCGCGAGGGCGGACTGCTGGCGACCCCGCACGGCGGCGAGCTGTCCGGCCCCTCCAGCGTCCGGGACTGCCTGGACGACCTGCGGGCGGACCGGATCGGTCACGGGGTCCGGGCCGCCGAGGACCCGCGACTGCTGGCGCGGCTGGCGGAGTCGGGGGTGACGTGCGAGGTCTGCCCGGCGTCCAACGTGGCGCTGGGTGTCTACGAGAAGCACGAGGACGTGCCGCTGCGGGTGCTGTGGGACGCGGGAGTGCCGATGGCGCTGGGCGCCGACGACCCCCTGCTCTTCGGTTCGCGGCTGGCCGCGCAGTACGAGATCGCCCGGCAGCACCACGCCTTCACCGACGAGGAGCTGGCGGAGCTGGCACGGCAGTCACTGCGCGCGGGCCGGATGCCCGCCGACGAGCTGGCGGCGGCGCTGGCGGGGATCGACGACTGGCTGGCCGACGATCCGGCGCGGGGCGCTCCGGCACCGGCGTGAGGGGCGGAGCCGGCCGGCCGACGAGCTGAGCGGCCGGCCAGGTGATCAGCCGGCCGCCCGGCCGCTCAGAGCGAGCAGCCGACGGTCACCGGCTCGTTGACCAGCGTGATGCCGAAGGCGTCGTGCACGCCGTCGCGGACCTCACGGGCCAGCTCCAGCAGATCGGCGGTGCGGGCGTGGCCGCGGTTGGTCAGCGCCAGGGTGTGCTTGCCGGAGATGCGGGCCGGGCCCTTGCCGTACCCCTTGGTGAAGCCGGCCTTGTCGATGAGCCAGGCGGCGGAGGTCTTGGTGTGGCCCTCCCCCGCCGGGAAGGCGGGCGGCGGCGGGGCGTCAGCGCCCAGGCGTTCGGCGGCCCGGGCCACGAACGCCGCGTGGGCGGCGTCGTCCAGGATCGGGTTGGTGAAGAAGGAGCCGGCCGACCAGGTGTCGTGGTCCTCCGGGTCCAGCACCATGCCCTTGCCGCTGCGGAGTTTGAGCACGGTCTCGCGGGCGTCGCCGAGGGGGACCCGCTCGCCCGTCTCGACGCCCATGGCACGCGCGGTCTCGGCGTAGCGCAGCGGTGCGGAGAGCCCGCCGGCGTCCTCCAGCGCGAACCGGACCCGCAGCACCACGTGCCGGTCTGGCTCGGCCTTGAAGCGGCTGTGGCGGTAGGCGAACCCGCAGTCGGCAGCGGGGATCACCACGGTGCGGCGCTCCACCCGGTCGTAGACGAGGACCTCCGTCACGACGGAGGAGACCTCCTGGCCGTACGCGCCGACGTTCTGGATCGGGGTCGCGCCCGCGGAGCCGGGGATGCCCGCCAGGCACTCGATGCCGGCGAGTCCGGCGTCGACGGTGCGGGCGACGGCGTCGGACCAGTTCTCGCCCGCGGCGAGCTCCAGGCGGGTGCCGTCGAGGTCGAACCCTGTGGTGGCGACGAGCAGGGCGGTACCGGCGAAGCCCTCGTCGCCGATGACCAGGTTGCTGCCACCTCCGATGAGCAGCAGCGGTTCACCGGCGTCGTCCGCGTCGCGGACGGCGGTGATCACCTCGTCCTCCGTGGTGGCGGTCAGCAGCCTGCGGGCCGGACCGCCGAGACGGAAGGTGGTGAGCGGGGCGAGGGTGGCGTCACGTCGTTCCTGCACGGACCACACCCTACGGCGCCCGCCCGCGGCGGGTGGCCGCGCCCGGCCCGGGTCGCCCACCTGCGACGGCCGGGCGAGCCGGTCAGACGAGGCGGTCAGAGCCGGTCAGAGCCGGTCAGGCGAGGCGGACCACGACGCGGGCCATGCCGAGCACCTTCTGCCCGGCCGACTTGACCATGAGGTCCACGCGGACCGTGCGCGCCTCGTCGTCCAGCTTGACGGCGACCTTGCCCGACACCTCGATCACCGCGCCCACACCGTCGTCCGGCACCACGACCGGCTTGGTGAAACGCACCCCGTAGTCCACCACCGCGCCCGGGTCACCGACCCAGTCGGTGACGACACGCACCGCCTCGGCCATGGTGAACATGCCGTGCGCTATCACGTCCGGCAGCCCCACCTCGCGGGCGAACCGCTCGTTCCAGTGGATCGGGTTGAAGTCGCCGGAGGCGCCCGCGTACCTGACCAGGGCGGCCCGGTCGACCGGGAACTCACGGGCCGGCAGTTCGGTGCCGGGCTCGACGTCGGCGTAGCTGACGCTCGCGGTCATCGCGCTCATGCCTCCTCGGCGGCCCGGGCCACCAGCTTGGTGTACGCGGTCACCACGTGCTCGCCGTCGGCGTCACGCACCTCACCGCGTATGTCGAGGATGTCGTTGCCCGCCATCGAGCGGATCGCCTCGATGGTCGAGGTGACCGACAGCCGGTCACCGGCCCGGACCGGGCGGGTGTAGGCGAACCGCTGGTCGCCGTGGACGACCCGGCTGTAGTCCAGGCCCAGCTCGGGGTCGTCTATCACGTCGCCGGTCGCGGCGAAGCTGATGGCGAAGACGAAAGTGGGCGGGGCGATCACGTCGGCGTGGCCGAGCGCGCGGGCCGCCTCCACGTCGGTGTACGCGGGGTTCTCGTCGCCGATGGCCTCCGCGAACTCGCGGATCTTCTCGCGTCCGACCTCGTAGGGCCGGCTCGGCGGGTAGCTGCGTCCGACATAGGACTGGTCGAGCGCCATGGGCGCGAACACCTCCGGGAACGAACGCGAGGCCGCTCCGGGAACGGAGCGGCCTCAGCGGTCAACAACGACCGAACGGCACGATGAGAGCCATCGGGCTGCCGGTGAAGCGGAATGACATACCCGCCTGAGCTGGTACATCCCCGGCGGCACACGCGGCGACGCGAGGGACGCCGGATTCAGCCGGGAAAGCGGGACCGGACCGAAGTCAGCGGGTCTCGCGGTGCGCGGTGTGCGAGTTGCAGCGCGGGCAGTGCTTCTTCATCTCGAGCCGGTCGGGGTTGTTCCGCCGGTTCTTGCGAGTGATGTAGTTCCGCTCCTTGCACTCCACGCAGGCCAGCGTGATCTTCGGGCGGACGTCGGTGGCAGCCACGTGAAGTGCTCCTTGACGGATGGATGGTCGAACACAGAGAGAGTAGCCGATCGGGGCAGTAAACCCACCATCGGCTACCGATGAGTAGCGGCGACCGGACTTGAACCGGTGACACAACGATTATGAGCCGTTTGCTCTACCGACTGAGCTACGCCGCCAGGATGCGGGAGAACCCGCATCGCAGAGCCCCAAAACGGAATCGAACCGTTGACCTTCTCCTTACCATGGAGACGCTCTGCCGACTGAGCTATTGGGGCGAGCGAGGAAGAGATTACACGCTCCCCGGCCGATGACGAAATCCATAAACCGGCGGCCGTCCCGCACCGTCCCGGACCGGCCTCACGGACCGTGTCAGCGGCGGACGACGGGCGGCCGGCGACCGCCCCCGAACAGGGCGGACGGGCGGCGGGGACCCGTCACCACCCGCCGTCGGCCAACCGCTGCCTCCCGGTACGACTATTTCGCCGTGTCCTTCTCCTGCCCCCGCCCGGCGGCCCCGGGCCGTACCCTCGCACCAACCGCCCGACGGCGTTCCCGGCGGCTCGTCGCGCCCCGCGCTCCGACACCACCCGGCCGCCGTGCCCGCCCGTCGGCCCCGGCCCCGGACGCGCCGCACCGACCGGCAAGCCGCCGGGGAACCGACCGCCGGCCAGCGACCAGCAGGAGACCGATGCCCGCCGATGCCGACGCCGAGGGCGCCGCCGTTCTCATCCTCAGCGGACCCCGGCTCGCCGACGGCCGCACCGTCGACGTCCGGATCAGCACCGGCCTGGTCGAGGCCGTCGGGACCCCGGGCAGCCTCACGCCGTCCCCCGGTGCCGGCACCACCCGCGTCGACCTCTCCGGCTATCTGCTGCTCCCGGCGCCGGCAGAGCCGCACGCGCACCACGACACCGCGCTCACCGCCGACGACGACGGCCCGCCCTCGACCGACCCCTCCGCCCTGCGGCGGCGGATGACGGAGGCCGCGCTGCTCCAGCTCGGCCACGGCGCCACCGCGCAGCGCACCCACATTCGGATCGGGGACGTGACCGCCCTCTCCTCGCTCGAAGCGGCGCTCGACGCCCGGCGCGGGCTGCGCGGACTCACCGACCTCCAGGTCGTGGCGGTCCCCCGCCGGCTGACCGGCCGGGCCGGCGCGGACGACCGCGCGCTGCTGCACGACGCCGCGAAGATGGGCGTCACGGCGCTCGGCGGCAACCCGGACCTCGACCCCGATCCGGCCGGGTATCTCGATGTGCTGGTCGAGACCGCCGCCGAACACGGCTGCGGCCTCGACCTGCACACCGGCGGCGACGACCCGGCCGGCCTCGCCCGGCTGGCCGCCGCGGCGGGCGGACTGCGCGGCGAGGTCGCCGTCGGGCCCTGCGCGGGCCTGTCCCGGCTTCCGGCGGAGGCCGCGGGCCGGGCGGCGGAACAGCTGGCCGGGGCGGGCGTGACCGTGGTCTGCCTGCCGCAGGGGCCCTGCGGGCTGCTGGAGGAACCGCGCCCCGCCGCCGGAACCACGCCGGTGCGGCTGCTGCGCTCCGCCGGTGTGCGGGTCGCGGCGGGCAGCGGCGCACTGCGCGACCACGCCAACGCGGTGGGCCGCGGCGATCCGCTGGAGGCCGCCTACCTGCTCGCCTCACACGGCGAGGCGGGCCCGGTGGACGCCTACGCCGCCGTCAGCACCCGGTCCCGGGAGGCGCTGGGGCTGCCGCCGGTGCGGATCGAGTCCGGCCATCCGGCGGAACTGCTCGCGGTGCGCGGCGACTCCCTGAGCGGCGCGCTCGCCCTGGCGTACAGCCGGATCGTGATCCACCGGGGCCGGGTCGTCGCCCGCACCAGCGCGGTGCGGGAGTACTGCGGCACGGCGGCCCCGGCCGCTCCGGGCCTGCCGCGCCAGGCCACCGGCTGACGCCCGGCGCGGCCCGCCGCTTCGCCCGTGCCCGGCGGCGGGAACGGCGGAACTCCCCTCCGGCGGGCGGCCGTACGGCGGTACCCGGCCCGGCGTCCCGCGTTCGCCGCGCGTCGCGGGTACGGTCGGGATCATGCGTACCGTAATCGCCGGAGGACACGGTCAGATCGCCCGCCGACTCGAACGGCTGCTGGTCGGACGGGGTGACCAGGTGTCCGGACTGATCCGACAGCCGTCCCAGGCAGGGGCCCTGCTGGCGCTGGGCGCCGAACCGGCCCTGTGCGACCTGGAGTCCGCCTCGGTGGCCGATGTCGCCCGCCATCTGGAGGGCGCCGACGCGGCGGTCTTCGCCGCGGGAGCGGGCCCCGGCAGCGGCGAGGGCCGCAAGGACAGCATGGACCGCGGGGGCGCGGTGCTCTTCGCCGACGCCGCCGAACGGGCCGGGGTGCGGCGGCTGATCGTCGTCTCGGCCATGGGCACCGACGCGGAGCCGCCGGAGGGGACCGACCCCGTGTTCGCCTCCTACCTGCGGGCGAAGGCCGCCGCCGACGCCGACATCCGCGCCCGCTCCGGGCTCGACGCGACCATCCTGCGCCCGGGGCTCCTCACCGACGAACCCGGAACGGGTCAGGTCACGCTGGCGCCGGCCACCGGCCGCTCCGAGATCACCCGGGACGACGTCGCGGCGGTGCTGGCGGGCCTCCTCGACGAGCCGCGGACGGCGGGGCTCACGCTGGAACTGATCAACGGGACCACTCCGGTCGCCGAGGCCGTCGCGGCGGCGGCCGAAGCCCCGCGCGGCTGACCGCGGCGGCGAACAGCGGAACGGCGAACGCCCGGGGAACGGCAAGGGCCGTCCCCGGGCGTTCGCGCGCCCGGGGACGGCCGTGTCCGCCGGTCCACCCGCCGGCTGCCGCGTGGCGGCGAGCCGGCGGGTGCCGGACCACGGTGCCGCGCCGCGCCGGGTTCGGCGACGGACGGTTGTGCCGCCGGCCGGTTCGCTCACGCGGTCCCGTGGACGGGGTCACCGTCCACGAGGTGGTGCTGCCCGTGGTTCAGGGTTCCTGCTGGGTGGTGCTGTCGGCTTCCGTCAGCCGGTCGGCCGACCGGATCGTCGGATGCCGTCAGGACGTCGGGCCGTGAGGGCGTCGGGCCGTCAGGCCGCCTGCCCCTGACCCGCCGCGGCGCCGTCGAGCTTGACCGGCAGCTTCTGGTGGCCGTTGGAGATCAGCGACGGCAGCGGGGTGAGCTGGTCGGCGTCGACGGCCAGTGCCAGGTCCGGGTGACGGGTGAACAGCGTCTCCAGAGCTATCCGGCCCTCGAGCCGCGCCAGCGGCGCGCCGACGCAGTAGTGCACCCCGTAGCCGAACGCCAGGTGTTCGCGGGCGGCGGTACGGCCGACGTCGAACTCGTCGGCGGTCTCGCCGTGCACACCCGGATCCCGCCCGGCGGCCGCGTAGTTGATGACGATGGCGTCGCCCCGGGCGAACGTCACCCCGGTCTCCTCGTCCGTGAGATCCCGGACGGCGAAACGCAGGATGATGCTGGCGATCGGTGCCTGGTGCCGCAGCGTCTCCTCGACCACGGCCTCCCAGGGCACCTCGCCGGAGGTGGCCCGCTCCCGCTGCTCGGGGTGGAGCAGCAGGTTGGCGATGGCGTGGTCGATGAGGTTGACGGTGGTCTCGTGACCCGCGCCGATGAGCAGGAGGAGGCTGTCACGCAGCTCCTGGTCGTCGAGGTCGCCCTCGGCGTGGGCGGCGATCACCGCGGAGGTGACGTCGTCGGCCGGGGTCTGCGACTTGATCTCGATGAGCTCGTTGAGCAGGCGGTAGGTCTCGACGCCTCCGGCCGCGGCCTCCTCGGGCGAGAGGTCCGTGGCGAAGAGGGTGCCGATGGCGTCCCGGAAGTCGTCGTGCAGTTCCTCCGGCACCCCGAGCAGGGCGTTGACCACCAGGAGCGGCAGCCGCCAGGCGAACTGGTCGCGCAGGTCGACGGCTCCGGTCTCGGCGTCGGCCTCCAGCTCGTCGAGGAGCTTGTCGGTGATCTCCTGGATCTGCGGCTCCAGCGCGCGGACACGGCGCGCGGTGAACGCGGAGGCCAGCGGACGGCGGAGCCGGGTGTGTTCGCTGCCGAACGCGGCGAGGGCGTTGCGGACGTCCACCCAGATGCGCAGCGGCCAGTCCTCGGGGACCCGGCCCTCCTGGTACGCCGGCCAGTGCTGGTGGGCGTCCTTGGAGACCTCCTTGTGCGCGAGGAGGCGCCGGATGAGGCCGGGGTCGGTGACCGACCACGCGGGTATCTCACCGGGCAGGTGGACCCGCACGGCCGGGCCGAGTTCGCGCAGTGCCGCGGCCTCGCCGTGGATGTCGGAACCGGAACCGTCGAGTTGGTACGGAGTACTTCCCTGGGACGCCTGCGTGCTCATCTGAATCACCTTTCGGATGCGGCGAGCGGGGAGGATGGCTGGTACCGGACGAGGAGCTCGGTGAGCCCCGAGTGGTAGGTGCCGGGCCGCCGGATGAGGTCACCGGCGAAGGTGAGCGGCTGGAGCCGGTCCAGGACGCGCTCGATCGCCGTCTCGGAGATGATCCGCGCCAGGTCCGGTGAGGGACAGGCGTGGACGCCCGCGGAGAACGCGAGGTGCCCGCGGTTTCCGGCGCGCGAGCCGGCGTGGAGGCCGAGCGCTGGATCCGAGTTGGCGGCGGCGAAGGACACCAGTACGGGATACCCCGGATGAATGGTGATGCCCTCGTACGTCTGGTACCCGAGGGCGTACAGCGGGCTGTAGTTGGAGACCGGCGGGTCGTTCCACAGCACCTCGTCGAGGGCGTCGGAGACGGGCTGGACGCCGTCGTGGACGTTGCCCGCGAACCGGGCGTCGGTGATCATGCGCAGCACACCGTTCATGATCAGGTTGCTGCTCGGCGTGGTCGCCGCGCCGATCACCAGGAGTATGGTCTGCACCATCTCCTCGTCGTCCAGGCCGGCCTCGTGGGCCAGCAGCCAGGAGGTGACGTCGGGTCCGGGGTCCCGGCGCTTGAGGTCGGTCAGCGCCATGCACGACGCGGCGATCTCCGCGTTGGCCTGGGCGCCGTCGGCGTCGGTGTCGAAGAGCATGCCGATCGCCACCACCAGTCGGTGGCCCAGCTCCTCCGGGCAGCCGAACAGGTCGATCAGCGTGAGCATCGGCAGCGGGTCGGCGTACCGCGAGACGAGGTCGATCTCCCCGTCGGCGGCGAAGGAGTCGATCAGCTGGTCCGCGATGCGGGTGACCGTGGCGGCCAGCGCGTGGGTGTCGACCTTGTCCAGGCTGCCGGTGATGGCACGGCGGTGCCGCGCGTGCGCGGGGCCGTCCATCCACAGCGCGTTGTCGCGCGGGCCCATCATCAGGGCGGCCGGGCTGTCGGGCGGGACATGGCCGTCCCGCAGCGCCTGCCAGTGACGCGGGTTCTTGGCGAACCGGTTCGGCGTGTTGCGCAGGAGGTAGAGCGCCGACCGGTAGGTGGTGGTCAGGTAGCCGTAGACGCCCGGTGCGATCTCCACCGGTGCGATCGGGCCCTGGGCGCGCAGCCGCTCGTAGGTGGCGCGGGGGTTGGCGCTGAACTCCGGGCCGTGGATGGGCAGCGGAAGCTCCGGCGGCGGCTGCTCGATCGGCTGCTGCGGCTGCTGCTGGGAGGTCGCGCCGTGCCCGCCCACCGCCGCCCGGTACTCGGGCGACTGGTGGGCCGGGCACTGCCCGCCGGAAGGGTCAGACGTGGTCATGCGGCGTTCTCCGGCGTCAGGGTGAGCACGTGTCGGGTGAGAGTGATCAGCGCGTCGGTCGAGCTGCGGAGCTCACGCGCGTCACAGATGACCAGCGGAGTCTCCGGTTCGAGGTCCATGACCTCGCGCAGCCGCTCGACGGTGTGCTCGGGTGCCTGGTCGAACCGGTTGATCGCGATCGCGTAGGGCAGGTCGAGGTCCTCGATCAGCTCCAGGATCGGATAGGTGTCCTCCAGCCGCCGGGTGTCGACGAGGACGAGGGCACCCAGCGCGCCGAAGGCGAGATCACGGAGGACGGGGAAGAAGCGCGGCTGCCCGGGGGCACCGAAGAGGTAGAGCACCAGATCGTCGGTGAGGGACAGCCGGCCGAAGTCCATGGCGACGGTGGTCGACGTCTTCTCCGGCAGGCTGGTGTGGTCCGTACCGACACTCGCGGTGGTCATCACCTCCTCCGTGCTCAGCGGGGCGATCTGGGACAGCGAGTGGACGAAAGTGGTCTTGCCTGCGCCGAAGTGACCGGCTATCAGGATCTTCACCGTCCGCTCGTCACCGCGCAGCGCCGGCGCGGTGCGATGGTCAGAGGCGCTGGAGTCCAGCAAGGACTTCCTCCAGTAGCTTGCGGTCGAGACGGTCCGACTTGGTGATGGGCCGCTGGGTGGTGATGTGCCCGGCGCTCATGAGATCGGCGAGCAGCACCCTCAGCACGGCCAGCGGGAGATGGAGCCGGGCGCCCAGTTCGGCGACCGACTGGGCGCTCGGCGCAAGGAGGTCCAGCACCTTGCGCTGTTCCGGCGAGAGCCCGCCGCGGCCCGGTCCCGGGGCCGAGCAGGTGATCAGGGTGATGGCGTCGAAGTGGTTGCGGCTCGGGGTCGACCGGCCGCCGGTGACGACGTAACTCCGCACCAGCCCGTCACGCGGGCGTTCGCCGCTCATGCGCCGCCAACCGGGGCCTGACGCGGCGCCAGCCCGAGTTCCTGGCCGACCCTGTCGATGGTCTTGCCCATGCGGAAGGACATCGCCTCGATGTCGACGTCACGCCCGGCGGAGACCACCAGGAAGGTGCCCTCGCCCGCGGCCACGATGA
>NZ_BHZI01000014.1 GCF_004305975.1 Streptomyces otsuchiensis
GGGTGGGGCCGGCGGGGCGACCCCGGTGCTCTCCGCATTCACCAGATGTCCGTACAATGGGTGCCGCGTCGACCCGGAAAGGCCCAGGTGGACACGGGTACGCGCAGCGATCAACCTGACTTGGGCTAGCCTGACCACTGCCTGGCGCCGGGCGAACCGCGGGATGAGGAGTACGACGTGCACGACGTGACCGAAGCCCCCGGAACCGCCGAGCCGACGGCGGCGGAGCAGGGCCTGGTGTCGCTGCGTGACTCCGCTCAGCTGGACGAGATCCTCGGCGAGCCGCACCCGATCGTGATCGAGAAGGTGCACCGCGAACTGGTCGGCGACGACCTCAAGATCCTCGCCCGGTCCCCGTTCTGCGTCATCTCCACCGCCGACGCCCTCGGCAACTGCGACGCCTCGCCGCGGGGCGACGCCCCCGGCTTCGTCCACGTGGTCGACGCCAACACCATCGCCATCCCCGACCGGCCGGGCAACCGGCGGGGCGACAGCTTCCGCAACATGCTGGAGAACCCGCGGGTCGGCACACTGCACCTGGTGCCGGGCAGCAGCGACGTGCTGCGGATCAACGGGCGGGTCACCATCCTCACCGACGCGCCGTTCTTCGAGGCGATGGCGGCTCGGGGCCGCAAGCCCAAGTTGGCACTGCTGGTGCGGATCGACGAGATCTACCGGCACTGCCCCCAGTCGCTGCGACGCGCCGGGCTCTGGGAGACCGCCGACTGGCCGTACGACTGACGGTCCGCCCGCGGCACGACCGACGGCCACCGCCACACCAACGGCCACCGCCACACCGGCGGCGGGCCGCTCGGCGCTGAGCGACCCCCGCAGGACCCGGCCCGCGATACGCGCCCGCGCTCTCCGCGCACGCGCCCCACGCGCCACCGCTCGCCCTTCGGCGACGACCGGCCGCGAGCCGTCGCTCCGCCAGAACGCCTCGCGCGTCCCGGAGTTGCGTCATCACCGAACCGGATCAGGATTACCCGCTCCTCGGCATTGAGCCTCACCACAGTCGCTGTTAGCGTTCACATCCGATCGGAGTGACCGAGGTCACTCCGTCGAGCGTCGCCGCGGCGTCCCGTCCGGTGGCGAGCGTCCCCGCACGCACCGGGGAGGAACCGTGACCGTTGCCGCAGCACGCGCGGAACGACGCACCACCGCCGGCCCGCGCGCCCCGCCCACCGCCGACGCCCGTTCGCAGCACCCGGATCCAGCCGGGGTCCGAGCCCCAGCCTTCTCACGGCCCCAGCGCCGGACGCCGCGCGCCGAGCACCGCCCGACAGCGTCGGGCCGCGACCGAGATGCCCTCCCCCGGCCCACACCGTCCGGGAACGGCCGCGCCCCGCACCGCCGTCGTGGCCGGAGGCCGGGCGCCGCGCCTGCCGCTGCCGGAAAGGAACGGAACAGATGCGCACCCGCACCCACCTCACACCGGCGGTAGCCGCCGTCACCGCCACGCTGCTCGTCGGGTTACTGACGGCCTGCGGGCAGGAGGCACGCGGCGGCAGCCGCTACCAGCCCGACGCCGGGAAGGGCTCGACCGTCGGCATCGCGATGCCGACCAAGTCCTCCGAGCGGTGGATCACCGACGGCCAGAACATGGCCGAGCAGTTCGAGGCGGCCGGTTACCGGACCGACCTCCAGTACGGCGACAACAAGGTGGAGAACCAGGTCGCCCAGATCGAGAACATGATCACCAAGGGCCACCGGCTCCTGGTGGTCGCGCCGATCGACGGCTCCGCGCTCACGGACGTGCTGCGCCGGGCCCACGAGTCGGGCGCCAAGGTCATCTCCTACGACCGTCTCGTGCTCGGCACCGAACACGTCGACGCCTACGCCTCCTTCGACAACGAGCGCGTGGGGGAGCTCCAGGGCGGCTACCTGGTGGAGGCGCTCGGCCTCGACGAGGAGAGCGGGGAGAGCGGGGAGAGCGGGGAGACCTACTCCGTGGAGCTGTTCGCCGGCTCCCCCGACGACAACAACACCCGCTACTTCTGGGACGGCGCCATGAACGTCCTGGAGCCCCACATCGAGGCCGGGCACCTGGTCGTCGGCAGCGGCCAGACACGGATGAGCCAGGCCACCACCCTGCGCTGGGACGGCGGTACCGCGCAGAAGCGGATGGACGACCTGATCAGCCGCCACTACGGCTCCACCACCGTGGACGGGGTCCTCTCCCCCTACGACGGGATCTCCATCGGCGTCATCTCGGCTCTGCGCAGCGCCGGTTACGGCACCGAGGCCCGGCCCTACCCGGTGGTGACGGGGCAGGACGCGGAGCTCGCCTCCATCAAGTCGATCCTCGCCGAGGGCCAGACCCAGACCGTCTTCAAGGACACCCGCAAACTCGCCGAGCAGGCCGTCCTCATGGGCGACGCCCTGCTGAACGACGAGGAGCCGGAGTTCAACAACACCACCGACTACGACAACGGCGAGAAGGTGGTCCCCGCCTACCTGCTGGAGCCGGTGAGTGTCGACGCCTCCAACGTGGACCTTCTGGTCGAGGAGGGCTACTACAGCGCGGAGCAGCTCTCGTGACCCGCCCGGTGCTGGAGATGCGGGGCATCACCAAGTCCTTCGCCGGGGTCAGGGCACTGGACGGTGTGGACCTGACGGTGCGGCCGGGCGAGATCCACGCCGTCTGCGGGGAGAACGGCGCCGGCAAGTCGACGCTGATGAAGATCCTCAGCGGCGTTCACCCGCACGGCGGTTACGAGGGCAGCATCCTGCTGGACGGCGAGGAGGTCGCCTTCCGCGACATCCGGGCCAGCGAGCGGCGCGGCATCGTGATCATCCATCAGGAACTCGCGCTGGTGCCGCACCTGTCGATCGCGGAGAACATCTTCCTCGGCAACGAGCACGCCACCCGCGGCATCATCGACTGGGACCGGACGATGCGCGAGGCGGCCCGGCTCCTGAAGCGGGTGGGGCTGCCGGACCGCCCGCAGACGCGCGTCGCCGACATCGGGGTCGGCCGGCAGCAGCTGGTGGAGATCGCCAAGGCCCTGTCGAAGGAGGTCCGCCTCCTGATCCTGGACGAGCCGACGGCAGCGCTCAACGACGAGGACAGCGGCCACCTCCTGGAACTGATCCTGGAGCTGCGGCGGCAGGGCATCTCCTGCATCGTGATCTCCCACAAGCTCGACGAGATCCGCCGCGTCGCGGACACCGTGACGATCCTGCGCGACGGCCGCAGCGTGGAGACCCTGCCGTTGCGGACATCGCCCGACGCCGCCCCCGACCTGCCGGAGGACCGGATCATCCGGGCCATGGTCGGCCGCGCCCTGGACAGCCGCTTCCCCGAACGGACGCCCTACACGGGCCCGGACGCCGGGCGTACCGCGCTGGAGATCTCGGGCTGGACGGTGCGCCATCCCATCGACCACCAGCGCAAGGTCGTGGACGACGTCTCGCTGGAGGTGCGCCACGGCGAGATCGTCGGTATCGCCGGCCTGATGGGCGCCGGCCGCACCGAGCTGGCGATGAGCGTGTTCGGGCGCAGCTACGGCGTCCACGACGGTGGCAGCGTGCGGGTCAACGGCCGGGAGGTGCGGACCAGGACGGTGCCGGAGGCCGTCGCGCACGGCATCGCCTATGTCACCGAGGACCGCAAGACCTACGGGCTCAACCTGATCGACACAGTGCACCGCAACATCTCGCTGACCTCGCTGCGTTCCCTCGCCCGGCACGGGGTGGTGGACGAGCACCAGGAGCGGCGGGTGGCCGAGGGCTACCGGAGGTCGATGGGGATCAAGACGCCCACCGTGCACGAGCCGGTGGAGCGGCTGAGCGGCGGCAACCAGCAGAAGGTCGTGCTCGCCAAGTGGATCGAGGCCGATCCACAGGTGCTGATCCTCGACGAGCCCACCCGCGGTGTGGATGTCGGGGCGAAGTTCGAGATCTACACCGTGGTGGAGCGGCTGGCCGCTCAGGGCCGGGCCGTCCTGCTGATCTCCTCCGAGCTGCCCGAACTGCTCGGCATGTGCGACCGCGTCTACACGATGGCGGCGGGACGGCTGACCGGTGAGGTGCGCCGCGAGGACGCCACGCAGGAAGTGCTCATGCGCCACATGACCCAGGACAGGAACTGAGGCACGCGATGACCACACCCGCCCCCACGAAACCGTCCCCCGCGGCGGCCGGCCGCCGCTCCTCGCTGGAGATCCTCCGGGACGCCGCCCGCAACAACATGCGCCAGTACGGGATGCTGATCGCCCTGGCGCTGATCGTGCTGCTGTTCCAGGTCTGGACGGGCGGCACCCTGCTGCTGCCGAACAACGTCTCCAACCTGATCCAGCAGAACGGCTACATCCTCATCCTGGCCATCGGCATGATGATGGTGATCATCGCCGGTCACATCGACCTCTCGGTCGGCTCGCTCGCGGCCTTCGTCGGGGCGATGACGGCGGTGATGATGGTCCGGCACGACATGCCCTGGGTGCTCGCCCTGGTCCTGGGGCTGCTGATCGGCGCTGCCGCCGGCGCCTGGCAGGGCTTCTGGATCGCCTATGTCGGCATCCCGTCCTTCATCGTCACCCTGGCGGGAATGCTGCTCTTCCGCGGCGCGACCCAGATCGTGCTGGAGGGGCAGTCGGTGAGCCCGTTCCCGCAGGGCTACCAGCAGCTGGCGCAGGGGTTCATCCCGGAGATGGGCCCGTACACGCAGTACCACAACCCGACGCTGGTGCTGGGCGCGGTGGTCCTCGTGGTGGTGCTGCTCCAGCAGTGGCGGGACCGGCGGCGTCAGCTGGCGTACGAGCTGGAGCCGCTGCCGTTCAACCTGTGGGTGCTGAAGTGCGCGGCGTTCGCGGTGGCGATCGTCGCGGTCACCATGACCCTGGCCAGCTACCGGGGTGTGCCGCTGGTGCTGCTGATCCTGTGCGCGTTGCTGCTGACGCTGGGCTACATCATGCGCAACGCGGTCTTCGGCCGGCATGTCTACGCCCTCGGCGGCAACAAGGCGGCGGCGAAGCTCTCCGGCGTGCGTGACCGGCGGGTCACCTTCCTGGTGTTCGTCAACATGGGTGTGCTGGCGGCGCTGGCAGGCTGCCTCTACGCGGCGCGTCTGAACGCGGCGACCCCGCAGGCGGGGCTGATGTTCGAGCTGGAGGCCATCGCGGCGGCGTTCATCGGCGGGGCGTCCATGAGCGGTGGCGTCGGCCGGGTGCTGGGTGCCGTCATCGGCGGCCTGGTGCTCGGGGTGCTCAACAACGGCATGTCGCTGGTCGGCATCGGTACCGACTACCAGCAGGTCATCAAGGGGCTGGTGCTGCTGGCCGCCGTCGGCTTCGACGTCTGGAACAAGCGACGAGCGGGCTCCTGAGACCGGCAGGCGGCGGGAGGGCGGACCGGGACGGCCCGGGTCGCGCCCTCCCGCCGGGGCCGCCGTGGGCGGGCGACCGAGTAGCCTGGTGGCCGCCCGGCGGGCCGTGTGGACCCGCGGCGGTCACAGGTGACGGTCGCCGGGTACGGGGACGGCAGGGAGAGCACGGTGGAGGAGAGCTCGGCGACGGTGCGGCCGGGACGCGAGCCCGCGATGAACGACGTGGCCCGGCTCGCCGGGGTGTCGCACCAGACGGTCTCCCGCGTCCTCAACGGTCACCCCAACGTCCGTCACCAGACGCGGCTGCGGGTGCGCGCCGCCATCGAGGAACTGGGTTACCGCCCGAACCGGGCGGCGCGCGCGCTGGTGACCGGCCGGTCCCAGCTGATCGGGGTGGTGGCGCAGAACTCGACGCTGTACGGCCCGTCCTCCCTGCTGGGGGCGTTCGAACTCGCCGCGACCGCGCGGGGGTTCGTGGTCAGCGTGCGGCGGGTGCGGGAGCTGGACGGCGCCTCGATCGCCGCCGCCGTGGAGCACCACCGCGACCAGCGGGTGGACGGGATCGTCGCCATCACCCCGACCGCCGCGGCCGACGCGGCGCTGGCGCGCGTACCGGCGGGTGTCCCGCTGGTCACGGTCGACGGCGATCCGTCCCGGGACGCCGCCCTGGTCACCGTCGACCAGGAGGCGGGCGCCCGTGCCGCGACCCGGCACCTGCTGGACGCCGGCCACCGGACGGTGTGGCACGTGTCCGGCCCCCCGGACTGGTTCGACGCGGCGGGCCGGGTCCGGGGGTGGCGGCGCGCGCTGGAGGAGGCGGGCGCGGAGGTGCCGCCGGTGAGCCCCGGGGACTGGAGCGCGGAGGCGGGTTACCGGGCCGGGCAGCTGCTGGCGCGGATGCCCGAGGTGACGGCCGTGTTCGCCGCCAACGACCACCAGGCGCTGGGCATCCTGCGCGCCATGGCCGAACGGGGGCGTTCGGTACCAGGAGAGGTGAGCATCGTCGGGTTCGACGACGTGCCGGAGGCGGCGTTCTTCACCCCGCCGCTCACCACCGTGCGGCCCGACTTCGACGCGGTGGCCGCGCGGACGCTGGAGCTGCTGCTGGACCGGATCTCCGGGGAGCCGGCCGGGCCGGCCACCCGCACGGTCACTCCGCTGCTGGTGCCGCGCGCCAGCGTGGCGGCGCCGCACGCCTGATCCACCCGGCGCACGGTGAACTGACGCGCCGTCGTACGTACCGGTGCTCACCTCACGCACGCGTCCACGCTCACACCCGCGCTACGGCGCGAGTTGACGCGCGCCGTCTTGACGCACCGATTGTTAGCGCTAACAATCGCCGGAACGCTCGATCCGCGTCATCACGGAGGTGGGCTCATGACCGACACATCGGACGCGCTCGTGGTGGGCGTCGACTTCGGGACACTCTCCGGACGGGCCGTGGTGGTGCGGGTGCGTGACGGCGCCGAACTGGGCTCCGGCGTGCACGACTACCGGCACGGTGTCCTCGACACGGAGCTGCCGGGCGGCGGAGCCGCACTGCCGCCCGACTGGGCGCTGCAGGTGCCCTCCGACTACCTGGACGTCCTGCGCACCGCCGTACCCGCCGCACTGGCGGACGCCGGGGCCGATCCGCGGCAGGTGGTCGGCCTGGGCACCGACTTCACCGCCTGCACCATGGTGCCGACCACGGCGGACGGCACCCCGCTGTGCGACCTGCCCGCCTTCACCGGCGAACCGCACGCCTACGTCAAGCTCTGGAAACACCACGCGGCTCAGCCCCAGGCCGACCGGATCAACGAACTGGCGCGGCGGCGGGGCGAGGAGTGGCTCGCCCGGTACGGCGGGCTGATCTCCTGCGAGTGGGAGTTCGCCAAGGCGCTGCAACTGCTGGAGGAGGCCCCCGAGCTCTACGCGGCGACCGAACGCTGGGTGGAGGCGGCGGACTGGATCGTCTGGCGGCTCACCGGCAACTACGTCCGCAACACCTGCAGCGCGGGTTACAAGGGCATCCGGCAGGAGGGCGGTTACCCCTCGCCGGAGTTCCTGGAGCAGCTGCACCCGGACTTCGCCGGTTTCGTGGCGGAGAAGCTGGACCAGCCGGTGGGCGCGCTGGGAGAGCGGGCCGGAGGGCTGACCGCCGAGGCGGCGGCCTGGACCGGGTTGCCGGCGGGGATCGCGGTGGCCGTCGGCAACGTCGACGCCCATGTGACGGCGCCCGCGGCGGGCGCGGTGGAGCCGGGCCGGCTGGTGGCGATCATGGGCACCTCCACCTGCCATGTCCTCAGCAGCGACGTGCTGCGCGAGGTCCCCGGCATGTGCGGGGTCGTCGACGGCGGGATCGTCCCCGGGCTGTGGGGCTACGAGGCCGGACAGAGCGGCGTCGGCGACATCTTCGCCTGGTACGTCGAGAACCAGGTGCCCGAGCGCTACCACCGGCTGGCCGACGAACGGGGTGTGTCCGTGCACGAGGTGCTCTCGGAGCTGGCGGCCGGGCAGCGCGTCGGCGAGCACGGGCTTCTGGCGCTCGACTGGCACAGCGGGAACCGCTCGGTGCTGGTGGACCACGAGCTGTCCGGCCTGATCGTGGGCCAGACGCTCTCCACCCGTGCCGAGGACGGCTACCGGGCGCTGCTGGAGGCGACCGCGTTCGGGACCCGGATGATCGTCGAGGCGTTCGCGGCGGCCGGTGTTCCGGTGACCGAGGTGATCGTCGCCGGGGGCCTGGTCCGCAATCCGCTGCTGATGCGGATCTACAGCGACGTGCTCAACCTGCCGCTGTCGGTGGTCGGTTCCGCGCAGGGCCCGGCGCTCGGCGCGGCGCTGCACGCGGCGGTGGCCGCCGGGGCGCACCCCGACATCCGCGCGGCCGCGGCCGCGATGGCCTCGGTGGAACGGGCGGTCCACCGGCCGGACCCCGGGAACGCCGCCGCCTACGACGTGCTGTTCGCCCAGTACGCGGCGCTGCACGACGCGTTCGGGCGGGGCGGCGACGGCGTGATGCACACCCTGCGCGCGATCCGGCGCGCCGCGGTCGAGGCGAGGGAGAGGTAGATGACGCACACCGAGGCGGTGGCCGCCCTGCGCAGCACGGTGGCCGGTCTCCACCGTGAGCTGACCCGGTACGAGCTGGTGATCTGGACCGCCGGCAATGTCTCGGCGCGGGTCCCGGGCGCCGACCTGATGGTGATCAAGCCCTCGGGAGTCTCCTACGACGAGCTGTCGCCGGAGACGATGGTGGTGACGGATCTGCACGGGGAGCTGGTCGAGGGGGACTTCACGCCCTCCTCGGACACCGCCGCGCACGCCCATGTCTACCGGAACATGCCGGAGGTCGGCGGTGTGGTGCACACGCACTCGCCGTACGCGACGGCCTGGGCGGCGCGCGGCGAGCCGATCCCGTGTGTGCTGACGATGATCGCCGACGAGTTCGGCGGCGACATCCCGGTCGGCCCCTTCGCGATGATCGGTGACGACTCGATCGGGCGGGGGATCGTGGAGACGCTGCGCGGCAGCCGCTCCCCCGCCGTCCTGATGCGCGGCCACGGCCCGTTCACCGTGGGCCGGGACGCCCGCGCCGCGGTGAAGGCGGCGGTGATGCTGGAGGACGTCGCCCGCACGGTGCACTTCGCCCGTCAGCTGGGCACCCCGGACCCCATCGAGGCGTCCGCGGTCGACCGGCTGTACGCGCGCTACCAGAACGTCTACGGGCAGTGAGCCCACGAGGGAGACGCATGAGCCCGGAGACCGCGGCACGGATCTGGTTCCTGACCGGCAGCCAGCACCTCTACGGCGCCGAGCTGCTGGAGCAGGTGGCGGAGCAGTCCCGTGCGATACCCGGGATGCTGGCCGCCTCCGGCCGGATCGGCACCGAGATCCTCTGGCGGCCGGTGCTGACCGACAGCGTGGCTATCCGGCGGGAGCTGGAGGCGGCCAACGCCGATCCCACGTGCGTGGGGGTGATCGCGTGGATGCACACCTTCTCCCCCGCGAAGATGTGGATCTCCGGTCTGGACGTGCTGCGCAAGCCGCTGCTCCATCTGCACACCCAGCTCAACCGGGAACTGCCGTGGGCGACGATCGACATGGACTTCATGAACCTCAACCAGGCCGCCCACGGCGACCGGGAGTTCGGACATGTCCAGACCCGGGTCGGGGTCGCCCGCAAGACGGTGGCGGGCCACGCCTCCGATCCACGGGTCGCGGAGCGGGTCGGCGACTGGGCGCGGGCGGCGCTCGGTCACCAGCGGCTGAACGGGCTGCGGCTGGCGCGGTTCGGCGACAACATGCGGGATGTCGCCGTGACCGAGGGCGACAAGGTCGAGGCCGAACTGCGGTTCGGTGTCAGCGTGAACACCTATCCGGTCACGGAGCTGGCCGAGCTGGTGGACGCGGCCTCCGACGCCGAGGTGGACCGTCTGGTCGGCGAGTACGCCGACGGCTACCGGCTGGCACCGGAGCTGGCGCCCGGCGGCGAGCGCCACGCCTCGCTCCGCTACGCCGCGCGGATCGAGGCGGGGCTGCGGCTGTTCCTGACCGACGGCGGTTTCGGCGCCTTCACCACCAACTTCGAGGATCTGGGCGCGCTGCGTCAGCTCCCCGGGCTGGCGGTCCAGCGGCTGATGACCGACGGCTACGGCTTCGGCGGGGAGGGCGACTGGAAGACGGCGGCGCTGCTCGCGGCGGCGAAGGCGATGGGCCCGCGCGCGTCGTTCATGGAGGACTACACCTACCACTTCGGCCCGGGCGAGCCGAAGGTGCTGGGCGCGCACATGCTGGAGGTGTGTCCTTCGATCGCGGCGGGTGTGCCCCGCTGTGAGGTCCATCCGCTTTCCATCGGCGGCCGGGAGGACCCGGTGCGGCTGGTCTTCGACGCGGCGCCCGGCCCGGCCACCGTCGTCGGGCTGACCGACCTGGGCGACCGCTTCCGGCTGGTCGCCAACGAGATCGAGGTCGTCGAGCCGGACGCGCCGCTGCCGTGCCTCCCGGTCGCGCGCGCGGTGTGGCAGCCGCGTCCGTCGCTTCCGGTGTCGGCGGAGTGCTGGCTGATGGCGGGCGGCCCCCACCACACGGTGCTCACCACGGCCGGGGCCGGGGCGCTGCGGGACTTCGCCGGGATCAGCGGCACCGAGTTCGTACTGATCGACGACCGGACGGTGAGCGACGACTTCGCCGACCGCCTGCGCTGGAACGGCGCCTACCACCGGCTGGCGCGCGGTCTCGTCTGAACGCGGCGCGCCGGTGCGCGCGGGAGGCACGGTTCCCTCCGGTCACGGGCGCTGTCGGTGCCTGGGGCGCGAACCGGGCGGAATGTGCCAGACGGGCGCGGGAGCGCACCGGCGTGCGCGCCGTCTGGTGGGGCGCGCGGATGGAAGGATGGCGCCCGTACCGGCGAGGCTCGGAGTTTCCGGCAGGCCCGGTGGAGGCTGGGAGGCGATGGTGGACCGATGGCTGTCGGAACGGGCGCGGGCCGCCGAGGCGGTGGTCGAGGGCGGCTTCGACCTCACCGAGTGTGTGCGTGAGCCGATCCACCTGCTGGGCGGCGTCCAGTCCCACGGGGCGCTGGTCGCTGTCGACCCGGCGTCCGGGCTGGTCGTCGTGGCCGCGGAGAACACCGGCGAGATCCTCGGCGTGGAGGCGGCGGAGCTGGTCGGCGCACCGGTGACCCGGGTCCTGCCCGAGGAGGACTACGCCGAGGCGGTGACGGGCACAGCGGGCACCGACGCGGTCCCGGTGACGCTCCCGGTCCTCGTCGACTTCGGTGGGGCGGGCCGCTCGGTCGATGTCTCGGCCCACCGCCGCGACGGCCTGCTGATCCTGGAGTTCGAGCCGCGCGAGTCGGACGCCCTCGCCTTCGGCACCTTCTACACCGGCATCCGCCGGGCGCTCGCCCGGCTGCGGGCCGCCGGCAGCGTCGCGGACTGCTGCGGGATCGCGGTGCGCGAGATGCGGTCCCTGACCGGCTTCGACCGGGTGGTGGCCTACCGGTTCGACGGGGAGGACGGCCCCGGCGAGGTGGTGGGCGAGGACGTCGCTCCGGGCTGGGAGCCGTGGCTGGGGCTGTGGTTCCCCGCCACCGACATCCCGCCGCAGGCCAGGCGTCTGTACCGCGAGAACTGGATCCGGGTGATCGGCGACGTCGACGACGTCACGGTCGGCCTGCGTCCCTCCCGGCGCCCGGACACCGGTGAGCCGCTGGACCTCTCGCTGGCCGCGCTGCGGACCGTGTCCGGCTTCCATCTGGAGTATCTGCGCAACATCGGGGTGCGCTCCTCGATGTCGGTGTCGGTGATGCGGGAGGGGAAGCTGTGGGGGCTGATCGCCTGCCACGGGGCGCTGCCGCTGCGCCCGGCGCCCGAGGTGCGGTCGGCCTGCGAGATGTTCGGGGTGGCGTTCTCGCTCCAGCTCTCCGCGATCGAGGAGCGTGAACGCGCCGACGCCCTGACGGACTCCGGGCAGCGCGCGGCGTCGGTCGCCCGGCTGCTGGAGGACGGGCTGGAACGGCGTTTCGCGGAGCGCGGCGGTGAGGTGACCGAACTGCTGGACGCCGACGGCGTGCTGCTCAGCCGCGGCGGGCGGACGGTCGGCAGTGGGGATGCCCTGCCCGCGGAGCTGGTCCGGGAACTGGGCCGGCGGGCCGCGGCGCTGGCGCCCGGAGAGGTGTGGGACACCGACCGGCTCTCCGAACTCCCCGAGGACGAGCTGCCGTACACACCGGCGAGCCCGGAGGAGGGTCCGGCCGGGATCCTGATGGTGCCGCTCAGCCGGTCGGGCGACTTCCTCGCCTGGGCCCGGCGTGAACGTCCCGCGCCCAGACGCTGGGCCGCCGACCCGTGGGCCCCGGTGCGGGTGGGGCCGCGCGGCGAGCGGCTCACCCCGCGCGGGTCCGGCGAGGTGTTCCGCGCGACGATGCGCGGCCGGAGCCTGCCGTGGACGACTCGCGACCGGACGGCGGCCCGCGAACTGTGGCGGCTGCTCACCGAACTGGTGCTCCGCCACGCGGACGCGGTCGAGACGCTCAACGACGAGCTGCGGATGACCAATCTCGACCTCGACGGCTTCGCCCACGCCGCCGCGCACGACCTCAAGGAACCGCTGCGCGGCATCTCCAACGCGGCGACCTTCGCGATCGAGGACGCCCCGGCCGGTCTGGACGGCACGACGGTCCGGCGGCTGCTCACCATGCAGCGGCTCGCGGGGCGGATGGACGAGCTCCTCAACTCACTGCTCCACTACGCCCGGTTGGGACGCTCGGGGCTGCGGCTGCGCGAACTGGAGCTGTCCCACGTCCTGGACACCGCGCTGGAGGTGGCCGGGCCCCGGCTGGCCGAGGAGGGGGTCCGCCTGGTCCGCGGGGAGCTTCCACCGGTCAGGGCCGATGCCGACCGGTTGTACGAGATCCTCGTCAACCTGCTGGTCAACGCCGCCAAGTACGCCCGCGAGGGGGACGCCGACCGCTGGGTGGAGGTGTCCGCGCGGGTGGCGCCCGCCGAGGACGCGGCGGGCCAGCCGGACGGTGCCGGGCAGGTGGTGGTCGTGGTGCGGGACAACGGGATCGGTATCGCGCCGGAGCGGCAGCACGAGGTCTTCGACCTCTTCCGACGGCTCCACGGGCCCACCGAACGCGGCGGGGGAACCGGGGTCGGACTGGCCGTGGTCAAGCGGATCGTGGAGCGGCACGGCGGCCGGCTGTGGGTGGAGAGCGTCCCGGGCCGGGGCAGCGCCTTCTGCTTCACCCTGGAGGGGAGTCAGCCCTCCGCCTCACCCGCGGACGGCTGAGAGCCGGAGGGACCGGACGAGCCGGTGTGGGACTCCTGCCAGTAGTCGACCGCGCCCTTGAGGACGGTCCGGAACAGCGTGAAGTTGACCGGCTTGTAGACGTAGCTGTCCGCCCCCGCGGCGTAGCAGGCGTCGACCTCGGCGGGCGCGGTGGAGGAGGTGAAGACCACCACGGCGACGCCGGCGAGCTCCGGCCGGGCGCGGATCGCGGCCAGGACGGCGTGGCCGCTCAGCCCGGGCATGTTCAGGTCCAGCAGGATCAGGCCGGGAAGTTCCTCACGGGTGAGGAGCATGTCCACCACACCGGTGCCCCGCGTGGTGAACTCCGTCCGGACCTCGGGGTGGGTGTGCCGCAGGGCCCGTTCGATGGCCTCGGCGTCCTCGAGGTTGTCCTCCACGACCAGGATGCTGGAGCGGTCGATCCGGCGGGCGCCGGGCTCCGTGTCGGCCTCGGGATTCACCGTGGATCTCACCGCGTTCCTTTCACATGTGCGATCAGCACGGCGGTGTCGTCGCTGCCGGTCGCACGGAACTCCGACATCCGGGCCACCAGGTCCGCGGCCGGCCCGCCGGGGTCCGCCGCGTAGTCGCGGACCGCGTCCCGCAGCAGTTCCTCGAAGAACACGCCGCTGGCGGAGCGGGCCTCGGTCAGGCCGTCGGTGAACATCACCAGCGAGTCGCCCGGCGCCAGGACCAGCGAGGTGGGCTCCAGTTCGTTCTCGGCGACCACACCGAGGAAGAGCCCGGCCACCTGGACCTCCTCCACCCGTCCGTCGGCCCGCCGGACCAGTGGGGGCGGATGGCCGGCGGCGGAGACCTGGACGGCGCATCCGCCGCCGGTCTCGGGGGCGAGGACGGCGGCGATCGCGGTGACGAACCGGGACGTCGACTGGCCGATGAGGATGGTGTTCAGCCGCTCAAGGGCCCGGGCGGGCGGAGTCCCGTCCTCCAGCAGGGTGCGCAGGGTGTGACGGGCCAGCCCGGTGACGGCGGCCGCTTCGGCGCCGCGGCCGCACACGTCGCCGATCACCACGGCGAGGCGGCCGTCGTGGTCGATGACGGCGTCGTAGAAGTCGCCGCCGACCTCCAGCGAGGAGTCGGCCACCTCGTAGGCGGCGCAGAGTTCGGCGGCCGGCCACTCGGGCAGCGCGGTGGGCAGCAGATGGCGCTGCAGCTGCTCGACGTGGCGGCGCCGCTGTTCGTAGGAGGTGGTGGTGTCGATCGCCAGGGCCGCCCGGCGGGCGAGGTCGTCGAGGAGGCGCGGGCTGGCGACCGCCTCCTCGCCCCGGTGGTAGACGAAGGTCAGGGTGCCGAGCGCGCGGCCGCGCGCCCGCAGGGGGCTGACGCTGACGGCCAGGACGGCGCGGCCCAGGCCCTCGGTGCCCGGCCCGAACGGGGAGCCGGCGAGGTCCTCACCGGTGAGGACCGTTCCCTCCCGCCCGCGGACCACCTCGTGGAGGCGTTCGGCGAACCAGAGGTCGTCGCGGGCGAGGCCGGCGAGCCAGGGCTGCGCGGCGGCGGCGACATGGGCGGAGGCGACGGGCGTGAGCGCGCCGTCGTCCCCGAAGAGGTGCACGGCGCAGCCCTCCGCGACGGCCGGTACGGCCAGCCGGGCCACCCGGGCGAGAGTCTCCTGTGCGTCGAGGCTGGCGTCCATCTGCAGGGACGCCTCGGCGAGGAAGGCGTCCTCGACCTGGCGCTGTTCGTGTGCGCGGGACTCGGTGATGCGCCGGTTGCTGGCGACGAGAACCTCGGAGAGCTGGGTCAGCCGGGCGGCCAGATCCTCGGCTCCGTCGGGCCGGCGGGCCAGTCCGACGGAGAAGGCGCCCCAGTCGCTCTCCCCCAGCCGGAACCGGGACTCCATCGCGTACCGGGCGCCCGCCTCTCGCAGCACCGCGGCCTCGGGCTCGAACTCGGGGGTGGGTTCGGCCAGGTCGTGCACATGGACGACCGGCCGTCCGCCCGCTCGCCCCCGGTCGGCGGCCGGCGGCTCGCGGCGCGTGGCGGCGGCGCGCTGCGAGGCGGTGGTCGTGACGCTCTGGCTCTCGCGCGTCGCCCGGCGCAGGTAGCGCAGTTCCCTGCCGTTCCAGCGGGTCCCGGTGACGGCCGTGACGCCGTCCTCGCCGAGCATCGCGCCGTACACGTGCAGCGCCATGTCCTCGACGTTCCGCACGTCCTGGGCGGCCAGCCACAGGCTGTGCAGCCGGGCGGGCCAGGAGGCGCCCGCCTCGTCGCGGTGGTCATCGGTGTCTGTCACTGCGCTCCCGTCCCTCCGAGCCGGCCCGTCGCCCTCCGTGGGCGAGAAGCCGCGGCACCTCGGACAGGTCGTGGACACGCGGCGGGACCCAGCGTACGCGTACCGCCCAGCAAGGGACGAGTGGCACATCGTCTCCCGCACTTCCGCACGCCGGTGGTCGCGCGCCACGGTGCCCGGGGCCGCCGTGCGCACCGGCCGCCGGGGGCGCCCGGATCGGCGTGCGCACGCTCCCGCGCGCCGTCGCGCTGCTGCGGCCGGGCGACGGCGCCCGCCGGAGCGGTGGCGCCCGGCGCGGCCCGGTCCGCCGGCCGGGGCCCGGCCCTAGCGTGACGGGCATGCGAGTTCTGGTCACCGGCGGTGCCGGGTTCATCGGGTCCCATGTCGTCGAGGCGCTGGCGGAGCGCGGGCACGATCCCGTCGTCTTCGACCTGCGCGAGGACCCCGGGTCGGATGTGCGGGATTCCGGCGCCGTCGTCCGGGCGCTGGCCGGGGTGGAGGCCGTCTGTCACCAGGCGGCGATGGTCGGGCTCAGCACGCGCTTCGCCGACGCGCCCGCCTACGTGTCCCACAACGACCTGGGGACGGCGGTGCTGCTGGCCGCGATGGAGCAGGCGGGGGTCGGCCGGCTCGTCCTGGCCGGGTCGATGGTGGTCTACGGCGAGGGGCGGTACCTGTGCCCGGCGCACGGGGTCGTGCGGCCGGGCCCTCGTGAGGTCGCCGCCCTGGAGGACGGGCGTTTCGAGCCCCCGTGCCCGGAGTGCGGCACGGAGCTGTCCCCGGGGCTGGTCGGGGAGGACGCGCCCGCCGATCCCCGGAACGTGTACGCGGCGACGAAGCTCGCGCAGGAGCAGCTGAGCGCCTCCTGGGCGCGGGCCACCGGCGGTTCGGCCGTCTCGCTGCGGTACCACAACGTGTACGGCCCCGGGATGCCGCGCGACACGCCGTACGCGGGCGTGGCCTCCTTCTTCCGCTCGGCGCTGGAACGCGGCGAGCCACCACGGGTGTTCGAGGACGGCGGCCAGCGCCGGGACTTCGTGCACGTGCGGGACGTGGCCGGCGCCAACGTGGCGGCGCTGGAGGCGGACCCGGTGGCGGGGCGGCTGCGGGTGTACAACGCGGGCAGCGGCGAGCCGCACACCATCGGCGAGATGGCGGGGGTCCTCGCCTCCGCCTACGGCGGCCCTGACCCGGTGGTCACCGGCGAGTTCCGGCTCGGCGACGTGCGGCACATCACCGCCGACTCCTCCCGGCTGCGCGAGGAATTGGGCTGGCGGCCGCAGGTCGAGTACGAGGCCGGGGTCAAGGAGTTCGCCGCCTCCCCGCTGCGCGGCGGCTGACAGCGCGTCGGAGAGGCGCGTGACGCCGCCACAGCGTGCCCACGCCGAACCATTGCCCGTAATGTCACGATATGCACCGTAGGGTGAGCTGCGTGACCAGTCATCCCACACCTCCGCCGGCCGATGTCGTACTCCCGTGCCTCAACGAGGCGGGCGCCCTGCCCTGGGTCATGGCCCGCATCCCGACCGGGTGGCGCGCGATCGTCGTGGACAACGGCTCCAGCGACGGCTCCGCCGACCTCGCCCGCGACCTCGGCGCGACCGTGGTGCACGAGTCGCGACGAGGCTTCGGCGCCGCCTGTCACGCGGGACTGCTGGCGGCCACCGCCGACATCGTGTGTTTCTGCGACTGCGACGCCTCCCTCGACCCCGGCCTCCTCGTCCCCTTCGCCCGCGAAGTGCGTGACGGGGAGGCCGACCTCGTTCTCGGCCGCCGGCTCCCGCAGTCCCGCGGCGCCTGGCCGGCCCACGCCAGAGCGGGCAACGCGGCCCTCGCCAGAATGCTGCGCCGCCGCACCGGCCTGCGGCTGCGCGATCTGGGACCGCTGCGCGCCGCGCGCCGGGAACCGCTGCTGGACCTGGGACTCACCGACCGCCGCAGCGGCTACCCGCTCCAGATGGTCGTGCGCGCCGCCGACGCCGGCTGGCGGGTCCGCGAGCACGCGGTCCCCTATCTGCCGCGCACCGGCGCCTCGAAGGTGACCGGCACCTGGCGCGGCACCTGGCAGGCGGTCCGGGACATGCGACGCGTCCTGGCCGAACCACCGGCGCCGAGCACGGAAGGACGACTGCGCCTGTGACCACACTGCTCGTCATCGCCAAGGAGCCGCGCCCGGGCCGGGTGAAGACCCGGCTGACGCCTCCCTTCACCCCCGCCGAGGCGGCGCTGCTCGCCGAGGCCGCCCTCGCCGACACACTGGAGGCCGTGGCCGCGACCCCCGCCGAACGGCGGGTGCTGGTCCTGGACGGCGCACCCGGCCCCTGGCTGCCCCCCGGGTTCGAGGTCGTCCCGCAGCGCGCGGGCGGCCTGGACGAACGGCTGGCCGGCGCCTTCGCCGCCTGCGAAGGCCCCGCGCTGCTGGTCGGGATGGACACGCCGCAGATCACCCCCGAGCTGCTGACCGTGAGCTTCGACCACTGCGACGCCTGGATCGGCCCGGCGCTGGACGGCGGGTTCTGGGCTCTCGGCCTCACCCGGCCCGACCCCGAACTGCTGCGCGGGGTACCCATGTCGACACCCCGTACCGGCGCCGCCCAGCGCGCCCGGCTGCGCGACGCCGGCCTGCGGGTGCGCGAACTGCCCGCGCTGCGTGACGTCGACACCGCGGACGACGCCGAGGAGGTCGCGGCGGCCTGCGCGGGACGGTTCGCGGCCGAACTGGACCGGCTGAACCGCCTGAAGGAGACGACCCCGCGATGAACGCCTTCTCCGGCCCGGCCGCCCGCACGGCCGAGATGCGACCGTGGGCCTGTGAGCCCTACGCCGACGCGCTGCGCAGCGGTCGCGGACCGCTCTTCCTGCGCCGGGGCGACGGCTGGCTGCTCCACCTGGACGTGGAGCGGTGGTGCGCGCGCCCCGACAGCGCCGACCTCGCGGTACTGGAGCGGTGCGAGGGGCCCGTGCTCGACGTCGGCTGCGGCCCGGGCCGGCTGATCGCCGAGCTGGCCGCCCGCGGCCGGCGTGCGCTGGGCATCGACATCAGCGAGGCGGCCGTCGCCCACGCGACGGAGCTGGGCGGCTGGGCCATGCGCCGTTCGGTCTTCGAACCGCTGCCGTCGGAGGGCGAGTGGGGCACCGCCCTGGTGGTGGACGGCAATCTGGGGATCGGCGGCGACCCGGAGGCGCTGCTCTCCCGGATGTCCCGTCTGCTGGTGCCCGGCGGGCTGCTGATCGCGGAGACGGCACCCGTGGACGTCGACGAGCGGGCCGACGTGCACCTGGTCAGCGACCCCGACGCCCGGCCGGGGGCGGGCTCGGCCTTCCCGTGGGCACGGCTCGGCATGCCCGCGCTGCTGCGCCTCGCCACGCCCCTGGGCTGGCACCCGCTCGATCAGTGGTCGGCCGGTGGGCGGTCCTTCGCCGCCCTGCGCAACCGCACCACGAACACCAGCGCCGAACCGGCGAAGAGCACCGCCGTGATGAGGAGCCACCGGGCCGCGAAGCCGTCCCCCGGCAGTCCGGTGGCCGCCTCGTAGCGGTCGGCCACCCGTCCGCTGATGAGCGGGAACCACACCAGGAGCAACAGCCCGGAGAAGGCGGCCGGAACCCGCACGTACAGGACGGCCTCCCGGTGGCCGAGCGCCCCCAGCGCGCGGGTCAGCGCCCGGTCCGCCACCGTGTACAGCGGAAGCAGCACCAGGTCGTGGACGAGGGCGGCGCCCACGAACCACACCGCGATCAGCAGGGTCCTGCCTTCCAGGAGGCGGACCCCGGCGTACCCGGCCAGGGCGAAGGAGGCGGCGAGCAGCACCAGGACCAGCGGGCTGCCCGCCGCCTCCCGCAGCCGGGCCGGGCGCGACGTCATGAATCCCCCCGGCCGGTACGGGAGAGGTCGCCGAAGGTCATTCGCTCCACCCACTTGGTGTTGAGCACGCCGGGCGCGGCGGGCACGATGACGCGTGCGGGGTAGCCGTGGTCGGCGGTCAGCGGCGCCCCGTTGACCGCGAGGGCGAGCAGTGAACGGTGGTCGGCCACCTGGTTGCCGCGCAGCGCGGCGCTGCGGAACGCGCCACCGCGCTGCAGCGACTCCACGAGCACGTCGGGCGGCGGGCCCGTCGTGTGGCCCGCCAGCGCCGCCAGGTCGCGCAGCCGCACCCCCCGCCAGCGCTGGTTCGAGGTGGACCAGCCCTCCACGCAGGCGATCGGCAGCTCCGCGGTGTGCTGCTCCATGGCGAGCAGCTCCGCGCGGGTGAGGCGGCGGGTGCCCGCCGGGCCGGTGAGGGTCAGCCGCCACACCTCGTCCCGGGTCTCGGCGGGACGGATGCCGACTTCGGCGGCGGTCTTGTTGATCTGGAAGCCACCCGGTCCGTCACCGGGTTCGGCGTGACCGTGGGGGGCGAGCAGCGCCGTGGGGCGCAGGCTGTCGAAGTTCCGTCCCACGGTGGTCAGGAACAGCAGCAGGGAGCCGCCTCCGACGAACCACAGCGCGCCGCGGCGCGAGGCCGTGGGCGGGTCCGGCGAGGGGGCGACGGTGTCGCCCTCCTCCGGCTCGTCCGGTCGGTCGCGTCGCCGGCGCAGCGCACGCACCGCGGCGGGGGCCCGCAGGACGACGTGCAGGACGAACGCGCTCATGAACACCCAGGCGCCGTAGAAGTGGAGCCGGTAGAAGTCGCCGGGGAAGAGGTAGTCGAGCTGGATGTTCAGGATGCCGGTGAGGAAGACGAACAGCGCGCCGCCCACCAGCAGGAGCACGGACAACCGCTCCAGCGCGCGGCTGAGGGTGCGCGCGGGCGGTGTCTCGAACAGCTTCGGGACGACCGACCACAGCTTGGCGAGGAGGACGGGGACGAGCACGATGCCGAGCGTGACGTGGACGCCCTGGGTGAGCCGGTACAGCCACGGCGGGTCGGTCGGCCAGGAGAACAGGTAGAAGCCGAGCAGTCCCTTGTCCGGCGTCTGGTCGTTCACCGGGGCCAGGTCCGGGTTGTAGGCGGCGTAGGAGAGCAGCCCCGTCACGAACATCACGGTGATCCCGACGAGCAGCACCGTGCCCAGCACCGAGGTCAGCCAGGGCCCGCGCAGCGGACTGCGCCAGAAGGCCGGCGTGGTGGGGAGCCTGTGGTCGCGCATGGCACGAACCGTAGGGGGGAGGGACCACGCACACCGGCGCGCAACCCGCCACAGAAGGGCGATATCAACCACATGAGGGCATGTCGGGCCTAGCGTTCCGTGGGTGACCCGTTCCTGCAAGCGCGACCTGGCCGCCGCCGGGGTCGCCGTCCTCCTCGTCGCCGCGGCCGTTCTGGTCGGTCACCACATCCAGCGCACCGCCGGGACGCTCTTCGTCGACTGGCCGCCGCTGATGGCCGACTGGGACCCGCACTGGGGGCCGGGCACCCCCGCCGCCGCCCTCGTGGCCGCGGCGGTCGTCGGCTACGGGCCGGTCCTGGCCGCCCGCCTGTCCTGGCGGGCGCTGCTGCCCGCCGCCTGGCTCGCCGCCATGGCGTGGACCTGGTCACTGGCCCTGATCGACGGGTGGCGGGACGGGGTGGTGGCACGCCTGGACAACCGCCACGAGTACCTGGCCGCCATCGACCGCTTCGACGACATCCCGGCCGCTCTCAGCGGATTCACCGGCCACATCCTGATCGACTCCCCGGACAACTGGCCCACGCACGTGGCCGGGCACCCGCCGGGGGCGACGCTGACCTTCGTGCTGCTGGACCGGATCGGGCTGAGCGGCGCCGGCTGGGCCGGTGCCTTCTGCATCACGGTGGGCGCGTCGGCGTGTGTCGCGGTGCTGGTGGCGGTGCGCGCGCTCTGCGGCGGGACGCAGGCCCGGCGGGCGGCGCCGTTCCTCGTCCTGGCTCCGGCCGCGGTGTGGATGGGCACCTCGGCGGACGCCTACTTCGCGGCGGTGGCGGCCTGGGCGGTGGCGCTGTTCGCCCTGGCGGTCGTCGGCCGCTCACGGTGGTGGGCGGCGGCCGGTGGCGTGCTGTTCGGTCTGGCGGTCAACCTCTCCTACGGGCTCACCCTGCTGGCGGTGATCGGCGCCGGTGTGCTGCTGCTCGGCCGCCGTGGCGTCCTGCGCCGGCCGTCGCTGCTGCTGTTCCTGCTCGCCGGGATCGCGGTGGTCCCCCTGGTCTTCACGCTGGCCGGGTTCCACTGGTGGGAGGCGTACCACCTGCTGGTCGACCGCTACCACCAGGGAGCGGGCGGTGTCCGGCCCTACGGGTACTGGGTGTGGGCCAACCTCGCCTGCGCGGTGCTGGCCGTCGGCCTCGCGACCGTGGCGGGGCTGCGCCGGGCCGGTGCCGCCCTGATCGAGCGGCCCCGGAACGCTCTCGGCGAGCCGGAGCCCGGCGGCGCGTCCGGACGCTGGGCGCGGCTGGCCGTCCTCGTCGGCTTCGCCCTGCTGGCGATCCTGATCGCCGACCTGTCGGGGATGAGCAAGGCCGAGACCGAGCGGATCTGGCTGCCGTTCCTGCTGTGGCTGCTGCCCGCGTGCGCGTTCCTGCCCCGTGCCCGCGCGTGGCTCACTGCGCAGGCGGTACTGGCCCTGCTGGTCAACCATCTGCTGCTGACCAGCTGGTGAGCGTTCCGGGCGTTCCTGGGTGTTCCGCGTGGCCGGGGAACGCCGTGCGGTTCAGCGGCCCGGCGGCGCGCCCCGCTGTCGCGCGTTCTCGCGGTCCGGCACGTGGTCGTGGTCGTGGTCGATGGCCGCCGGCCGGCGTCGTCGGGCGACCGCTCCGAGAACGGCGTCCACGGCGAGGAAGGCCAGCAGGGAGATGCCGAGCAGCGGGACGAAGTACCCCACCAGGACGGCGAGGGCCACCAGCGGCAGCACCACCGCCCACGGCGCGCGCCGCCAGGCCCCGCGCCGGGGCGGCCGCCCCCAGGCGAGGGCGCTTGCTCGGCCCCGCGTGGGCCGGCGCTGCCACCACATGCGGTAGCCCAGCACGATGACCGCCATCAGCGCGCCGGCCAGCGCGATCAGGGCGAGCTGGTTGGGCAGTCCGAAGAGCAGGCCCATGTGCCCGTCCACACCCCAGCGGGCGAGCTTGGCCGCCACCGGCCAGTCCTCGAAGCGGACGGTGTCGGTGACGACGGCGGTCGCCGGGTCCACCGCGACCGCGTCGTGCCGCGTCGGCCAGTCGGCCTTGATCTCCTTGACGACGTACTGGCCGTCGGGGCCGGACGGGAAACCGATCTCCACCGGGCCGCGGAGCCCCTGCCCCTGGGCGGCCAGCAGCGCGAGTTCGGGGCCGATGTCCGCGGCCTCGCCGCCCGCGTCGCCTTCGTGGCCTTCGTGCTCGGCGTGGCCTTCGTGCTCGCCGTGGCCGCCGTGGTCCGCGTGTTCGTCGACGGTTCCGCCGCCGGAGCTGACGACGGTCGGCGTCTGCCAGGACATCGACGCGCGCAGTTCGGTGATGTTGGACCCGGCGTGCTGCGACCACGTCAGCCCGGTGGCCGCCAGGAACGCCAGCCCCAGCGCGATCCACACACCCAGTGCGCCGTGCCACGACAGCGACGAACGACGCCCGCCGAGCCCGCGTTCGGGAAGCAGCGTGCGGCTCACCCGGCGTTGGCCACGGCGGCGCCCGACCCACAGCGCCACGCCCGCGACCGCCACCACCGCCAGCCAGCTCGCCGCCAGTTCGCTGTAGTGGCGTCCGAAGTCCCCCAGATGCAGGTTGCGGTGGAGTTCGTCGATCCACCAGCGGGCCGGCAGCGCCCCGGAACTGCCGTACGCCTCCAGCGCTCCCCGTACCTCGGCGGTGTAGGGGTCGACGAAGACCGCGAGCCGGTGACTGGGCCCGAGTTCCGGGAGGTCCAGCAGCACCCGGGTGGTGGCACCCGGCTCGGCACCGGGCCGGACCGCGCTGATGGCGCCGTCCGGGTACTCGGCCCTGGCCGCCGCCACCTGCTCGTCCACCGGGAGCACCTGCTCGCCCACCGGCACCCGCAACTCGTCCGCGTAGACGGCCTTCTCCGCCTGTACGGAGGCCGCGTACAGCAGCCCGGAGAACGCCGCCACGAAGATGAACGGGGCGATGAGCACCCCCGCGTAGAAGTGCAGACGCAGTACCAGCGCCTTCGCCCCCGCTCGTGACCGGGGCGCGGAGCCCGGCGGCCCGCCGGTGCCGGAGGGCGATGGCTCGGGATCGGTGCCGGCGTCCGAAGGCGCCGTCGGAGTAGCCGTCATGGTGTCTCCTCCGCCTCGGGCGCGCCGCGTGGGCGTCGTCCCGACGGCCGGTCGTGGGGGCCGCCGTCCTCCCTCGCGTCGTGCGGGCCGGCCGGCCTCCGGAGGAGGCGGCGTCGCGGCGGGTGGGGCGCCGACCGGGCACGCGGACGGCGTCATTGCCGCCCACGAGGGGGCGCACGCCGTGGTGGAGAGCGTACGCCGGGCGTGACGATGATCCGCGTGCGACGGCCGGGAGCACAAGAGGGCGTCACGCATGACCTGCCGGGATCGTGACGGGTGAGGCTCGGGCCACGACTTGGCGCGGTGCCGCGCCGGGCGCCGCATCCAGCGTCCGTGCGTTACGCACCGCCGGTTGTACCTGCCGACCCGACCGGGCGAACGCCGGGCGCACGGTGTCTTCCTGCGGCGACAGGCGCGGCTCGGACCGGCGTTCGAGCACCCGGAACCCACCGTCCGTCCGCGCTCCGCGGACCGCATCGCACCCCCGGGCCGTACCGCTGGGCCGTCGAACCACACCTGCGGAAGGCAGGCCGCACTGATGACATCCGCGACTGTCGCCGCCCGTTACCGGAATGACACCGTTCGGGCTGCCGCCCCACCAGGGGTGAACCGTCGAACGACCGAGCGGGGAGGGTGTGTGAACCCGGAGTACGGCGCCTACTGCGGCAGCGATCCGCACTTCTACGACGTGCCCCACCGCCGTCCGGCGACCGCCCCGGCCACCGAGCAGGCCACCGACTGGTACGCCACCGCCCGCGGCACGGTGCCACCCGGGTGGGAGCGGCACCGGCACGGCGACTGGCTCTCCTGGAGTCCGCTCGGGCTCAGCCTCCCTCCGCAGGGCTGGAAGATCCATGTCTCGGCGGCGCTCGGCAACGCCGAGCGGGTGCTGGCGGAGGTCGCCCGGATCTGCCTGGCACGCCGCGTGCCCTTCAAGTGCGTCCCCTCTCCGGCACTGCTGCTGCGCCGCAACGCCAAGTACGCCGACCGGGCGGGCAGTGGCAAGTTCGTCACCGTCTACCCGCCGAGCGCGGACCGGCTGCGGCCGCTGTGCGAGGAGCTGGCCCGCACCCTGGACGGGGAGGACGGACCGGATGTGCTCAGCGACCTGCGGGTCGGCTCCGCGCCCGTCCATGTGCGCTACGGCGCCTTCGCGGGCCGCTACTGCGCCGCGCCCGACGGCCGCCTGGTGCCGGCGATCGCCGACCCGGACGGCCGGCTCGTGCCCGACCCGCGCGGTCCCGCACTGAGGATCCCGGAGTGGGTCACGGTTCCCGGCTTCCTCCGCCCGCACCTGGAGGCGCGCGGGGCGGTCGGGCTGGGTGACCTGCCGTACACCGTCGAAGGAGCGCTGCACTTCTCCAACGGCGGCGGGGTCTACGCCGCCCGCGACACCCGCACCGGTGAGCGGGTGGTGCTCAAGGAGGCCCGGCCGAACGCGGGGCTGGCCGCCGACGGCGCAGACGCGGTCGAGCGGCTGCGGCGCGAACGGGAGGCGCTGGAGCGGCTCGACGGCCTCGCCTGCGTTCCCGCCGTCCGCGACGCCTTCACGGTCGGCTCCCACCACTTCCTGGTGCTGGACTTCGTGCCGGGCACCCCGCTGAACACCGCCTTCGCACGGCGCTTCCCGCTGACCTCGCCCGCCCCCGGCGAGCGCGCCCTGGCGGAGCACACGGAGTGGGCCAACCGCGTGTACGCCCTGGTGGCGGAGGCGGTGGCCGCCGTCCACGCACGCGGCACCGCGATCGGCGACCTCCACATGGCGAACGTCATGGTGGAACACGCGCAGGACGCCGACGGCGCCGCCGTCCCGGCCCGGGTGGTGCTGCTGGACTTCGAGGCCGCCTCACCCGCCGCGGAGCGACGCCGACAGGTGGTGGCCAACCCCGCCTTCGTCGCTCCCGCCGACCGCCGGGGCACGGCGGTCGACCGTTACGCGCTGGCCTGCCTGCGGCTGGCGCTCTTCCTGCCGCTCACCACCCTGTTCACCCTCCAGCGCCGCACGGCGGGCCACCTGGCGAGCGCGATCACCGAGCGCTTCCCTGTCCCGGCCGACGAACTGGCCGACGCGGTAAGGGAGATCGAGGACGGCGCACCGGCCGTGGAGTCCGGGCAGCCCGCCGTGGCCGCCTGGCCACAGAGCCGGGAGTCGCTGATCAGCGGGATACTGGCCGCACGTTCCGCCGACCGTGACGACCGGTGTTTCCCCGGCGACATCGCCCAGTTCGCCACCCCGGTCGGCGGGCAGTGCTTCGCGTACGGCGCGGCCGGAGTGCTGTACGCGCTGCGTGCCGTCGGCGCGCGGCGCTGCCCCGAGGCGGAGGAGTGGCTGCTGCGCCGCGCCAAGGAACCGGCGTCCGGCAGCCCGTCGGGATTCCATGACGGCCTCGCGGGCATCGCGTGGACCGTGGACCGGCTCGGACACCCCTCGCAGGGACGCGCGCTGGCGCTGCGGGTGGCGGAGGAGCCGCTGTCGGCCATGGCGCCCGGCCTGTTCGGCGGTCAGGCCGGCGTCGCGCTCGCGCTCGACGACCTGGCGGCCGTCGCCGACGGGGCGGACGCCCGGCGCCTGTCCACCGCGGCGGACAGCTGTGTGCGCGGGGTGCTGGGCGCGGTGCGCGAGGACGCCCCGCTGCCGCGTGCGGGTCTGCTCCACGGCGGCGCCGGGCTGGCCCTCGCACTGATCCGGCGCTACGAGCGCGACGGCGGGGAGGAGCTGCTGGACGCGGCGGCCACCGCGCTGCGGCGCGACCTGGCTCGCTGCCGTCCCGGCGGCGACGGTGGAACGGCGCTGATGGTCCAGGAGGGCAAGCGGGCCATGCCCTACCTCGGGGCGGGCAGCGCCGGAGTGGCGATGGTGCTGGACGACTACGTCCGCCACCGTCCGGACGAGGCACTGGCCACCGCCCGCGACGCGCTGCTGCGCGCCACCCTGTCCTCCTTCTACATCCAGCCGGGCCTGGACCGGGGCGTCGCGGGCCTGCTGCTGTTCCTGGCCCGCACCACCGCGGGTGACCCGGCCGAACGACGGGCGGTGATCGAACGCCATGTAGAGCTGCTGGAACTCCAGTCGGTGCCCTGGCGCGGCGATCTCGCCTTCCCCGGCGAGCAGTTGATGCGGCTCTCGGTGGACCTTTCCACCGGCTCCGCGGGCTGCCTGCTCGCACTCGGCGCTGCGCTGGGCGGTCTGCCCACCGCGCACCTGCCGTTCCTGCCGCCGCTGGGCGGCCCACAGACCGGCCCCGGACCAGGGGTCGAAACCGAACAACAAGAGTGAGAGGAAACAGCCATGGCGCTGCTCGACCTTCAGATGATGGAGACCCCCGCTGCCGAGGAGGAGGCTTTCGGTGAGCTCGCGACCGGCAGCCAGGTCAGCCTCCTGATCTGCGAGCACAGCTCGCTCAGCGTCACCCTCTGCACCCCGTGACGCGGGCGCACCACCGCGGTGCGCCGACCCACCGGGTGCGGCGGCCCGGCCGCTGTGCGGCCTCGGCCGACCGTCCGCGCGGGCCCGGGACTCCCCGGGCCCGCGCCCCGGAACCACCGCTCCCGGGCGGGCGCTCCCCTGTCGGAGCGTCCCGCCCGGGAGCGCCCGCGTTGCCGCCTCCGGGCGGGCGCGGCACGGCCCGTTCCGCCGTCGGGCGGCCCGAAGGAGAGGCAGGCGAGTGAGCGGCGAACCACGTCGCAAAGACCGGCGGGCCGAGCAGGAGGAGCGGGCCGCGCAGGAACGGCGGGCCGAGGGCGGAGACGGCGCCCCGCCCGACGAGCGGCGGGGTCTGCTGGCGGCGCTGCTCCGCCGGCGCCCGTGGCCCGCCGCCGGTGTGCTGCTCTGCGGCGCCGGGGCCGCGCTGGCCGCGCTGGCGCTGCCGGCCGCGCTGGGAGTGACCGTCGACCGGCTGCTGAGCGGCGGCGCGGTGCCGTGGCAGTGGATCGCGCTGTGCGCCGCGCTCACGCTCACGGAAGTGGCGCTGGACGCAGCGGTGGCGCTGCTCGGCGGGGTGAACTCCGCCCGCCTCACGCGCTGGCTGCGGGAACGCGCCCTCGCCGGGGTCCTGCGCACGGAACCTCACCGCGCGGCCGCGTTCACCCCCGGGGATCTGACCACCCGGCTGACGGCCACCACGACCGCCGCGGCGGACGCGCCCGTCGCGGCGGCGAGCACGGTCTGCGCCGTGCTGCTGCCGGTCGGCGGGCTGGTCGGCATCCTGCTCACCGATGTCTGGACCGCTCTCGCGCTGCTGGCCGGGATCCCGCCGCTGATCCTGCTGCTGCGGGTCTTCACCCGCGACACCACGGCCGCGACGGCCGACTACCAGCGCGCCCAGGCCACGGTCGCCACCCGGCTCAGCGAGGCGGTCGACGGCGCGGCGACGGTCCGGGCCGCGGGCACGGCCCGGTACGAACACGCCCGCGTGACAGCGCCGTTGGCGGAGCTGGATGTCCACGGCCGCCGCACCTGGCGGGTGTACGGGCACGCGGTGGGTCTCAGCTCGGTGCTGCTGCCGGTGCTGACGGCGCTGGTGCTGGCGGTCGGCGGGCTGCGGCTGGCGGCGGGCGCGCTCAGCGTCGGCGAGCTGGTCGCCGTCAGCCGGTACGCGACGCTGGCGGTCGGCGTCGGGGCGGTGACCGGCGCGCTCGGTTCGCTGGCTCGCAGCCGTGCGGCCGGCGCGCGGCTGGGCCCGGTGCTGACGCTGCCGCCGTTCACCCACCGGGGGGCCGCGCCGCCCCCGGGGGGCCCGGGCACGCTGGAGCTGCGCGGTGTCGCGGTCGTGCGCGAGGGTGTGCACGTCCTGCGGGACGTCCGGCTGACGGTGCCCGCGGGCAGCTCGCTGGCGGTGGTGGGCCGCTCGGGGGCCGGCAAGTCCACGCTGGCGGCGGTGGCCGGCAGGCTCCTGGATCCGGACGCGGGCGACGTGCGGCTGGACGGCGTCCGGCTCGCCGATGTCGATCCGGTCGTGCTGCGTTCCGAGATCGGCTACGCCTTCGGCCGCCCGGCGCTCTTCGGCCCGACGGTCGCGGACGCGATCGCCTTCGGCACGCGGCGGCCGGACCCCGGCGAGGTGAGGGACGCGGCGCACGCCGCGGCGGCCGACCCGTTCGTGCGGCTGCTGCCGCACGGTTACGACACCCCGCTGGAGGACGCGCCGATGTCCGGGGGCGAGCGTCAACGGCTGGGCCTGGCTCGGGCGTTCGCCCATCCGGGCCGGCTCCTGATCCTGGACGACGCCACCTCCGGCCTGGACACCGCGACCGAGCGGAGGGTCCAGCGGGCGCTGGACCGGCACTCGACCCGGCGCACCCGGCTGATCGTCGCGCACCGGGTCGCCACGGCGGCGCGCGCCGACCGCGTCGCGTGGCTGGAGGACGGCGCCGTGCGTGCGGTCGGTCCGCACACCCGGCTGTGGCGCGACCCGGAGTACCGCGCCGTGTTCCACGGTGAGAGCGTCCCGGAGCAGAGCGGCGTGCCGGCCGTCGAAGACCGGACGGAGGCCGCGCGATGACGGCGGACACCGTCACGGAGACGACCGCTTCCGGCGGCGGCACGCTCCGGCCCGGCTCCCGGCGCGGCGCGTTCGGCCGGGTGTGGCGGGAGGGCCGGCCCTTCCTGTGGCGGCGCCGGGGGGCCGTGGCGCGGCTCGGCGCCTGGTCGCTGGTGGAGTTCACGCAGACGTTCCTCACCGGCTTCGGCGTCGCGCAGGCCCTCGACCGGGGCTTCCTCGCGGGTCGCCCGGGGGTGGGCCTGGCGTGGCTGGCGCTGGCGGCCGTCGCGGCCCTGCCCGCGGCGGTCACCTCTCGGGCGCTGTTCTCCCGGCTCGCCGACCTGGTCGAGCCGCTGCGGGACGGGCTGGTGCGGCGGGCCTCGGCAGGAGCGCTGCACGAGGCGCTGACCCGCCCGGAGCGGGCGCACACCGGCGCCGTCTCGCGGACCTCGCACCAGAGCGAGATCGCCCGCGACGGCTGGGCGGGGCTGGTGATGGCGCTGCGCTCCTGTGTCTTCGCCGGCGCCGGGGCACTGGTGGGACTGGCGGTCCTCGCCCCGCCGTTGCTGCTGGTGGTGCTTCCTCCGCTGGTGGCGGGCTGGGTTCTGTTCGCGGCCACGCTGGCGCCGATGGCCGCCCGCCAGCACGCCTACCTGGAGGCGGACGAGCGTCTCGCGGCCTACGCGGGGGCGCTGGCCGGTGGCCTGCGGGACGTGGCGGCGACGGGCGGCGGGGAGCGGCTGGCCGGGGAGTACACGGCGCTCACCCGCGCGCAGTGCGACGCGGCGCGGGCCCTCGCCCGCTGGTCGGCCGTGCGGGTACTGGCCCTGGCGCTGTGCGGCCGCGTTCCGCCGCTGGCGTTGCTCGCCGCGACGCCCTGGCTGCTGGGTACCGGGATGACGCCGGGCGCGCTGGTCGGCGCGCTGACCTACCTGACCGTCTCGCTCGCCCCGGCGGTGCAGGCGCTGATGACCGCGCTGGGGACGGCGGGCGGGCGGCTGCTGGTGGTCCTCGACCGTTTCACCGGCCGGGTGCCCGAACTGCCCCCCGCACGGGCCGCTTCGGCGGACGCGGGTGCCGACCCGGCGGAGCCCGGAGCCACTTCGGCGGATGCCGGGGCGACCTCGGTGGCCGCCGTGCCTCGGCGTCCCGGGGCCGGCGTCCGCGCGGAGGGCGCACCCGGGCACGCTCCCTGCGGTGTGGAGCTGACGGGGGTGAGCTTCGCCTACGGTCCCGGCGCCCGCCCGGTTCTGGACGGGCTGGACCTGACCGTGCGGCCGGGGGAACATCTGGCGGTCCTCGGCCCCAGCGGCACGGGGAAGTCCACCCTCGCCACGCTGCTCGCCGGTGACCTCTCCCCCGGCGGCGGGCTCGTCCGCTGGCGGCCGGGCGAGGCGGGGGCGGGGGCGAGGCCCGGCCCGCCGGCCGGTACGGTCCTGCTGCCGCAGCATCCGTACGTGTTCACCGGGCCGCTGCGCGACAACCTCCGGTATCTGCGTCCCTCCGCTCCCGACGCCGAATTGGCCCGCGCGCTCGCGGTACTCGGCCTGGAACCGCTGCTGCGGCGGCTGGGCGGACTGGACTCCCTGGTGGAGCCGGCACGGCTGTCGATGGGCGAGCGGCAGCTGCTGGTGGCGGCCCGGGCGCTGGTGACGCCCTCGCCCCTGCTGGTGATGGACGAGGCGACCAGCCACGTGGATCCGGTCGCCGAGCACCGGGTGGAGACCGCGCTGGCGGCTCACGCGGGGACCCTGGTCGTGGTGGCGCACCGGCCGTCCTCGGCGCGGCGCGCCGACCGGGTGCTGCTGCTCGACGGCCCCCGGGTGGAGTGCGGGCCGCCGTCGCTGCTGGCCCGGACGTCCTCCCTGTACCGCGAGTTGACGGGCGCTCCCCCGCCCGCCGTGTGATGAGCGCGTGCCGCGCCGGCCGGGCGGGCTCCGCTCCCGGGCGTCAGATCCACCCGGACTCGTGGGCGAGCCGGATCGCGTGGGAGCGGTTGCGGCCTCCGGACTTGCGGACGGCGGCGGCCAGGTAGTTGCGCACCGTCCCGTTGGTGAGGTTGAGCCGGCGGGCGATGCACGCGACGGAGTCGCCCTGGGCGGCGAGGGAGAGCACGGCTAACTCCCGTCCGGAGAGGGGTATCTCGGCCGCCTGCAGCAGCCCGAAGGCCAGTGACTCGTCGATGTACCGGCCGCCCTCGGCGACCTTCCGCACCACCGTCGGCAGTTCCTCGGTGCCTCCGTACTTGTCGACGTAGCCGCGCGCCCCGGCGGTCGCCGCCGTCCGCAGCGCGCCCGGACGGTCGCCTCGGCCCAGGACCACCAGGTGCCCGCTTTCGGGATCCTCCCGCCGCACGGTGCCCACCTCCTCCAGCAGGCTCAGTGAGCCCGGACAGTCCAGGTCCAGCACATAGACCTCGGGCCGTTCCGCGCTGGCGGCGTGGCGTACCTCCTCACGGCCGCAGCTGAGCACCCGGAGCGGGTGGTCCGCGTGAAGCAGCAGACAGCGGAGCGCCTGTCGCCACAGGGCGACCTCGTGAACGACGAGCACAGTGGTCACGGCCGATCTCAACTCTCTCTCCGGGGCCGGTGCGTCTTCCCGGAAGCGATTGTGCGCGACCATCGCGGTCCGTGAGAGGTGTTACACGAATCGTCACGGCCGGACGGGGGCGGACGATGCGGTGGTGCGCGCCCTTCGCGCCCGCGCACGCGCCGCATGTGCGGGCTGAGCACCGGTCGCGACGCCCCTGTCCGTGCGGGCCCGGCCCGGCCCCGCACGCCCCCTTCTGCCCGCGCGGATTCGCGGCTACGGTCCGTGGGAGCGCTCCCGCGCAGCTGCCCCAAGGGGTGTCGCGGGAGCCGGTACCGCTCTCCCCCACACCTCGATCACCGGAAGAGGCGCCACCGTGATGAGCCGCTCACGCGCGTTACTTACCGCCGTCGCCGCCCTGTTCGCCCTGCTGGGCCTGGCGGCACTCCCCCACAGTTCACTCGCCGCGGAGGCGGGCGGTGCCACGACCGGCCCCCGGCCGGGCGCGGCGCCGGTGTCGGCTTCGGCGCAGGAGACCGTCGCCGCCATGCAGCCCGGCTGGAACCTGGGCAACACCCTCGACGCCACCGGCCCGGACGAGACCTCCTGGGGCAATCCGCGGGTCACCCGGGAACTGCTGCGCCAGATCCGGTCGGAGGGCTTCCGCAGTGTCCGGATCCCGGTGACCTGGACCCAGCACCAGGGGCCGGGCCCGGACCACACCATCGACGCGGCGCACCTGGCGCGCGTCCAGGAGGTCGTGGAGTGGGCCGTCCAGGAGGACCTGTATGTGCTGCTCAACGTGCACCACGACTCCTGGCAGTGGGTCATGGACCTTCCCACCCGGCACGAGACGGTGCTGAACCGCTTCACCGCCACCTGGGAGCAGATCGCGGAGGCGTTCCGGGACGCACCGCCCGAGGTGCTGTTCGAGAGCATCAACGAACCGTTCTTCGAGGGCAGTTCCGGTGACCAGCACAACGCGGAGCTGCTGCACGAACTCAACAGCGTCTTCCACGGGCTGGTCCGAGGCTCGGGCGGTACCAACGCCGAGCGCCTGCTGGTCCTGCCGACGCTGCACACCTCGCCCGAGCAGGAACGCCTGGACGAACTCGTCGAGACCTTCGACGCGCTGGACGACCCGGGGCTGGTCGCCACCGTCCACTACTACGGCTTCTGGCCGTTCAGCGTGAACATCGCCGGCCACACCCGCTTCGACGCCACCGCCGAGCAGGACGTGGTGGACACCTTCCAGCGGCTGCGGACCACCTTCGTGGACCGGGGAATCCCGGTGATCCTCGGCGAGTACGGGCTGCTCGGGTTCGACCGGGACACGGGCGTGGTGCAGCAGGGCGAGAAGCTGAAGTTCTTCGAGAGCTTCGGTGCCCACGCCCGCGCCGGTGACATCACCACCATGCTCTGGGACAACGGCCAGCACCTGGACCGGACGGCCCTCGCCTGGAACGACCCGGCGCTGTTCCGGCAGATCGAGTCCAGCTGGACGGTGAACTCGGCGACCGGCTCCACCGATCAGATCTTCATCCGGGCCGGCGGCACGCCGCAGGACACCACCGTGACGCTGCGGACCGAGGGGCATACCGTCACCTCCGTGACGCACGACGGCCGGGAGCTGGCGGCGGGCGAGGAGTACACCGTGGACGGTGACGACCTCGTCCTCAACGGGGAGGCCCTGGCCCGCCTCGCCGACTCCGGCGAGTACGGCGTCAACGCGACGCTCTCCGTCACCTTCTCCGGCGGCACCCCGTGGGAGGTACGGATCCTGCGCTACGACCCGCCGGTGCTGGGCGCGGCCGGCGGCACGACCGGGGGGCTCGACATCCCGACGGAGTTCCGGGGCGACCAGCTCGCGACCATGGAGGCGGTCTACGCGGACGGTTCCAATGCCGGCCCCCAGGACTGGACCTCCTACAAGGAGTTCGGCGCCGCCTTCTCCCCGGACGCCGCGGCCGGGACCATCACGCTCACCGCGGACTTCTTCGCCGAGATCCGGGACGGAGCCGCGGTCACCCTGACCTTCCACTTCTGGAGCGGCACCACCGCCTCGTACGAGGTCACGCGCACGGGAACCACGGTCGTCGGCACGCCCGGCTGACCTTCCCACCGGCACGCCCGCCCCGCACCGCGCCGGGCGGGCGCGCCGGTGGACCCGCATCCCGGCCGCGCGGCCCCGGCACGCCCGGCGCACTCGGGAGAGTGTCCGTCCGGAGCCCGAGAGGATCCGAGCATCCGGAAACTTGGTCTAGACCTTGACGGCGGCGTTCCGGCGCGCTTCAGTGTCCGCATCACCCCCACCTCGTGGCGCCGCCCCGCAGTCCCGAACGGCGCCCCGTCGCACTCCCAAGGAGTGACCGCGTGCTGAGAAAACGCATCGTGACCCTGCTGATGACCCTCCTGCTCGCGACCGGCCTCAGCGCCGCGCTCGTGCCGGCGGTCAACGCGGCCCCCGCCCCGGCCGTGAGCGCCGCATCCTGCGCCACCGCGACGAACTGGCAGGCCGGCACCTGGTATCCGGCCGGCAGCATCGTCCGCTACAACGGCAGCTACTACCGCGCCGAACACGCCAACCCCGGCTACGACCCGGTGATCAGCCACTGGTACTGGCACCCCCACAGCTGCGACGGCGGCGGGCAGAACCCCTCCCCCAGCGGATTCGTCGTGAGCGAGGCCCAGTTCAACCAGATGTTCCCGAACCGGAACTCCTTCTACACCTACAGCGGGTTGGTCGCGGCGCTCAGCTCCTACCCCGGCTTCACCAACACCGGCAGCCTGGAGGTGCAGCGCCGAGAGGCCGCCGCCTTCCTCGCCAACGTCAGCCACGAGACCGGCGGCCTGGTCCACATCGTGGAGCAGAACACCGGCAACTACTCGCACTACTGCGACTGGAGCCAGCCCTACGGCTGTCCCGCCGGCCAGTCCGCCTACTACGGCAAGGGCCCGATCCAGCTGAGCTGGAACTTCAACTACAAGGCCGCGGGCGACGCGCTGGGCATCGACCTCCTCAACAACCCCTGGCTGGTGCAGAACGACTCCGCCGTCGCGTGGCGCACCGCCCTGTGGTTCTGGAACACCCAGTCCGGCGCCGGCAACATGAGCGGCCACCAGGCCATCGTCAGCGGCGCGGGCTTCGGTGAGTCGATCCGGAGCATCAACGGAAGCATCGAGTGCAACGGGGGCAACCCCGGGCAGGTGCAGAGCCGGATCAACACCTTCCAGAGCTTCACCCAGCTCCTCGGAACCACCCCGGGCGGCAACCTCTACTGCTGACCCGGCTGACCCACGACCGCTCGGCTCACCCCCGAGGGGTGACGCGCGCGAAGGACACGCTGCCCCGGCGGGCCGTCACGGCCCGCCGGGGCAGCGCTGTGATCTCCCGGCGGCCGCGCCCGTCCCGCACCCCGCCACCCCGGCGCATCGCCCGCAACGAGGCCGGAAGCAGGCAAAAAGAAAGACAAGGAGGACGCATCGCTCCTTGCCACTCTCAACATATAGCGCACCGGGGGGCTTGCCGCAAGGCCCCCGTGGTGGGGCAAGATCGCATGCCGAAGCTAGAACCTACGGAAATGCGAGATCTGACTGATGTGTGCGCTTTCGCCGGACCATGCCGCGTGCGGTGACGCCGCCGGCCCGCTGGTGGGACCGGCGCCGCCACGGTGCGCGGCACCGGACCCGACGGGCGCGCCCGCGGATCGGAGCCGATGAGATGAACCCTCTGACCACCAGTGCGTTCGACCTTCCCGACCGCCTCGCAGCCAAGGCCGACCCGGCGCTGGTCGCGGGTGACGAGCGCCACTTCGCGGCGATCGCGGAGAGCCTGGAGGCGACGATCGCCGAGCTGTCCGACAGCCTCGCCGCCACGCTCAGGGCTCCCGGCGGCGCGGGCCGGGAGGCGATGGACCGCGACGCGGAGATCCACCGGATCTCGGCCCGGCTGCGGACCCTGCGCCGCTTCGGCCTCGACCTGTGCCTGGGGCACATGGTCAGCGCGGACCACCCCGAACCGGTGTACATCGGCAGGCTCGGCCTCAGCGACAGCACGGGACGCCGCCTGCTGTTCGACTGGCGCTCACCGGCGGCCGAACCGTTCTTCGCGGCGACCCACGCCAACCCGATGGGTCTGGCGAGCCGGCGCCGGTACCGCTGGGCGCGCGGCCGGATCAGCGACTACTGGGACGAGGTGTTCACCGACGACGGCCGGGAGGGGCACGCCGCTCTCGACGACCAGTCCGCGTTCATCGCCACTCTGGGCGCGGACCGCTCGGACCGGATGCGCGATGTGCTCGCCACCATCCAGGCGGACCAGGACGCCGTCATCCGGGCGGGGTCCCGGGGCGCGCTGGTCGTCGACGGCGGGCCCGGCACGGGCAAGACGGTCGTCGCGCTGCACCGCGCGGCCCACCTGCTCTACTCCGACCCGCGCCTCGGTCACCGCCGGGGCGGCGTGCTGTTCGTCGGGCCGCACCAGCCGTACCTGGCCTATGTCGCCGATGTCCTGCCGAGCCTCGGAGAGGAGGGGGTGCGGACCTGCACCCTCCGGGATCTCGTCGTCGAGGGCGCCGGGGCGGCGGTCGAGACCGACCCCGAGGTGGCCCGGCTCAAGGCGTCGGCCGCCCTGGTGAAGGCCGTCGAGCCGGCCGTCGCGATCTACGAGGAGCCGCCCACCGAGGGGATGACGGTCTCGACCCACTGGGCGGAGCTCCGGCTGAGCGCCGGCGACTGGGCCGCGGCGTTCGACGCGGTGGAGCCCGGCACCCCGCACAACGAGGCCCGTGACCAGATCCGGGAGGAACTGGTCACGATCCTGATGGACCAGGTCGACACCGAGGAGATCCCGCCCGAGCTGTTCCGGAGGTCGGTGCTGGGCAACAGGAAACTGATCGGGACGCTGAACCGTGCGTGGCCCATGCTCGACCCGGCCGAGCTGGTCGGGGACCTGTGGACGGTCCCCGCCTATCTACGCGCCTGCGCACCCTGGCTCCGGCCCGAGGAGGTGCGGCGGCTGCGGCGCGCCGACGCGCAGGCGTGGACCGTGTCCGACCTGCCGCTGCTGGACGCGGCACGGCAGCGCCTCGGGGACCCGGAGGTCTCCGTCCGGCGCCGGCGCCAGGAGGCGGCCGTCGCCGCCGAACGCGCGCGCCGGGCCGATGTCATCGACGGTCTGCTGGCAGCCGACGCCGACGGCGAGGGCGCGGTCACGATGCTGCGTGGGCAGGATCTCCAGGACAGCCTGATCGACGAGGACGCGCTCGCCGGCGCCGCCCCGGAACCACTCGCCGGCCCGTTCGCGCACGTCGTCGTGGACGAGGCGCAGGAACTCACCGACGCGGAGTGGCAGATGCTGCTGCTGCGCTGCCCGTCCCGGAGCTTCACCGTCGTCGGTGACCGCGCCCAGGCCCGGCACGGGTTCACCGAGTCGTGGCAGGAGCGGCTCCGCCGGGTCGGGCTCGACCGGAACACGGTCGCCTCGCTGAGCGTCAACTACCGCACGCCGGAGGAGATCATGGCGGAGGCCGAGCCGGTGATCCGCGCCGCGCTGCCCGACGCCAACGTGCCGACCTCCATCCGCCGCGGCGGGATTCCCGTCGTTCACGGATCCGTCGCGGACCGGGACCGGTTCCTCGACGCCTGGCTCGCCGGTCACCCGGACGGCATCGCCTGCGTCATCGGCGATCCCTCGTTCCGGTCGACCTCCCGCGTACGGTCGCTGACGCCGGAGCTGTCGAAGGGCCTTGAGTTCGACCTCGTCGTCCTCGTCGACCCGGAGGCGTTCGGCACGGGCATCGAGGGGGCGGTGGACCGCTATGTCGCGATGACGCGGGCGACCAGACAGCTCGTCGTCCTGACACGCGCCTGAGGCCGCCCGCCCGGCCCGGCGGTCGCACCGGCCCGGGACGGGCGGACGGGCGGACGGCGTCACACCACGCCGGTGCCGGCGGTGTCCGGCGGCGGCGCGAACGCGGTGAACGCGGTGTTCTTGGGCAGCCGGTACAGCTCCCGTCCCGTGACGGCGTTGAGGATGGCGGCGTTGCGGACGGCACCGATGTCCAGGTTGGGGGCGGAGGCACCGTGGCTGTGCAGTTCGGCGTTGGCGACGAAGAGCTTGCCGGTGACGGCCGCGGCGAGTTCGACGGAGTGGTCGAGGGCGACGCGGTAGCGGCCGGCGGCGTCCCGTGCGATCAGTCCCTCCAGGGGTGCGATGAGGTCGTGGGCCCGCTGCCGGTAGCCGGTGGCCGCCACGACGAGGTCGGTGACATGCTCGAACCGCCGCCCGGTGTCGCGGTGTTCACAGGTCAGGCGCACCCGGCCGCCGCCGTCGGCCTCGGCGGCGCGCACCGCGATCCCCGGGCGCAGCTCCACATCGGCCGGTCCGTGGCACAGCTGGCGGCGGTAGAGCAGTTCGTGGATCTCGGCGAGGGTGTCGGTGGAGACGCCCTTGTAGAACTGCCACTGCTCGCCCACCAGTCGGTCCCTGGTGCCCTCCGGGAGGGCGTGGAAGTACCGCATGTAGTCGGGGGTGGTCATCTCCAGCACCAGCTTGGTGTAGTCCAGCGGCGCGAAGGTGGGGGTGCGGCTGAGCCAGCTGACGGCCGGGCCGCCGCGCAGGTTGCGGTCGAGCAGATCGAGGACGACCTCCGCGCCGGACTGCCCGGAGCCGACGACGGTGACCCTGCCGGCAGCCGTGACGTCCGCCTCGCGGTGCAGGTAGTCGGCGGTGTGCAGCAGCAGTTCGGGCGGGATGCCGGCGAGTTCCTCGGGCAGATGGGGTGCGGTGCCCACGCCGAGGACCAGGTGACGTGCCGCCAGTGTCGCCCGCGTGCCGTCGCCCCTGGCCACCCGGACGGTGAAGCGCCCGCTGGAGGCGTCCCAGCGCGCCTCCTCGACCCGGTGGGAGAACCGCACCGAGGGCAGGCGCGCCGCCGCCCACCGCAGGTAGTCCTCGTACTCGATCCGGCTGGGGAAGAAGTTCTCCCGGACGGTGAAGGTGTAGAGGCGGTCGCGGTCGTGCAGGTAGGCGAGGAAGGACAGCGGGTGGGTGGGGGCGACCAGGGTGACGAGGTCGGCGAGGAAGTTCACCTGCATCGACGCCTGGTCGAACATCATCCCGCGGTGCCAGTGGAGTTCGGCGCTCTCCTCCAGCACGAGCAGGTCCAGTTCGTCCACGGTGGAGGCGAGGGCGGCCAGCCCGAGGTTGAACGGTCCGCAGCCGACGGCGATCACGTCGTGCTCGGACTCCGGCGGGTGGGCGGCGGTTCGGTTCATCGGGGCAGGTCCTTGTCGCTACGCGGGCGGACGAGCAGGGCGGCGGTCTTGTCCGGCAGGGTGATCTCCCCGCTGTGCCGGAAGCCGGCGGCGGCGAAGGCCCGCAGCGACGGCTCGTTGCGGATGTCGGGCTCGGCCACCACCCGGGTGCAGGCCGGGTCGGCGGCCAGCAGCCCGTCGGCGAGCGCGGCGATCAGCCGCCGGCCGAGGCCGCGCCCGGTGTCGGACCGGCCGCCGACGGCGATGTGCACGCCGAGATCGGTCTCCCGGTGCGGGTAGGCGGCGGCCAGCCGGTCCAGACGCACCCGGTAGATCTCGACGTAGGCGATCTCGCGCGTTCCCTCGGTGACCAGGCACGGCAGGCTGTGGTGGCCGGCCAGCTGGGTCTCGATCTCCTCGGCCCACCGCCGGCGCGGCCACGCCTGCTGCCAGAACCGTTCCACATGCGGTTCGGCCATCCAGCCGGCCAGCAACTGCGCGTCGTGCGCGTCCGGCCGGGCGGCGCGCACGCTCCACGGCGCGGTGAGCCGGGGCAGCGGCGGTGGGCCGGAGGGCGGGGCGGTCGAGGCGGTGGCGCGGCGGGCGGCCGTCACGACCGGCCCGTGCCGGGCCGGCCGGCGCTCGTACCGCTGAGGTGCCGCAGCGGGTTGGGCGCCTCCAGGTAGACCGACTGGGAGTCCAGCGGGGCCAGTACCTCGTCGATGCCGTGGAGCCGGGTCAGCAGGTTGGCCTTCAGCGGCAGGGTGGGCGCGCTCAGCCAGCGGGAGGCGAGCCGGTCGCCGTCGGGCCCGGCGTCGGCGAGCGCGGGGAGCGCGGCCCGCAGCCGCTCCGCCATGGCGGCCAGCAGGGTCTCCTCGTGGGCGAGACCGTCCACGGCCAGGCAGCCGATGACGGCGAGCGCCTGGTTGCGCAGCAGGTAGTAGGAGAGCCGGTCGTCGGCGAGGGCGTCGTCGACGAGGGCCAGGGTGGAACGGTCGCTCCCCAGGTGGCGCAGCAGCCGCGGCAGATGGGAGGCTGCGAGGTAGTAGCCCTGGTTGTCCCGGAAGGAGGCGCCGGTGACCTCACCGCGTGCGTCGAGCCGGACCAGGGTGTTCTGCTGGTGGGCCTCCAGGCCGATGCCGGTGGCCGCGTACAGGTGGAGCATCGGGACCAGGACCCGGTCGGTGTAGTCGGCGACCCACCGTTCGGCGGCGCCGGGGCCCAGCCCGGCGACCGCCTCGCCCAGCCGGCTGGGGCCCACGCCGGGGCGGGGTGCGACCAGGCCGGCCAGGCAGCGCAGGCCGCCGATGTCCGTGGGCACCTCCCGCACGGCGACGTCCAGTCCGGTGACCTCCGCCCCGCCGGTGCGTCCCGGTTCGTCGACGGCGAGCCAGGCGGGGTCCCGGGTGATGCCGAAGCCGGGGTGGGCGCGGAAGGTCGTGTCGGCGTAGCCGCGGTCCAGGAGGCGGTTGATCTCCAGGCCGCGCATCAGCTCGGTGCGGGTGGACTCCCGGCGTGAGTTGGTCAGCCGCAGGCCGAGCGAGAGCTTGAGCATCACCGGCGCGCCGGGGAGGTAGAGCGTGCGGACGCTGGAGGTGGGCCACCAGCGCGGGCCGGCCGCCCCCAGCGGTTCCAGTGCCCCGGACTCGATCAGTGCCGCGACGCGTGGCCGGGCCAGGGCGTCGGCCGCCTGCCAGGGATGGGCGGGGACGAGGACGCGTCCGCCGCCGGGGCTGAATCCGGCGAGGTCCTCCAGCAGGGCCACGGTGTCACGGCCCGCGAGTGAGGGGGCCCCTGCGACCGCGTCGTGGGAGACGACGCCGGGGTCGGCGGCGAACCAGTGCAGCGGGAAGGAGCCGCGGGCCTCGGGCGAGTAGCGGGCGCTGTCGTGGTCGGAGATGCCGTCGCGGCTCTTGGGGGCGGGGTGGCGCAGATGGCCCAGCAGCAGGGCCTGTTCGGCGTCGAGGAAACCGTCCACGCCGTCGGGCGGGGCGGGTTCGGCCGTCCGGCCGGCGACGAAGGAGGTGACCCGCCGCACGGATTCGGCGGTCCGCTCGATCAGGTCGGCGTTCTCCGCGGCGGCCGGGCTGCCGCGTTCGCCGCCGAGGAGCGCCGCCTCGGCGGCCACCAGCGCGACTGCGGTGACGGGGTCGGCCGTGGCGCCGAGCGGACCGGCCGGGCCGTGCAGGCGGACCGGGCCGAAGCGGTGCCAGCCGGTGGCGGAGGCGTGGGTGACCTCGGTGACCAGCGCGGTGCCGGTGGCGTCCAGCGGGACGCGCAGCGGTCCGGCGCTCACGTCCACGCCGGTCTCCGCCAGCCAGCAGCGCAACAGGGCTTCCAGGTGGGCGTGTTCGGCGACGGCGCGGGGGTCGGCGCCGTGCAGCGGGTCGTCGGTGTCGGCCCGCGCCCGGGCGGCGAGGGGGCTGGTGGCGGTGGTGGTGGCGGCGGTCATGCGGTGCGCTCCCGGACTTCGTGGTCGCAGAGACGCCCGGCGGCGAGGACCGCGTCGATGAGGGCGTCGATGTCGTCGTAGGTGGCGGCGGGGTTGAGCAGGGTGAACTTCAGGCAGACGCGTTCGGCGCCCGGCTCCTCGGGCGCCTGCCGCGTACCGGCCGCCTGTCGCGTACCGGCCGCCCGCTCCTGCGCGGGATCGGCCAGCCGGACGCCGGTGCGGCCGATCAGCGCGGTGCCGCTCTCCAGCAGGGTTCGGCGCAGTTCGCCGTTGAGCGCGTCGTCGGCGTGCGGGTCGGCGCCCCGGTAGCGGAAGACGACCGTGGTGAGTTCGGCGGGAGCGACCAGGTCGAGGGCGGGTTCGGCCTCGATGCGGGCCTGGGCGTGGCGCGCGAGGTCGTGACAGGTGTCGATCATCGCGCCCAGGCCCGTACGCCCGTGGGAGAGGAAGGTGGCGGCGGCCTTCACCGCGTCGGGGCGCCGGGTGGTCTGGAGGCTGCGGCCGAGCAGTCCGTCGTACCCGGCGTCGGCGTCGTCGGCCGGGTTGAGGTAGGCGACCTCGCGGTCCAGGGCGGTGAACGCCGCCGGGTCGGCGACCAGCAGCACGCTGGTGGCGGCGGGCTGCCAGCCGATCTTGTGCAGGTCGAGCGTGATCGAGTCGGCGAGTTCGATGCCGTCCAGGAGCCCGGCGAGCCGGTCGGAGAAGAGGGTGCCGAAGCCGTAGGCGGCGTCCACATGCAGCCAGACCCCGTACTCGGCGACGATCTCGGCGATGGCCGGCAGGGGGTCGACGGTGCCGAAGTCGGTGGTGCCGGCGGTGGCGACGACCGCGACCGGCGTGTCAGAGGGGCCGAGGGCGGCGAGACGCCGAGCGAGGTCGTCCGGCAGCATCCGGTGGTGCCGGTCGGTGCGGACCGGGACGACGGCCTCCTCCCCCATCCCGAGGGCCGCGCAGGCGCGGTGGACGGAGAAGTGCGCCAGCTCCGAGCACAGCACACGGGGCCCGGGGAGCGCGGCGACCCCCTGGCGGCGGGTGTCGACCCCGCGGCGCAGGGCGGCGGCGTCCCGGGCGAGGTGGATGCCCATCAGGTTGGACAGGGAACCACCGGGGGTGAGCACTCCGTCGGCTCGCTCGCCCAGCCGGGCGAGGGAGGTCAGCGCGCGTATCAGCCAGCGTTCGACGGCGATGCCGGAGGGCCCGGAGTCGTAGGTGTCCAGGGAGGCGTTGCCCGCGGCGGCGAGCACGTCCGCGGCGACGGCCACCGCCAGCGGCGGCGGCTGGAGGTGGGCGGCGGCGCGCGGATGGGCGAGGTCGACGCCGAACTCCCCCATCACACGCGCCATCTTCTGGAGGGCGCGCAGATCCCCGAGGCCGGCCTCGGGGATGACGGCGGGGCCCAGGGCCCGGGCGGCGGCGGCCAGCACCTCCGCCGGGGCTCCGGCCGGCAGCGGTCCGGGCGTGCGGTGGGCGAGGGAGGTGCCGACGGTGCCCGCCAGCAGGGAGGAGATCTCGGCCAGTCCGGCGGGCGCCCCGGCGAAGCGGGAGG
>NZ_BHZI01000015.1 GCF_004305975.1 Streptomyces otsuchiensis
CGCCCGCACCGCCCGCGCGGGGCCTCGGCGATCCCCGGCCCCCGCTCTCACGCCCCTCCCGTGACCACCCGACCGACTCACCCCGCCACCAGCGACGCAAGGAGCATTCATTGCCTCCCGACCCAGCCCGTCCGGCCGCCGAGATCTGGCACGCCGCCGAACGCCGCCTCTTCGCCAAGCTGCTCGCCGAGTTCGCCTACGAGGAGGTGCTCACCCCCGTCCCCCTGGGTGAGGGCCGCTACGAACTCCCCGTCGCCGACGACCTCACCTACCGGTTCCACGCCGAACGCGGAGCCTACGGCCACTGGCGCGTGGACCCGGAGTCCATCACCCCCGAGGCCGATCCCCTCGCCTTCATCCGCCACGCCCACGACACCCTGCTCGGCCTCGGCGGCGACACCACCGGCCACCTCATCCGCGAGCTGACCGCCACCCTCAGCGCCGACGCCTCCATCGACGAGCGCGCCGCGACCGTCTCCGAGCTGGCCGAACTGGACTACGGCAGGCTCGAGGGCCACCAGAGCGGCCATCCCTGGCTCGTCGCCAACAAGGGCCGGGTCGGCTTCTCCGCTTCCGACGCGGCGCGGTGGGCGCCGGAGTCCCGCGTCCCGCAGAGCCTGCCCTGGCTCGCCGTCCACCGCGACCTCGCCGACTACCGCGGGGTGCCCGAACTCGCCGAGCCTGAGCGGCTCTACGCGGAGGAGCTGAGCGACGAGGTCCGAGCCGCCTTCGCCGCCGCGGTGACGGCCGCCGGACGCGACCCGGGCGACTACCTCTGGCTGCCGGTCCACCCCTGGCAGTGGGACAACACGATCGCGCCGCTCTTCGCCCCGCAGATAGCCGACGGGCTGCTGATCCCGCTCCCCACCGACGGCGACGTCCGGCTGGCCCAGCAGTCCATCCGCACCTTCGTCAACACCAGCCGCCCCACCGGACGCAGCGTCAAACTCCCGCTGTCCATCCTCAACACCCTCGTCTGGCGCGGCCTGCCCACCGAACGGACGCTCGCCGCCCCGGCGGTCACCGCGTGGATGCACTCCCTGCGGGACGCCGACCCGTTCCTCGCCGAGGAGACCCGGCCCGTCCTGCTCGGGGAGACCGCCTCGGTCACCGTCAGCCATCCGCTCTACGACCGGCTGCCCTCCGTCCCGTACCAGTACCGCGAACTGCTCGGCGCCATCTGGCGCGAGCCGGTCGCGCAGTACCTCGAACCCGGCGAACGCGCCCGCACGCTCGCCTCGTTGCTCTCCACCGACCGTTACGGGGCCTCGTTCACCGCCGAGTTGATCCAGCGCTCCGGGCTGGACGCCCGGGAGTGGCTGGGACGGCTGCACGCGGCCCTGCTGCCGCCGCTCCTCCACTTCCTCTACCGCTACGGCACGGTGTTCTCCCCGCACGGTGAGAACACCATCGTGATCTTCGACGCCGACGACATCCCGGTGCGGCTCGCGGTCAAGGACTTCGTCGACGACGTCAACATCAGCTCGGACCCCCTGCCGGAGTTGTCGAACCTGCCGGAGTCCGTGCGTGAGGTCCTGCTCACCGAACCTCCCTCGTTCCTCACCCAGTTCATCCATTCGGGGCTGTTCGTCGGCGTCTACCGGTTCCTGGCGCCGCTGTGCGCCGAGCACACCGGAGTGCCCGAGGACGAGTTCTGGGCGCAGGTGCGGGCGGAGATCCTCCGCTATCAGCAGCGGTTCCCCGAACTGAAGGACAGGTTCGAGACGTTCGACCTGCTCACCGAGCGCATCGACCGGCTCTGCCTCAACCGCAACCGGCTCCACCTTGACGGCTACCGCGACCGCTCGGAGCGGCCGCACGCAGCCGTGCACGGCACCATCGCCAACCCGCTCTCCGGCTGACCGGAAGCCGCCGTGGCGCCCGACCGGGCGGCGGAGGAGTGTCGGTGGCACGGGCTAGGGTGGCTGCCCTATGAGCGCACCATCGGGCGACCCGGCCCTCACCGAGCTGCTGCACGCCGCGGTCGGCGCCATCGGAGGCACCGAACGGCCAGGTCAGAGCACCATGGCACACGCCGTGGCCGAGTCCATCGCGGACGGCACCCATCTGCTGGCACAGGCCGGCACCGGCACCGGGAAGTCCCTCGGCTACCTGGTGCCGGCGCTGGGCCACGGCGACCGCGTGGTCGTCGCCACCGCGACCCTCGCGCTCCAGCGGCAGCTGGTCGAACGCGACCTGCCCCGGCTCACCGAGGCACTGCGCCCGCTGCTCGGCCGTCGCCCGGAGTTCGCCACCCTCAAGGGCCGCTCCAACTACCTCTGCCTGCACCGGCTGCACGAGGGCGTGCCCTCCGACGACGAGGACGGCCTCTTCGACCCCCTGGAGGCCGTGGCCCAGTCCGGGGCCGGCCCCTCCAGCCGGCTCGGCAAGGACCTCCTGCGGCTGCGGGACTGGGCGGACGAGACCGAGACCGGCGACCGCGACGGGCTCTCGCCCGGGGTATCGGACCGCGCCTGGTCGCAGGTCTCGGTGTCCTCCCGCGAGTGCCTGGGCGCGACCCGCTGCGCGTACGGCGCCGAGTGCTTCGCCGAGGCCGCCCGGGAGCGTGCCAAGCTCGCCGAGGTGATCGTCACCAACCACGCGCTGCTCGCCATCGACGCGCTGGAGGGCGCGCCCGTCCTGCCCGGCCACGAGGTGCTGATCGTCGACGAGGCCCACGAACTGGTCTCCCGGGTCACCGGAGTCGCCAGCGGCGAGCTGACACCGGCCGGGGTCTCACGCGCGGTCCGCCGCTCGGGGAAGCTGATCGACGAGAAGGCCGCCGACGCCCTCCTGGCGGCGGGCGAGGAGTTCGAACGGCTGATGGAGCTGGCGCTCCCCGGCCGGCTGGAGGAGATCCCCGAGGACCTCGCCCACGCCCTCGCCCTGCTGCGGGACGCCGCCCGCTCCGCCATCACCGCGATCGGCGCCACACGGGACTCCTCCGTCCAGGACGAGGACGCCGTCCGCAGGCAGGCGAAGGCTTCCATCGAGAACGTCCACGACGTGGCCGAGCGGGTGCTCGCCGGCTCGGAGTACGACGTGGTCTGGTACGAGCGGCACGACCGCTACGGCGCCTCGCTGCGCATCGCCCCGCTGAACGTCTCCGGCCTGCTCCGGGAGAAGCTCTTCACCGAGCGCTCGGTGGTCCTCACCTCGGCCACGCTCCGCCTCGGCGGCGACTTCAACGGTGTCGCCGCTTCACTGGGCCTCAGCCCCGAGGGCGCGATCGACGACGGCGCGGACGACGGCGACGGCTCCGCCCCCTCGGCCGGTGCGGCGGTCGCCGAGGACGTGCCGCGCTGGCGCGGGCTGGACGTCGGCTCCCCGTTCGACTACCGCAAGCAGGGCATTCTCTACGTCGCCCGCCGGCTGGCGCCGCCCGGCCGGGAGGGCAGCCGTTCCGACATGCTGGACGAGCTGGCGGAGCTGATCGAGGCCGCGGGCGGCCGGACGCTCGGGCTGTTCTCCTCGATGCGCGGGGCCCAGGCCGCCGCCGAGGCGATGCGCGGCCGGCTGGACGTCCCGGTGCTGCTGCAGGGCGAGGAGACTCTCGGTGAGCTGATCCGGACGTTCTCCGAGGACGACGCCACCTGCCTGTTCGGGACCCTTTCGCTCTGGCAGGGCGTGGATGTCCCCGGCCCGGCGTGCCAGCTGGTCGTGATGGACCGTGTGCCGTTCCCACGGCCGGACGACCCGCTGATGAGCGCCCGTCAGCGGGCGGTCGAGAACGCCGGGGGCAACGGGTTCATGGCGGTCGCGGCGACCCATGCCGCACTGCTGATGGCGCAGGGGGCCGGCCGGCTGGTGCGGGCGACGGGCGACCGGGGTGTGGTGGCCGTGCTCGACCCCCGGCTGGCCACGGCCCGCTACGGCGGTTTCCTGCGGGCCTCGATGCCGGACTTCTGGTACACCAACGACGGTGCGGTGGTGCGACGTTCGCTCGCCGCGATCGACTCGGCCGCCGGCGCCGGCTCCTCGTGACGTCCTGTCCCCGACGGGCGGGGTGCGGCGAGAAGCGCCGCCGGGAGCCCGGCACGTAAGCGTCAGTGATCTCGCGCCGAACACGCGGATCCGCCGGAGCGCGGCGGCGCGGCGCGACGGCGGCGCACCGCGGGGGACGGCGGGCGCCGGGCCGGAGCCCGGACGCGCCCCCGCGGACGGCACCGCTCAGAGGCGGCGCATCACCGCGACGACCTTGCCGAGGATCGTGGCGTCCCCGCCGGGGATCGGCTGGTAGGCGGCGTTGTGCGGCAGCAGCCAGATCTGTCCGTCCTCGCGCTTGAAGCGCTTGACGGTGGCCTCGCCGTCCAGCATCGCGGCGACGATGTCACCGTTCTCCGCCACCGGCTGACGACGCACGGTCACCCAGTCGCCGTCACAGATCGCGGCCTCGATCATGGAGTCGCCGACGACCTTCAGTACGAACAGCTCGCCGTCGCCGACCAGCTGCCGAGGCAGCGGGAAGACGTCCTCGACCGACTCCTCCGCGAGGATCGGTCCGCCGGCCGCGATCCGGCCGACCAGCGGTACGTAGGAGGCCGCCGGCTTTCCGCCGGCGTCCGACGGCTGCGGGGTGGGCGTCTCCGCGCCGCGCACCTCGTAGGCGCGGGGGCGGTGCGGGTCCCGGCGCAGGAATCCCTTGCGCTCCAGGGCCATCAACTGGTGCGCGACGGACGAGGTGGAGGACAGGCCCACGGCCTGACCGATCTCCCGCATGGACGGCGGGTAGCCGCGTCGCTGCACGGAGTCACGGATCACCTCGATGACCCGTCGCTGCCGGTCGGTCAGTCCGGAGCTGTCGGCCCGGATGCCGGGAGGTCGCCCGGGCATCGAGCGTGTGGCGGGCGGATCCGCCGTCGCGTGCTGGGCGGCGTTGCGCGCCAGGGGTGCCGTGATCGTGTTGTCTGCTGCGGTGGTCATGTCGCCCCTCTCGGACAGGTACTCCCTGGCCAGACAACGGTAGTTGCTATCGAAAGGTTGCGCCAAACACACGTTCGAGTGATATTTCATTGATCTGCTCATTTGATCTTGAAGGCCGGTGTATGGCGCCACGCCCGAGAAGGCCCCAGGCCCCCGTCCGGGGGGCCCGGGGGTATGCCTCCTCTATGCTCTCTCCGGCCCTTCCCGGCCGGTGCGCCCCGCCTGTGGCCCGGTGGCGTGTCCTCCGGGGGTAACCCAAGATCTAGTGGTTGGATGACGCCAGGTCACCCACAGATTGTGGTCCCCGGGTCTTCGCGGGGCCCCGCATCGCTTATGCTGGGTACCGACCTCGACGGGTCGGCCGCCACGCGCGGACCAGCCCGTCACGGCGGCTTCGAACCAAGGAGAGCGGGAGCCATGCACTGTCCCTTCTGTCGGCATTGCGACAGCCGGGTCGTGGACAGCCGCACGGCCGACGACGGCACCACGATCCGTCGTCGCCGGCAGTGCCCGGACTGCTCCCGGCGGTTCACCACGCTGGAGACCGCGGCACTGATGGTCATCAAGCGCAGCGGGGTCACCGAGCCCTTCAGTCGCGACAAGGTGATCGCCGGCGTCCGGAAGGCGTGCCAGGGACGGCCGGTCACCGAGGACGCCCTGGCGCTGCTGGGGCAGCGCGTCGAGGAGGCCCTGCGCGCGACGGGGAGCGCGGAACTCTCCGCGCACGATGTCGGGCTGGCGATACTCGGACCGCTCAAAGAACTCGACCTCGTCGCCTACCTGCGCTTCGCCTCGGTCTACCGGGCGTTCGACACGCTGGAGGACTTCGAGGCCGCCGTCGCGGAGCTGCGTGAGCCCCGGGACGGCGTGGACCCGGCGGTGGACGGCGACGACGCCGACGCCGCCCGCCCGGCCGGCACGGCCGGCGGTACCGGCTGAGGCCGGTGCCCGCCCCGGCCCGAGGCCGGCGCACACGCACACACCGGCGGGACCGCCCAGGTCGCGGCCCGCTGACAGAACAGAACGGTGCCCCAGGGAAGATTCGGGGCACATCAGGGCGTTTCACGCCCGTATGGGAGGCGGCATGACAGAGACGGCGAGCAGCCCGGCACGAGGTTCCCGTGCCAAGGGCGGCAAGGGCACCAAGGCCAAGACCGGCAAGGGCCTGCGGATCGGACGCGTCCACACCACCCCCGGCGTGCATCCGTACGACGAGGTGACCTGGCAGCGCCGGGACGTCGTGATGACCAACTGGCGCGACGGCACGGTCAACTTCGAACAGCGTGGCGTCGAGTTCCCCGACTTCTGGTCGGTCAACGCCGTCAACATCGTCACCAGCAAGTACTTCCGCGGCGCCGTCGGCAGCCCCCAGCGTGAGACCAGCCTGCGGCAGCTCATCGACCGGGTCGTCACGACCTACCGCGCGGCCGGCGAGGAGCACGGCTACTTCGCCTCCGGCGAGGACGCGGAGATCTTCGAGCACGAGCTCGCGTACGCGGTCCTCCACCAGATCTTCGCCTTCAACTCCCCGGTCTGGTTCAACGTCGGCACCCGTCAGCCGCAGCAGGTCAGCGCCTGCTTCATCCTCTCCGTCGACGACTCCATGGAGTCGATCCTCGACTGGTACAAGGAAGAGGGGATGATCTTCAAGGGTGGTTCCGGCGCCGGTCTCAACCTCTCCCGTATCCGTTCCTCCAAGGAACTGCTCTCCTCGGGCGGCAACGCCTCCGGCCCCGTCTCCTTCATGCGCGGCGCCGACGCCTCCGCCGGCACCATCAAGTCCGGCGGAGCCACCCGCCGCGCGGCGAAGATGGTCGTGCTGGACGTCGACCACCCCGACATCGAGGCGTTCATCGACACCAAGGTGAAGGAGGAGGAGAAGATCCGCGCGCTGCGCGACGCAGGTTTCGACATGGACCTCGGCGGCGACGACATCACCTCCGTCCAGTACCAGAACGCCAACAACTCGGTCCGCGTCAACGACACCTTCATGCGTGCCGCCCGCGCCGGCGAGAAGTTCGGGCTGCGCGGCCGGATGGCCGGCGAGGTGATCGAGGAGGTCGACGCCCGCGCGCTGCTGCGCCGTATGGCCGAGGCCGCACACGTCTGCGCCGACCCGGGCATCCAGTACGACGACACCATCAACCGCTGGCACACCTGCCCCGAGTCCGGCCGGATCACCGCGTCGAACCCGTGCAGCGAGTACATGCACCTGGACAACACCTCGTGCAACCTGGCGTCGATCAACCTCATGAAGTTCCTCAGCGACGACAACGGACACCAGTCCTTCGACGTCGAGCGCTTCACCGCGGTGACCGAGCTGATCATCACCGCGATGGACATCTCCATCTGCTTCGCGGACTTCCCCACCGAGAAGATCGGTGAGAACACCCGCGACTTCCGCCAGCTCGGCATCGGCTACGCCAACCTCGGCGCCCTGCTCATGGCCACCGGCCACGCCTACGACTCGGACGGCGGCCGGGCCCTCGCCGGCTCCATCACCTCGCTGATGACCGGCACCGCCTACCGGCGGTCCGCCGAACTGGCCTCCGTCGTCGGCCCCTACGAGGGATACGCCCGCAACAGCGAGGCGCACCGCCGGGTGATGACACAGCACTCCGACGCCAACGCCTCCGCCCCGCGCGGCGACGACCTGGACACCCCGGTCTGGGCCGCCGCCACCGAGGCATGGCAGGACGTCGTGCGTCTCGGCGAGCAGAACGGCTTCCGCAACGCGCAGGCCAGCGTGCTCGCCCCCACCGGCACCATCGGCCTGATGATGGACTGCGACACCACCGGCGTCGAACCCGACCTGGCCCTGGTCAAGTTCAAGAAGCTGGTCGGCGGCGGCTCGATGCAGATCGTCAACAACACGGTGCCCAAGGCGCTCAAGCGCCTCGGCTACCCGACCGAGCAGGTCGAGGCGATCGTCGCCCACATCGCCGAGCACGGCAATGTCGTCGACGCCCCGAGCCTCAAGCCCGAGCACTACGAGGTGTTCGACTGCGCCATGGGTGAGCGCTCCATCTCACCGATGGGCCACGTCCGCATGATGGCCGCCGCGCAGCCGTTCCTCTCCGGGGCCATCTCGAAGACCGTCAACATGCCGGCCACCTCGACCGTCGACGATGTGGAGGAGATCTACGTCCAGGGCTGGGAACTGGGCGTCAAGGCACTCGCCGTCTACGTCGAGAACAGCAAGGTCGGCCAGCCCCTCTCGGCGAAGACCAAGGACTCCGCCGCCACCGGCGACAGCACCGCACCGGCGGCCGAGCCCGAGAAGATCATCGAGTACCGCCCGGTGCGCCGCCGGCTGCCCAAGGGGCGTCCCGGCATCACCACCTCGTTCACCGTAGGCGGTGCCGAGGGGTACATGACGGCCAACTCCTACCCGGACGACGGGCTGGGCGAGGTCTTCCTGAAGATGTCGAAGCAGGGCTCCACCCTCGCCGGCATGATGGACGCCTTCTCCATCGCCGTCTCCGTCGGCCTCCAGTACGGCGTGCCGCTGGAGACCTACGTCTCGAAGTTCACCAACATGCGCTTCGAACCCGCCGGAATGACCGACGACCCGGATGTGCGCATGGCGCAGTCCATCGTCGACTACATCTTCCGCAGGCTGGCGCTGGACTTCCTGCCCTTCGAGACCCGCTCCGCACTCGGCATCCACTCCGCCGAGGAGCGCGAACGGCACCTGGAGACCGGTTCCTACGAGCAGGCCGCGCACGAGCTCGACGTCGAATCACTGGCCCAGTCCGCCCCGACCGCCCCCGAACCGGAGCGTGCGGACCGGCCCGCGGAGCAGCGGCCCGCGCCGGCACCGCAGCAGCAGATCCACAACTCGACCGAGCTGGCCGAGATCCAGCTCGGCCTGAGCGCGGACGCCCCGCTGTGCTTCTCCTGCGGCACCAAGATGCGCCGCGCCGGAAGCTGCTACCTCTGCGAGGGGTGCGGCTCCACGAGCGGCTGCAGCTGATCGCGGCGCCGGGGGCGGGTTCCTGAGAACCGACGAGAACGCCGAACGGGGCGGGAGGCATCGTGTGATGCCTCCCGCCCCGTTCGGCGCAGGACCGGGACCGCCGCCCTGGCCGGCGTGCGGTCCGGCGGGGGCTGTCGGCCGCGGGGTGGCCATAGGATGGCGCGGTGCTGGTCAAGTGGATGAGATGCTCGGTCACCGATCGGGTCGGATTCGAACGTGGGCAGCGGAAGTGGGCCGGCCTGCTCGGTGAGCCCGGGTTTCGCGGCCAGGGCGGCGGATGGGGGCGCGGCGGCCCGGACACGGTCCACATGTTCGGCTTCTGGGAGAGCCGCGCTCTCTACGACTCGTTCATGGCGCGCTCCCACGACCGTCTCGCCGCCTCCCAGGCGGGGACCTACCGCGACGTGCAGGTCCGGCTGTTCGAGTACCGGTTCGACGTCAAGATGGGGTTCGAGCCACGCTTCGCCGACGCCGACCTGCTGCGAGTCGCGCACTACCAGGTGCGGGAGGACCGTGGCGAGCACTTCGCACTGATGCAGGAGAAGGTGTGGAACCCCGCCATGGCGGGGTCGCCCGGCATGCTGCGCGGGGTCTTCGCCGAGGCGGAGAAGGTGCGCGAGTTCCTGGTCCTTTCGATGTGGGACTCGGGGGCCGAGCGCGCCAAGTACCGCAGGGAGCGGGTGGAACGGCTGGCGCTGCGGGCGCAGACGGGCGCCGACATCGCGGCGATAACCGGCGACGTCATCGACCTCGAGCCCACCTGGACCGTGTGACCACCCCGCGCTCGCGCGGTCCGCCGCACCCGTTCAACCCGGTCGCAGTACGCGAGGCCGCCGCGTCACCGGGTTCCGCACTGTCGCTGCTCACATGGCCGTGAACCGCTGTGCGTTCGAGCGGCCGCCACTACGCTGTCTGCCATCATGGCTGCCCCTGTCACGGATGACTCAGAGCGCCGCCTCCGGGCGCTGGCCGCCCTGCGAGGGCTGGCGGTCGGGGACGCGCTCGGTGCGAGCGTCACCAGGGCCGCGGTGCCCGGAGCGGTGCGCCGGGGCGAGCTGCCCGGCGGCCTCTGGCGCTGGACCGACGACACCCAGCTGGCGGGTTGCGTGCTGCGGGTGCTCTCCGACCACGGACGGATCGAACAGGACGCACTGGCCTCGGAGTTCGCCCTGCGCTACGACCCCTGCCGTGACTACGGCCGATCGGCCGCTGAGCTTCTCGAACGGTTCGGCGCGGGCGGCCGCTGGAACGTCGAGGCCCCCGCGCTCTTCGCCGGAGCCGGCTCCTGGGGCAGCGGGGCGGCCATGCGGGTCGCGCCGCTGGGAGCGTGGTTCGCCGGCCGCCCCGAACGGGTCGCGGCTGAGGCGGAGCGCAGCGCGGTGGTGACCCACACCCACCCCGAGGCGGTGGCGGGCGCCGTCGCGGTGGCGGCTGCCACCGCGTTCGCCGCCGCCGGCGAGCACCGTCCCGAAGTGCTGCTGATGGCGGTCGCGGAGCAGTTGCCCCGCACGGCCATGCGGGGCGCCGTCCGGCGGGCCGCCGATCTCCTCGACTTCGCCGACGTGGCGACGGTCGCCGCGGTACTGGGCTCGGGACGACGGACCACCGCGCACGACACCGTCCCGTTCGCGCTGTGGGCGGCCGCACGCCACCTCGACGACTTCCGGGCCGCCGTGTGGAGTTGCCTGCGGGCGGGCGGTGACATCGACACCACCGCCGCGATGGCGGGCGGCATCGTCGCCGCCGCCGGGCTCAGCGCTCCTCCCGCCGAGTGGGCGGCGCGGGTGGAACCCCTGCCCACCTGGACCGGCTGAGGCTGACCGACTGACCGCCTGACCGGCGGCGACGGTCACGCCTCGCCGGACGGCACCCGGCGGACATCCGCCGTCAGCCGTGGGCCGGTTGACCGAGCGCCGTCACCACGTGCGGGACACCCCGGCGCTGCCGACCCGAACGGCGCGCCGCGATGACAGCCGCGATGACACGGGGAGGGCGCGTGACGCGGACGCCCCGAGCGTAGGGTGGGCATCGTTATGGCCTACGACCCACCCACCCACACCGTTGAGCGCTCGCTCCGCGCCACCACCGGCGCCCGGCTGGTCGCCGGGGTCGACGAAGTGGGCCGCGGCGCCTGGGCGGGGCCGGTCACCGTGTGCGCCGCCGTCACCGGCCTGCGCCGGCCGCCCGATGGGCTGACCGACTCCAAGCTGCTCACGGTGAACCGCCGCACGACCCTGGCCGCAGAGCTCCTCGGCTGGGTCACCGCGCACGGCCTCGGCCACGCCAGCCCCCAGGAGATCGACCAGCTCGGGATGACGGCCGCGCTCCGCCTCGCGGCGGTGCGGGCGCTGGAAGCGCTGCCGGACCGCCCGGACGCGGTCATTCTCGACGGGAAACACGACTACCTCGGGCCGCCGTGGCGGGTGCGAACCGTCATCAAGGGTGACCTGTCGTGCGTCTCGGTCGCGGCCGCCTCGGTGATCGCCAAGGTGCACCGGGACAACCATCTGGCAGAGATCGGCCGGAGCCACCCCGAGTTCGGCTTCGAGAGCAACGCGGGCTACCCGGCCCCGGTCCACCGGCGCGCGCTGGAGGAGCAGGGGCCAACCGAACACCACCGCCGGAGCTGGGCTTACCTGGACGACCTCCCGCGCTGGAGCCATCTCCGGTTGCCCGCCCCGCGCCCCGCCGCGACGGCATCTCCCGAGGACAGCGGCCAGCTCGGGATGTTCTGAGCCGCGACAGCCGGCCGACGATGTGGTGGCGGGCACCCGCCGCCGGCCGCGCGCCCTGTCTCCGGTGGAACGGCCCGGCGCTCGCCGGACCGTCCCCGTCTGTCACCCGCCCGCTCCGCTCACGCCTGGGTGGCCAGCACGAGCGGCATCACCCCCGTCGCCCCGGATCGCAACAGCAGCCGCCCCGCCACCGCCAGCGTCCACCCGGTGTCGGTGAAGTCGTCGACCAGGAACACCGGACCGCGTGCCTGTGACAGCGCTTCGCGCAGCCCCGGCCCGAGCGAGAGCCGACTGTGCAGGGCCTGCAGGCGCTGAGCGCTGTTGCTACGGGAGAACGGTGGGCCCTCACAGACCACCGTGCCGAGCACCGGCATCCGGCCCACCTCGGCGATGCGCGCGCCCAGCGACTCCACCAGGCGCGGTCTCGAACGCGACCCCACGGTCACCACGCCCACCGGCCGGGCCGCTCTGTCCGCACCCGGCCCGGCCCAACCACCGGGCCCACGCGCCCAGTCGGCGAGCACCGTGACCATCGCGTTGACCGCGTCCTCCGGGACGTCCTGGTCCGGAGCCTGGGGAGCGAGCAACGGCCGGAGCCTGTTGCCCCATCCGATGTCCGACAGCCGGCCCAGGGCACGGCCCGGTGCGATCTGGTCACCGGACGGGATCTTTCCTCTCAGCTCCAGCCCCACGGCCGCCAGACCGGACGGCCACATCTTCCGTGGCTCCACCGGGACCCCCGGCCTGCCGAGGTCGTCCCGTGCGGAGGCCAGGGCGTCCGCTGAGACGTCCGCCGTGAACAGGTGCCCGGTGCACCGGTCGCACCGACCGCACGGCTTCGCCTCCGTGTCGTCGAGCTGGCGGCGCAGGAACTCCATCCGGCAGCCCGCGGTGTCGGCGTACTCCCGCATGGCCTGCTGCTCCGCCTCCCGCTGTCGTGCGACCCAGGCGTACCGGTCGTGGTCGTAGCTCCACGGGCGGCCGGTCGACTCCCAGCCGCCCTTGACCCGCCGCACGGCGCCGTCGACATCGAGAACCTTCAGCATCATCTCCAGCCGTGTGCGCCGTAGTTCGACCAGCGGTTCGAGCGCGGGCAGGGAAAGGGGCCGTCCGGCTTCGGCGAGTACCTCCAGTGTGCGCCGGACCTGCTCCTCCGCGGGGAACGCCAGGGACGCGAAGTACTTCCAGATCGCCTCGTCCTCCGGTCCGGGCAGCAGCAGCACGTCGGCGTGGTCCACACCGCGGCCGGCCCGGCCGATCTGCTGGTAGTAGGCGATGGGGGAGGAGGGGGAGCCGAGGTGCACGACGAAGCCGAGGTCGGGCTTGTCGAAACCCATGCCTAGCGCCGAGGTGGCCACCAGCGCCTTCACACGATTGGCGAGGAGGTCTGCCTCGGCCGCCTCCCGGTCCGCGTTCTCGGTGCGGCCCGTGTAGGAGAGGACGCCGTGGCCCCGTTCACGGAGGTAGGAGGTCACCTCCTCGGCCGCCGCCACGGTGAGCGCGTAGATGATGCCGGAACCCGGCAGCTCCCGGAGGTGGCCGTCCAGCCAGGCGAGCCGGTGCGCGGCGTCCGGGAGCCGCAGTACCGAGAGCCGCAGGCTCTCGCGGTCGAGAGTGCCGCGCAGCACCAGCGCGGTGCCGGACTCGTCGGTGCCCAGCTGTTCCGCGATGTCGGCGGTGACCCGGGCATTGGCCGTGGCCGTGGTCGCCAGCACCGGCACCCCGGTGGGGAGTTCGCGCAGCATGGTCCGCAGGCGCCGGTAGTCGGGGCGGAAGTCGTGACCCCAGTCGGAGATGCAGTGCGCCTCGTCGACCACCAGCAGGCCGGTCGCGGCGGTCAGGCTCGGAAGGACATGGTCGCGGAAATCGGGGTTGTTGAGCCGCTCGGGACTGACCAGCAGCACGTCGACCAGCCCTTCGGTGACCTCCTGCTGGATGGCCCCCCATTCCTCGGGGTTGGCGGAGTTGATGGTGCGCGCGGTGATCCCGGCCTGACGTGCGGCGGCGATCTGGTTGCGCATCAGCGCCAGCAGCGGCGAGACGATCACGGTCGGGCCGCCGCCCCGGGACCGCAGCAGGGCCGTCGCGACGAAGTACACGGCCGACTTGCCCCAGCCGGTGCGCTGGACGACGAGGGCCCTGCGGTGCTCGGCCACCAGCGCCTCCACCGCGCGCCACTGGTCCTCGCGCAGTGACGCTCCGGCGTTCCCCACCAGCTTGGCGAGGATGCCGTCGGCCTCGGCGCGCAGGCCGCCGGGGTCGTCGGCCGGATGGGGTGGTGCCGTCTCGGGCTGGTCGTGGTCCATGTGCCCATGCAACCCGATGAGTCGTGCCCCGCGCCAACAGGCCCTGTGGACAACTCTCCGTTCTTCCGACTGGTATGACCATAGACGCCACCTGTGTATAACTTTGAGCACGTTTTTCCCCGAACGGGCACGGTGGTCCGCATGAACCGCAACGACGAGGCCGCCCGGCGGCCCGAATCCGGCAGCACCTCCCGTATCCACCTCCCCGCCCAGCGCACCGCTCCCAGTCATCGTGCCGATGAGCCGGCAGCCGGTGGCCCCGATCCCACCCGGCCCAACCCGGGCGGCGAATCCGCCGCCCTCGACAACCGCGTCACCCTCCGAGGCCCCGGCGAACTGGCCGACGCCCTGCCCTACCTGCTCGGCTACTACCCCGACGACTCCATCGTCCTGGTCGCGCTGCAGGGCGCCCGGCACCGCGTCGGCGGTCGCGTGCGCACCGCCATCCCTGAGGACACCGGCACCTGGCGGCAGACCGCTGCCGAGGTCGCGACCTGTCTGGTCGAGGGCAGCGCCTCCCGCGACCGCAGGCCGGACGCGATGGTGCTCTACCTGTGCCAGGAACCGCGCGCCGGTGAACAGCCGCGCGACGTCCTGGAGCGGCTCCGCCCGCTCGCCCAGTACATGCGCACCACCTGTGGCGCCCACGACATCCCCGTCCTGGAGGCGCTGTGCGTCTCCGGCGGGCGCTACTTCTCCTACTGCTGCCCCGACACCGCGTGCTGCCCCACGGAGGGTCGCGAACTCCGTACGGAACCGGCGTCGCCGATCGCCGCGGCCGCCACCTACGCCGGGGTCCGGGTTCAGGGGTCGCTCCGGGATCTCGAACAGCGGGTGACTCCCCTGGGAGACCCGGTGGCCGGGCGGCAGATCCAGGCCTTCGATGTGGCGGCGCGCGCTCTGGTACCCAAGATGCTCGGAAATCCGGCCGAGATCGCCGAGGTGCGTGCCGAGACCCTGCGCACGGCCGAACGGCTGATGACCCGCTACCGCCGGGGCGGACTCTCACAGGGCGGGCCCGAGGCGGCCGACCTCCGCGACGATGCCCTCCTCACCTCGCACGAGGCCGCCCTGCTCGTTCTCGGCCTCCAGGACCGCGTCACCCGTGACCGCGCGGCGCAGTGGATGGAGGGGCCCTCGGCGCGGGCGGCGCTGCGACTGTGGCGGGCCCTGGCCCGCCGATGCGTCCGCGCCTACGAGGGGCACGCGCCGGCCCCGCTGACCCTGGCCGGCTGGGTGGCCTGGTCCCTGGGCGAGGACGCGGCGGCACGCGTCGCCATCGGACGCGCGCTGGAGTCCGACCCCGGATACACCTTCGCGCGCCTGCTGCATCAGGCCATCAACGACGGGATGGACCCGGAACCGCTGCGCCGTTGCCTGAGGCGGCGGCGAGAGACCCGAACGCCCTGATGGAGTAGCGGCGGACAACTATGATCACCGCATGCCCTACGAGCCGTCAGACTATCCGCCGTTCGCTGTCACCGTGGATCTGGTCGTGCTCACCGTGCGGAGGCACGCGCTGTGCGCTCTGGTGGTTCGCCGGGGTGAGGACCCCTTCAAGGGCTGGTGGGGTCTGCCCGGCGGCTTCGTCCTCCCGGACGAGGATCTGGCCACCGCCGCCGCGCGGGAACTGGCCGAGGAGACGGGACTGCAGGCGTCCGGCCCGGACAGCGGGGCCGCCGGGGTGCACCTGGAGCAGCTGGCCACGTACGGCGAGCCCGGCCGCGACCCCCGGATGCGGGTGGTGAGTGTCGCGCACCTGGTGCTCGCTCCGGACCTGCCGGCACCTACTGCCGGCGGGGACGCCGGCAGTGCGCAGTGGATGCCGGTGGACGAGTTGCTGGGCGCCGGCCCGGGCGAGGGTGAGCGCCGGCCACTCGCCTTCGACCATGACCGGGTCCTCGCGGACGGTTTGGAGCGCGCGCGCTCCAAGCTCGAGTACTCGGCCCTTGCCGCCGCATTCTGCGGGCCGGAGTTCACCGTCGGTGAGCTGCGGAGGGTCTACGAGGCGGTCTGGGGCGTCGTGCTCGACCCCCGTAACTTCCATCGCAAGGTCACCGGCACTCCCGGGTTCCTGGTGCCCGCGGGAGGCACCACCACCCGACAGGGGGGCCGCCCCGCGCAGCTCTTTCGCGCGGGCGCCGCGATGATCCTCAACCCACCGATGCTGCGTCCCGACGTCTGACCGGTTCCGGTCTCGCCGGCACGGACGGCGCCGCCCGGTGTCCCGTGAGTGGTCCACAGACGTTCCACGGGTGTTCCACGGATGGCGACGCCGGGCGGTGCGCGTCGGCGTCGGGGGAGCGGTGGGCCGGTGAGCGGGTGGCGCACGCCGTCGTGAGCGCTTGGCCGGTCACGCGGGGTGTGTGCCCCGGCCCGCCCGTCACGTCGTCAACCGTCGTCCGTCACCGGGGTGGCCGTAGCGACGCCTTCCCGGGGGCGTGAACGCTTGAACGTGCGACCCCCGCGTGTGTGAAGTCGCGAGTGGGCCGATCGTGCCGCGGGCCCTCAACCGGCGCACGGCGGGGGTTTGTCTGGTTTGAGGTGATTGGTCGTCAATTATGCGGGGGTTGAACATCACCCTTTCGTGTGCTTTTCACCAAAGACCTCAAGGGATCTCCGAGCACCGCCGACAAAGGATGCGTGACTACCCTTGCGCAGACCATGATGACCGCCGCTCGCCCCTCCGTCGCCGGATCGGGTGAGTTCGACCGCTACTCCTACGCCGAATCCACCGGCGCGGCCCGCACCACCAGCGCCCCCGCCTGGGACGGCGCCGACTCCGACCTGGGGCGCGTCGGGCGGCGCGCTCCCGGCAACCGCGGGCGCGGCCTCCACGGCCAGCTCGTCCAGCAGCTCGGGCAGATGATCGTTTCCGGCGACCTCGGCGCCGATCGCCCGCTGGTGCCCGAGGAGATCGGGCAGCGTTTCGAGGTCTCGCGCACGGTGGTGCGCGAGTCGCTGCGAGTTTTGGAGGCCAAGGGGCTGGTGAGTGCCCGGCCCAATGTGGGTACCCGGGTCCGGCCCGTCGGTGACTGGAACCTCCTGGACCCGGACATCATCGAGTGGCGCGCCTTCGGCCCCCAGCGGGAGGACCAGCGTCGCGAGCTCTGCGAGCTGCGCTGGACCATCGAGCCCCTCGCCGCCCGGCTCGCCGCGGGCCACAGCAACGAGGAGGTCCGCCAGCGGCTCGGCGACATGGTCGACATCATGACCCACGCTCTCGGTCAGGGGGACGGGCTGACCTTCTCCCGTGCCGACATCGAGTTCCACACGCTGCTGCTGCAGGCCGCCAGCAACCGGATGCTGGAGCACCTCTCCGGGATCGTGTGCGCCGCGCTCCAGGTCTCCGGCGGCGGTTCGGCGGCGTGCGAACACCCCACGGAGGCGTCCGTCGGCCACCACCAGCGGATCGTGGACGCGATCGGCGCGGCCGAGCCGTCCGCGGCCGAGCTCGCGGTGCGCCAGCTGCTCGCCCCGCAGCCCGAGGGCGCGCTGCCCACCCCCGGTCAGGAGCACGTCGTTCCTGCTCCGCGTGAGCACTGACGCGCGTCCCTGGCGTCGCCGGGGCCGTCGGACGACGGGCTCCGGCGACGCATGTCGGCCGGTCCCGCTACAGTCGGGCATGCGGTGTGACTCGGGACACGCGAAATGCGGCGTAACACTTCGGGGAGCAGCGCGATGACTGTTAAGTAGCAGCCGCGGCAGCGGATGCGCCCGGGTCTCCTGCGGCGCCGCCGGCCACCACACTGCTCACCGAATCCGGTGGTCGATTCCCGTCACCGGTCGCGGTTCCACCTGGATGGGTGGGGCCGAAGCCGTTCCCAGAGTTCGAGAGGTTGTTCGTGTCGGCCAGCACTCCCCGTACGATCCCTGCAGAGATCGCCGAATCCGGTTCTGTGATGGCGCTCATCGAGCGGGGCAAGGCCGAAGGGCAGATCGCTGGTGATGACATCCGCCGGGCGTTCGAGGCTGACCAGATCCCGTCCTCCCAGTGGAAGAACGTTCTGCGCAGCCTCAACCAGATCCTCGACGAGGAAGGCGTGACGCTGATGGTGAGTGCAGCCGAGGCGCCCAAGCGCTCTCGGAAGAGCGTCGCGGCGAAGACATCCGCCAAGCGCACGGCCACCCGGACGGTGGCGGCGAAGACCGCTCCCGCCCCGCAGGCCGCCACCGCCTCCGTCGGTGACGCCCACGCGGGTGACGCGGAGTCCGCGGGATCGGCCGCCGGGTCCGCGGCGAAGAAGGCCACCGCCAAGAAGGCCGCCCCGAAGAAGGCCGCCGCCAAGAAGGCCACGGCGAAGAAGACGGCCACGAAGAAGACCGCCGCCAAGCGCGGCGAGGCCGACGACCTCCCGGACGAGGCGGAGCTCGCTGAGGGCCCCGCCCGCGGCGGCAAGCCCGGCGCCGACGGGAAGGTCGAGGGTGAGGGCAAGGAGGCCGAGGGCTTCGTCCTGTCCGACGAGGACGAGGACGACGCCCCCGCGCAGCAGGTCGCCGCAGCCGGTGCCACCGCCGACCCGGTCAAGGACTACCTCAAGCAGATCGGCAAGGTCCCGCTGCTCAACGCCGAGCAGGAGGTCGAACTCGCCAAGCGCATCGAGGCGGGCCTGTTCGCCGAGGACAAGCTGGCGACCGCCGACAAGATCGCGCCGAAGCTCAAGCGCGAGCTGGAGATCATCGCCGAGGACGGCCGGCGGGCGAAGAACCACCTGCTGGAGGCGAACCTCCGCCTCGTGGTGTCGCTGGCCAAGCGGTACACCGGTCGCGGCATGCTCTTCCTGGACCTCATCCAGGAGGGCAACCTCGGTCTGATCCGCGCGGTGGAGAAGTTCGACTACACCAAGGGCTACAAGTTCTCGACGTACGCGACCTGGTGGATCCGGCAGGCCATCACCCGCGCCATGGCCGACCAGGCGCGCACCATCCGTATCCCGGTGCACATGGTCGAGGTCATCAACAAGCTGGCCCGTGTCCAGCGTCAGATGCTCCAGGACCTGGGCCGCGAGCCCACCCCGGAGGAGCTGGCCAAGGAACTCGACATGACCCCCGAGAAGGTCGTCGAGGTCCAGAAGTACGGTCGCGAGCCCATCTCCCTGCACACCCCGCTCGGCGAGGACGGCGACAGCGAGTTCGGTGACCTCATCGAGGACTCCGAGGCCGTGGTGCCCGCCGACGCGGTGAGCTTCACGCTCCTCCAGGAGCAGCTGCACTCCGTGCTGGACACGCTGAGCGAGCGGGAGGCCGGCGTCGTCTCCATGCGGTTCGGCCTCACCGACGGTCAGCCGAAGACGCTGGACGAGATCGGCAAGGTCTACGGGGTCACCCGTGAGCGGATCCGCCAGATCGAGTCGAAGACCATGTCCAAGCTCCGTCACCCCTCGCGTTCGCAGGTTCTCCGCGACTACCTCGACTAGTCGCTTCGACGGCCGGCCGCGTGCCGGCCGTCCTTCACGCGGGAGACCGCGCGCAGCAGGCGCCAAGCCGTCGCTCCGGGACGCCGCCCATACGGCGGCGGGGAGCGGCGGCTTCGCCATGTCCGCTTCTGTGGTGCCGGGCCGCCCGGTCTCCCCGGCGGGCGCGGAGCCGGTACCGGACCCGCCGTCCTGAGGCCATTCCGGTCAGGTCCGGCGCGTCACGTGTGCGCGCGGCCCTTCTCGGCGGCGGTTCCCAGGGTCGTCTCGGCCGTCCGGGTGAGTCGCCACCGGCGTCGGCCACGCTGCTCCGTCGGAGTGACCCGACTGCGGTGCCCCCGGCGGGCGGCCTTCCGTGGCACGCTCCCCTGCGCCGTGGGGGAGCGTGCAGAGCGCTGTCCGGCTGGCCTCACCGGTGGTGCTTCCGCCGTCAGGCCGCGTCACTCCGGTCACGCAGCGGATTCGCCCGATCGGGTATCCGGGATGCGCACCCCTCGCGAGTGCTCCACCCTGGGTGATCAGACAAACCCGTTCGGTCAGGAGATTGCATGAGTCGTCTGCCCAGACTGCTGCTCACCGGCTGCGCCCTGATGCTGCCGCTCGCCCTGCTTCCCAGCTCACCCGCATCGGCCGGCGAGCTGGTGGTCGGCGGCCATCCCGTGCGTGCCGAGGACCACCCGTGGACCGTCGCGCTCAGCAGCCGTGACCGGTACGGGGAGGACCGTTCCGGTCAGTTCTGCGGCGGCGTGGTCGTGGAGCCCGGTCTGGTGGCCACCGCCGCGCACTGCCTGGGAAGCGGCGAGGAGGGTGCCGACGACGGTGTTCCGGCCGATCTCGCCGTCATCGCGGGCCGCGCCGACCTCGGTGCCGGCGGGGACGCGGTCGGCGAGGAGCTCGCCGTCGCGTCCGCGTGGATCCACCCCGACTACGACCCGAACCGCCAGACCCACGATCTGGCGCTGCTGACGCTGGAGGGCGAACTTCCCGACGGCCATGTCATCCGGCCCGCCCCGGAGGGGCACGAGGCGTACAGCGCCGACACCGAGGCCGAGGTCTACGGCTGGGGTGACACCACCGGCGAGGGCCGCTACTCCCGGCAGTTGCTGCGCGCCGATGTGCGCATGGTGGCCGACGACGACTGCGCCCGGACGTACGCCACCGGCAGCCCCCGCTTCGTGGAGGCCGTGATGGTCTGCGCCGGCCTCCCCGAGGGAGGGGCCGACGCCTGTCAGGGCGACAGCGGCGGCCCGCTGGTCGCCGACGGCCTGCTGGTGGGCCTGGTGTCCTGGGGAAGCGGATGCGGCCTGGAGGACCGCCCGGGCGTCTACACGCGGGGGTCCCTGGTGGCGGAGGCGCTGGACCAGCGCGGTGCGGCCGTCAGCTGACCGGAACGCCGGTCTCGCGGACGCACAGGAGCGCGCGGAGGGGCGGTCACCGGTATACGCCGGTGACCGCCCCTCCGCGCGCTCTGGTGGCGGTCCGCGTGACGCGGGTCACCGTTGGGGCGGATGGGGCATGCCGAGAACGGACCGGAACAGGGCGACGGGCGGTCGGACCCCGGTGTGGGGTGCGACCGCCCGTCGTCACACGTTCTCAGCCCGTCGGGTTGCTCGGGACGCGGTGCGTCGGTCCGTCAGGTCAGCGTTCCTCGTCGCCCACGGTTTCGGGAGTCGCGGTGAGCTTCTCCGTCTCGTCCTGTATTTCCGCGGCGATCTTCTGGAGCTCAGGGGTGAACTTGCGGCCGTGGTGAGCGCAGAACAGCAGCTCGCCACCACTCACAAGCACGACGCGCAGGTAAGCCTGGGCGCCGCACCGGTCGCACCGATCGGCGGCCGTCAGCGGGGTCGCGGGTGTCAGAACAGAAGTCACGTCGCCTCTTCTCTAGCTCGACGAGCTGTCGTACCAGGGTCAACATCCAACCAGGCCGAAAACGTTCCCGCTCGCGGCTTTTCTTCGGGAACTTCTCGCAAGATGACCTCCCGAAGGCGGCTGAACGCTGCCGGGTGGCGGCGAATGAGCCGTATTGCGTTGGGTGCACCGTGATCGTCGTGCGCCTGTACACGACGATCATTGTCGTTCCGGTCACTGCCGGTCGCGCCCGGGGGCGCCTCCGACACCTTCCTTGTTCAGAAGGACGTGCCCGGAGCCTAAATGGTTCATGCCTCCAAGGGAACGCGATGTCTTCGTCACTCGATCGATGTTTCGAACGCCTGTGCGCTTCTGGGGTACCCTGAGCCCGCTCGCGGGTGGGCTGCGCACCAGCTGTACCAAGCCTCGGTACCCTCTGAGCGGCGAACCCGCCACCCAGGCAGAATTCAGCGAGGAGCGAACTGCGTGACCGCCGATACATCCGTGCCGTCGACCGCCCTGCTCACCGGCGGCGATACCGGGAGCAACTACACCGCGCGGCACCTGCTCGTCCTCGAGGGTCTGGAGGCGGTGCGCAAACGTCCTGGCATGTACATCGGGTCCACGGACAGCCGCGGCCTGATGCACTGCCTCTGGGAGATCATCGACAACTCCGTCGACGAGGCCCTGGGAGGTCACTGCGACCACATCGACGTCGTCCTGCACGACGACGGCTCGGTCGAGGTCCGGGACAACGGCCGCGGCATCCCGGTGGACGTCGAGCCGAAGACCGGCCTCTCCGGCATCGAGGTCGTCATGACCAAGCTCCACGCCGGCGGGAAGTTCGGCGGCGGCTCCTACGCCGCCTCGGGCGGCCTGCACGGTGTCGGTGCCTCGGTCGTCAACGCGCTGTCCGCCCGGCTGGACGTCGAGGTCGACCGCGCCGGCCGCACCCACGGCATCAGCTTCCGTCGCGGCACGCCGGGGATCTTCACAGAGCAGGGCCCGGACGCGCCGTTCGACCCCTCCAGCGGGCTGGTGGCCGGCCGCAAGATCCCCAAGACGCGTACCGGAACGCGGGTCCGCTACTGGGCCGACCGCCAGATCTTCCTGCGGGACGCCCGGCTGTCGCTCGACACGCTGTACGCTCGCGCCCGCCAGACGGCCTTCCTGGTGCCCGGTCTGACCATCGTGGTGCGGGACGAGCGCTTGTCCTCGGGGGAGGGCGCCGGCCCGAGCAGCGAGACCTTCCGGTACGACGGCGGGATCAGCGAGTTCTGCGAGTTCCTGGCGCCGGACAAGCCGATCTGTGACGTGCTGCGGCTGCGCGGCTCCGGCAGCTTCAAGGAGACGGTCCCGGTCCTGGACGACCGGGGCCACATGATCCCCACCGAGGTCAAGCGCGAGCTGGAGGTCGATGTCGCGCTGCGCTGGGGCACCGGCTACGACACCACGCTCAAGTCCTTCGTCAACATCATCGCCACGCCCAAGGGCGGCACCCATGTGGCCGGCTTCGAGCGTGCCGTCGCCCGTACCGTGAACGAGGTGCTGCGCTCCGCCAAGCTGCTGCGGGTCGCCGAGGACGATGTCGTCAAGGACGACGCCCTGGAGGGCATGACCTCCGTCGTGACCGTGCGGCTGGCCGAGCCGCAGTTCGAGGGGCAGACCAAGGAGGTGCTGGGCACCTCAGCGGCGGCGCGGATCGTCGGGCAGGTGGTCGCGAAGGAGCTCAAGGCGTTCCTGACCTCCACCAAGCGTGACGACAAGCAGCAGGCCCGCTCCGTGCTGGAGAAGGCGGTCGCCGCCGCCCGCACCAGGATCGCCGCGCGTCAGCACAAGGAGGCGCAGCGCCGGAAGACCGCGCTGGAGTCGTCGGCGCTGCCGGCGAAGCTCGCCGACTGCCGCAGCGACGACGTGGACCGCAGCGAGCTGTTCATCGTGGAGGGCGACAGCGCTCTCGGCACCGCCAAGCTCGCCCGGAACTCCGAGTTCCAGGCGCTGCTGCCTATCCGAGGCAAGATCCTCAACGTCCAGAAGTCGTCGGTCTCCGACATGCTGAAGAACGCCGAGTGCAGCGCGATCATCCAGGTCATAGGAGCGGGGTCGGGCCGGACCTTCGACATCGACCAGGCCCGCTACGGCAAGGTGATCTTCCTCGCCGACGCGGACGTGGACGGTGCCCACATCCGGTGCCTGCTGCTGACGCTCTTCCAGCGCTACATGCGGCCCATGGTCGAGCAGGGCCGTGTCTTCTCCGCCGTTCCGCCCCTGCACCGCATCGAGCTGTCCAACCCCAAGAAGGGGCAGGACAAGTACGTGTACACCTACTCGGACCGGGAGCTGCGCGACCTGCTGCACCGGCTTGAGGAGCAGGGGGTGCGGTACAAGGAGTCGATCCAGCGCTACAAGGGACTCGGCGAGATGGACGCCGACCAGCTCGCGGAGACCACGATGGATCCTCGCCACCGCACCCTGCGCCGGATCAACATCAGCGACTTGGAGGCGGCCGAGCAGTCGTTCGCACTGCTGATGGGCAACGAAGTGGCGCCCCGCCGCGAGTTCATCACCAACTCGGCAGCCACGCTGGACCGTTCACGCATCGACACCTGAGCGTCCGCCATGGGCCCCGGTGCGGCGCTCCCGGCTCGGGACCGCCGCGCCGGGTGCCGGCGGCGCCGGGGCCCGGCGCCGCCGTGAGGACCGGACCGGCGGTCAGCCGTGGGTGCCGGCCAGCAGCAGGGGGCGGACGCCGCTCACCACCATGCGCGACTGCGGCAGCAGCGCCGCGCCGCAGGAGGCGGGCGAGGCGGGCAGGGTGGAGCCCTCGGCCACGGCGACCTCCCAGCGGCGGCCGTCGGTGTGGCCCACGGTCACCCGCCAGTGCGGGGCCTCGCGGTCCGCGGCGGGCGGCCGCGTCCGCAGGCGCGCAGGTCCCTCCCGCACCTCCAGGACGTCGAGCGCCCCGGCGCGTGTCTCGCCGATGTGCTTCCGCAGCGCCAGCTCCGCCGCCTGGGCGGGGCGGTCCCACGTGGAACGTCCTCGGCACCTCTCGGTGACGACCCGCCCGCCCCGCACCTCGTGCAGCACCTGCTTGACCTCCGGCGCCGACATCCGGCCGTACGCGTAGCCGTAGGGCAGGACCAGCAGTGTCGGAGAGAAGCGGTGGCCGCCGATGTGGGTGATCTCCCAGGCGTCCACGTCACCGGAGGCGGCGAGCTCCGCTGCGAGCGGGCGGCCCAGCACCGCGCAGCACCGGTCCCGCTTCCCGTTGGTGCACACCAGCGCCAGGGGGTCGCCGAGGTGCGGACGGCCGAAGCCGTCGTGCTCACCGGCGCCCAGCCGCCCCATGTCCAGCGTCCGGAGGATCTCGGGATCCGTGACCCGTGCGGACCGCAGCCAGGACCGGCCGGGCGCGGTGTGTGCCAGGAAGACGCGGCGTCCGGACGAGGGGCCGGTGTCGGCGTGACGGCCGGGGCGCCGGATCAGCGCCACCCGCACGCCGCCCGCCGTGCCGGCGGCGTCGAGGTCGCGGCCGAGTGCGGGGTCGAGACGACTCTGGGTGAGGGCCTTGCTGCCCCAGGGGCCCGGTTGCTCCACGAGCAGCCAGGTACGGGCGAAGGCCGCGGTCCCGGCGAGGGGTTCGGCCTGGTCACGGGAGGTGGTGGCACAGGAGATCACAAGGCTTCTCCGCCCGGTGGTGCGGCAGGAGTGGACATAGCTGAGCCTAACCTGACCGGACCGTCCGGGCGCGCCGGGCGCACACTGTGTGTCGAAGCTGCCCCCGGAGCTCGCGGCGGCAGATCGGCGGCACCCCACCGGCACCCACCGGCACGTCACCGGCGGCCGGGCCCGTCCACGGTGAGGCGAGGGCGGATCGCGGGGAGGTCAGGGCAGTTCGCGGGGAGGACGCGGGCCCCGGTACGCGCCGCTGGGGCGCAGCCGCATCGCCGGTTCGGTGTACTCCTCCAGGGCGTGTGCGATCCAGCCGGCGGTACGGGCCACCGCGAAGACGGCCTGGCCCGCCTCCGGCCGCATCCCGCACGAGACGGTCAGCACAGCCAGGGCGAGGTCGATGTTGGCGTGCGCGGCCCGCTGCCGGCCGGCCGCCGCCGCCACCTCGCGCGCCGCGCCGAGAGGTTCCCTGGCGGCGGGCACTTCGGCGAGCAGCGCGAACAGCGCTGTGGCCCGCGGGTCCTCGGCCGGGTAGAGCAGGTGGCCCAGGCCGGGCACACCGCGCTGCTCGCGGATGCGCCCGGCGACCACGGCGGCGGCGCTTCCGTGGTCCAGGACTTCGGCGACCATCCGGTGCGCGGGGGCAGCCGCGGCGCCGTGGAGGGGCCCGTCGAGTGCGCCGAGTCCGGCCAGGACCACGGCGTAGGGGTGGGCGCGTGCGGTCGCGGCGACCCGTGCGGCGAGGGTGGAGACGGCGAGGTCGTGGTCGATCAGCAGAACCAGGGCGGCGTCCAGCGCCCGCACCCCGGCGCCGGTGGGCGCATGGGCGGTCAGGCGGGCCCACAGCCGGTCGGCCAGTTGCGCGTCCGGGGCGGGTTCCGGGCCCAGCGGGGGCTGGGCGTCGACCAGCGCGGCGATGAGGGCGCGTGCCGTGGCGTGGACGGCGGCCGGGGTGAGGTCGGAGCGCAGGGGGTCCGCGGCGCAGGCACCCACGACGGCGGCGTGGAGCCGGTCCTCGGTGGCGCTGTGCGCGGGTAGCGCAGCGACGCAGGCGCGGGCCGCGTCCAGCTGTTCCTGTGGCGCGCGGAAGCGGATGCCGGTGGTCAGGCCGCCGGTCCACAGCCAGTCCGCCACCTCCTCGTAGCCGTACCCGGTGGCGAGCACTGTGGTGTCCACGCCCCGGTAGTAGCAGCGGTCCCGTTCGATCAGGGTGATCCCGGTGGCGAGGGGTGTGAACGGCGTGGGCCGGGAGGACTGCGGGCGTCGCGCGGAGTGGCGGGCCAGTGCCTCCACCTCGCGGGCGTCGAAGGTGCTGCCCCGGCCCTCCGGCGCGCGCCGCCGGGTGAGCAGTCCCCGGCTGACATAGGCGTAGACGGTCTCCGCCTTCACTCCCAGCCGCTCGGCGGTCTGCCGCGTCGTGAGCCGGTCGTCACTGTCCTGCTGATCGGTCATGGGCGCCATCCTTCAATATTGATGGGATCAACATTGACAATGATGACATCAACGATGGATGGTCGATCGCAGGGTATCCGTACACCGACACTGGGAGCAGGACGTGACCGTCACACAGATCGACGTACCCAAGGGGCTCGCCGGAGTCGTCGTCACCGACACCGCCCTCGGCGATGTCCGGGGCGGCGAGGGCTTCTACCACTACCGCCAGTTCTCGGCCGTGGAACTCGCCGCCTCCCGTTCCTTCGAGGACGTGTGGCACCTGATGTTCCACGGCGAGCTGCCCGACGCGAAGGCGTCCGCCGCCTTCGCGGACCGGGTCGCGGAGTTGCGCCCCCTGCCCGGGATCGTCCGCGACCTCCTCCCCGAACTGGCCCGGGCCGGCGGAACGGCCGGTCCGCTCGCCGGCCTGCGCACGGCGCTGGCGCTGGCCGGCGCCGCCCACGGGTTCCGGCCGGTCTACGACCTGACGACCGCCGAACGGGCCGAGGACGCGCTGACCGCATGTGCTCTCGTTCCGACGCTGCTGACCGCCCTCCACCGGCTGGCACACGGTCTGGAGCCGGTCGAGCCACGTGCCGACCTGCCGCACGCCGCCAACTACCTGTACATGCTGACCGGACGGGAGCCTGAGCCGCGGCACGCCAGGGCGGTCGAGCGCTACCTCGTCTCCACCATCGACCACGGCTTCAACGCCTCGACCTTCACCGCCCGGGTGATCGCCTCGGCGGGCGCCGACGTCGCCGCCTGCCTGACCGGGGCGATCGGAGCACTGTCCGGGCCGCTGCACGGCGGTGCGCCCAGCCGTGCGCTGGACACCCTGGATGCCATCGGCACACCGGAGCGCGCCGACGCCTGGGTGCGGGAACAGGTCCACGCCGGCCGCCGCATCATGGGTTTCGGTCACCCGGTCTACCGGACCGAGGATCCGCGCTCGCGGATGCTCAAGGAGATCGCGCTCGAACTCGGTGGCCCGCTGGTCGACTTGGCGGTAGGCGTGGAGGACCGCGTCGAGACGGTCCTCGCCGAGCTGAAGCCGGGACGCGAACTGCACACCAACGTCGAGTACTACGCCGGGGTCGTGATGGAACTCTGCGGACTGCCGCGGGAGATGTTCACGCCGACCTTCGCGTCCGCCCGCGTCGTCGGCTGGAGCGCGAACGTGCTGGAACAGGCGGAGGACTCCAAGATCATCCGGCCTGCGGCGCGCTATGTGGGCCCGCCGCCCCCGCAGCCGGTACCCGCGGCGGGCCCCTCGCTCTGAGAGAGCCGCGCCACGGGACGGTGCGTGGTGGTGCCCGCCACCCACCCCGGCGGGCACCACCACTCCCTATCCTGGGACCCCCGACGCACTCCCAGGAAGGACAGCACGTGCCGCGCCACGGCCACGACGAGCGCCCCGCCGACAGCCCGGAGGAGCCCGGAGACCGGAACCCGCCGCAGGCCCTCGCGCCGGTCCCCGCCGCCGGAGGCCGGGTCCCCGTGCTGGTGCTCGCCGGCTTCCTCGGGTCGGGCAAGACCACCCTCCTCAACCATCTGCTGCACAACCGGGAGGGCATCCGGATCGGCGCCGTGGTCAACGACTTCGGCGCGATCGAGGTGGACGCAATGGCAGTCGCCGGCCAGGTCGACGCGATGGTGTCGTTCGGCAACGGCTGCCTGTGCTGCGCCGTGGACCCGGCCGAACTCGACGAGGCGCTGGAACGGCTGGCGGATCCGTCGGCCGCGATCGACCTGATCGTGGTGGAAGCCAGCGGTCTGGCGGAGCCCCAGACCCTGATCCGCACCATCCTCGCCAGCAGGGACCGGCGGATCGCCTACGGGGGACTGGTCGAGGTGGTGGACGCGTCCGAGTTCGAGGCGACCCGCCGCCGGCACCCCGAACTCGACCGCCACCTGGCCGTCGCCGACCTCGTGCTGCTCAACAAGACGGACCGCACCGGCGCCGGAGAGCGTGACGAACTCGTGGCACGGATCAGGGAGATGGCGGCGCCCGCACCGGTCGTCACCGCCACGTACGGCCGCGTCGACCCCGGTCTGTTCTTCGACCGCGACGCGGGCAGGGCCCGCGTCCGGGACGACCGGCAGCTGTCGTTCGAGGATCTGCTGCCCGCCGAGGAGCGCGACGCGCACACGCACACCGCCTACCAGAGCGTGGAGTTCACCACCGACGAACCGATGAGCCCCCGCCGGTTCATGGCGTTCCTCGACACCCGGCCGGACGGGCTGTACCGGATCAAGGGGGCCGTCCACTTCGGCGCCGGCGGCGAGGCGGACCGCTACGACCTGCACACGGTCGGCGGCTTCCTCCGCTTCTACCCGACGCCGTGGGGCGGCGACGAGCCACGCCGGACGAGCCTGGTCATGATCGGTTCCGGCGTGGACGCCGCCGCCCTCCAGGACGCCCTGGCCGCCTGCGTCGGCCCCGCCGCCGACGAACGCGGCCCCGCCGCGCTCTACGGAGTGCTCCGCTTCACCGACCGAGCCGCCGGCGCGGCCACCGCCGATCCGCCGGCCGACGGGGACGGCACCGGGTGGCGACCCGAGACGGAGGCCGACATCGAGGAACCGCCGGAGTACGAGGAACCGCCGGAGTACGAGGAACCGCCCGAGTACGAGGAACCGCCGGTCCACGACCGCGCGTCCACCGCCCCGCGCTGACCGCGGTGGCGGCGGCTCCGTACCGCTCCACGACGCGGTGGGGGCGGGACGCGTCGCCGCGCCCCGCCCCCACCACCAGCCCGTACCGGTCCAGTACGGTCCGGTCCGGTCCGGTCGTTACGCGGTGCCGCCGATCGCCCCGATCGGCTTCGCCAGCGGTGTCCCCGAGCCGTCCCGTCGCGGGTCGTGGTCCGGCAGCGGGGAGGGGCCGCCGGTCGGCGACGCCGCCCGCGCCGGCGTGGCGCCCGCCCAGGCGAAGTCCAGCCCCTCCTCACCCTTGAGGAAGCGCTGGCAGCGCACGCCGCCGGTCGCGCGGCCCTTGCGCGGGTACTGGTCGAACGGGGTCATCTTGGCGCTGCCGCCCTCGACCAGGGTGCCGCTGCTGCCCGCGACGGTGACCACCACGGCCTCCGCGCCCGGATCGACCGCCGTGAACGAGATGACCCGGGCGCCCTCACCCAGCTTGATGCCCGCCATCCCGCCGGCCGGCCGGCCCTGCGGGCGTACCTGGGCCGCCTGATACCGGAGCAGCTGGGCCTCGTTGGTGATGAAGACCAGATCCTCCTCGCCGGTGCGCAGCTCGACCGCGCCGACGATGACGTCCCCCTCCTTGAGGGAGATGACCTCCAGCTCCTCCTTGTTGGACGGGTAGTCCGGCACCACCCGTTTCACGACGCCCTGTTCGGTGCCGATCGCCAGGCCGGGAGAGGACTCGTCCAGGGTGGTCAGACAGATCGCCCGCTCGCCGTCCTCCAGCGAGAGGAACTCGGCCAGCGGAGCCCCGCCCGAGAGACTGGACGCGCCCGTTTCGGGGAGCTGGGGAAGGTCCACGACGGCCAGCCGCAGCAGTCGTCCCGTGGAGGTGACCGCGCCCACCTCGCCCCGGGTGGTGGCGGCGACGGAGGAGATCACGACATCGTGCTTGACGCGCCGTCCCCCCGTCTCCAGCGCGCCGTCCGCGCCCGGTCCGCGCGCCAGCAGGCCCGTGGAGGAGAGCAGTACCCGGCACGGGTCGTCGGGGACCTCCAGCGGAACGTCCGCGACCACCGCGCCCTCGGCGTCGGCCAGCACGCTGCGGCGCGGGGTGCCGTACTTCTTGGAGATCTCGGTCAGTTCGGAGGAGACCAGCTTCCGCAGCTCCGCGTCGGAGTCCAGGATCGCCGTCAGCTCCGCGATCTCGGTGTTCAGCCGGTCGCGCTCGCTCTCCAGCTCGATCCGGTCGAAGCGGGTGAGGCGCCGCAGCGGGGTGTCGAGGATGTATTGGGTCTGGATCTCCGACAGCCCGAAGCGCGAGATCAGCCCGTCCTTGGCCGCCGCCGCGTTGTCGCTGGCTCGGATGATCCGGATGACCTCGTCGATGTCGACCAGCGCGACGAGCAGCCCCTCCACCAGGTGCAGCCGCTCACGGCGTTTGGTGCGCCGGAACTCACTGCGGCGGCGCACGACGGTGAACCGGTGGTCGAGGTAGACCTCCAGCAGCTCCTTGAGGCCCAGGGTCAGCGGCTGGCCGTCGACCAGGGCCACGTTGTTGATGCCGAAGGACTCCTCCATCGGCGTCAGCTTGTACAGCTGCGCCAGCACGGCCTCCGGGACGAAGCCGTTCTTCACCTCGATCACCAGCCGCAGCCCGTGAGCGCGGTCGGTGAGGTCCTTGACGTCGGCGATGCCCTGGAGACGCTTGGAGTTGACCAGGTCCTTGATCTTGGAGACGACCTTCTCCGGGCCGATCGTGAAGGGGAGTTCGGTGACCACCAGCCCCTTGCGGCGCGGTGTCACCTGCTCCACCGCCACCGTGGCGCGCATCTTGAAGGTGCCGCGGCCCTTGGTGTAGGCGTCGTGGATGCCGTCGAGGCCCACGATCTGGCCGCCGGTGGGCAGATCGGGGCCGGGCACGTACCGCATCAGGGTGGCCAGGTCGGCGCCGGGATGACGGATGAGGTGCTTGGCCGCGGCGATGACCTCGGTGAGGTTGTGCGGCGGCATGTTGGTGGCCATACCCACCGCGATCCCGGACGCGCCGTTGACCAGCAGGTTGGGGTAGGCCGCCGGGAGCGCGACCGGTTCCCGTTCACTGCCGTCGTAGTTGGGCGCGAAGTCGACGGTGTCCTCGTCGATCGACGCGACCATCATCCCGGCGGCGGGAGCCGAGCGGCACTCGGTGTACCGCATCGCGGCCGGCGGGTCGTCGTTGCCGAGGGAGCCGAAGTTGCCGTGGCCGTCCACCAGCGGCAGCCGCATCGAGAACGGCTGCGCCATGCGGACCAGCGCGTCGTAGATCGCGCCGTCCCCGTGCGGGTGGAGCTTGCCCATCACCTCGCCCACCACACGGGCGCACTTCACGTGTGCGCGCTCCGGACGGAGCCCCATGTCGTGCATCTGGTACAGGATTCGCCGGTGCACCGGCTTCAACCCGTCCCGCGCGTCGGGGAGGGCCCGCGAGTAGATCACCGAGTAGGCGTACTCCAGGAACGAGCCCTGCATCTCGTCGACGACGTCGATGTCGAGGATGCGCTCGGCGAAGTCGTCTGGTGGCGGGGTCTTCGTGCTGCGGCGGGCCATCGCGGCGCGGCTCCTTCGGGGGCGTCGTGTGGGCGGGCGCACCACGTCGCCGGCGCTCTCGCCGGGGCGGTGCTGCCGACCATTGTGGACCTCCGCGCTGACAGCGGGGCGCCGGGACCCGGTTGCGGACATCCGCACGAGTGCGCCCCGGGCGCCTGACATCGCCCACATCGAGGGTCACCACGCATACAGTGACAGCCAGCGAAGCGGATCGACCGACGAGCGAAGGGACCCCTTACCCATGGGCCACACGGCCACCGAGCAACACGCCGCGGACGGGCGGGAAAACGCCGCAGCCGGACCGAGGGTGACCGAACACCGGCTCGCCAACGGCCTGCGCGTCGTCCTGTCCGAGGACCGCCAGACCCCGGTCGCCGCGGTCTGCCTCTGGTACGACGTCGGTTCCCGCCACGAGGTACCCGGCCGCACCGGCCTCGCCCATCTCTTCGAGCACCTGATGTTCCAGGGCTCGGCGCAGGTACCGGGCAACGGTCACTTCGAGCTGGTGCAGTCCGCCGGAGGCTCGCTCAACGGCACCACCAGCTTCGAGCGGACCAACTACTTCGAGACGATGCCCGCGCACGAACTGGAGCTGGCGCTCTGGCTCGAGGCCGACCGCATGGGCACGCTGCTGACCGCCCTGGACGAGGAGTCCATGGAGAACCAGCGCGACGTCGTGAAGAACGAGCGCCGCCAGCGCTACGACAACGTCCCCTACGGCACCGCCTTCGAGCGGCTGACCGCGATGGTCTACCCCGAGGGCCACCCGTACCACCACACGCCGATCGGTTCGATGGCCGACCTGGACGCCGCCTCGCTGGAGGACGCCCGCGCGTTCTTCCGCACCTACTACGCCCCGGGCAACGCCGTCCTCTCGGTCGTCGGCGACCTCGACACCGAGCGCACCCTCGGCTGGATCGAGAAGTACTTCGGCTCGATCCCCGCCCATGACGGCAAGCAGCCGCCGCGTGACGGCACACTGCCCGACATCACCGGCGGCGACCAGCGACAGGTCCTGGTCGAGGACGTCCCCGCCCGGGCGCTGCTGGCGGCCTACCGGCTCCCGCACGACGGCACCCGCGCGGCGGACGCCGCCGACCTGGCGCTGACCGTCCTGGGCGGTGGCGAGTCCTCCCGGCTCTACAACCGCCTGGTGCGGCGCGACGGCACGGCCGTCACCGCCGGCTTCGGCATGATGCGGCTCGCCGGGGCGCCGTCGTTCGCCTGGCTGGACGTCAAGACCTCCGGCGATGCCGAGATCCCCGCCATCGAGGCCGCCGTCGCGGAGGAACTCGACCGGTTCGCGGCCGAGGGCCCCACACCGGAGGAGATGGAGCGCGCCCAGGCGCAGTTGGAACGCGAGTGGCTCGACCGGCTCTCCACCGTCGCCGGCCGTGCCGACGAGTTCTGCCGCTACGCGGTGCTGTTCGGCGACCCGAAGCTGGCGCTGACGGCCGTGGACCGCATCCTGGAGGTCACAGCCGAGGAGGTCCGCGAGATCGCGGCCGCGCGGCTGCGCACCGACAACCGGGCGGCGCTGGTGTACGAGCCGTCCGGGGGCACCGACGGCGAAGCGGCCGAGGACGAGGACGACGTGAAGGAGCAGCAGCAGTGACCGACGCATCCTCTCCCGCCATGGAGCTGCACCCGCGTCCGACCGGTGGCGAGCCCGTGCCGTGGGCGTTCCCCGCCCCCGAGCGCACGGATCTGCCCAACGGGCTGAAACTGCTGCGGGTGAACCGCCCCGGGCAGCAGGTCATCGCCGTCGAGGTGTGCGTCCCGGTGCCGCTGACCGCCGAGCCCGAGGGGCTGGAAGGCGTCGCCGCGCTGATGGTCCGGGCGCTCAGCGAGGGCACCGAGCAGCACTCCGCCGAGGAGTTCGCCGCCGAACTGGAGCGCTGCGGCGCCACCTTGGACGCCCACGCCGACCACGCCGCGATCCGGGTGTCGCTGGAGGTTCCCGCCTCTCGCCTGGAGCGCGGCATGGAGCTCCTCGCGGACGCGCTGCGCGCCCCCGCGTTCGCCGACGCCGAGGTGGAGCGGCTGGTCCGCAACAGGCTCGACGAGATCCCGCACGAGCTGGCCAACCCCGCCCGCCGGGCCGCGATGGCGCTCTCCGCCGAGCTGTTCCCCGCCGACTCCCGGATGTCCCGCCCCCGGCAGGGCAGCGAGGAGTCGGTGGCGCGGATCAACCCCGCCGCCGTGCGCGACTTCTACGCCGCGCAGGTCCGTCCGACGGGTTCCAGCGTCGTGATCGTCGGCGACTTCGCCGGGGTCGACCTGGACGCCGTGGTGGAACGCACCCTGGGCCGGTGGCGTGGCGAGGCGGCGGCTCCGGCGGTGGTGCTGCCCGTGACCGCCGACGACACCGGACGGGTCGTCATCGTCGACCGGCCGGGCTCGGTCCAGACCCAGGTGCTGATCGGCCGCGTGGGACCGGACCGTCACGACATGGTCTGGCCCGCCCAGTTGCTCGGCGTCTACTGCCTGGGCGGTACGCTCACTTCCCGGCTCGACCGGGTACTGCGTGAGGAGAAGGGCTACACCTACGGCATGCGGGCCTTCGCCCAGGTGCTGCGGTCCTCCTCCGCCGGTGACGGCGCGGCGATGCTGGCCATCAGTGGCTCGGTCGCCACCGACGTCACCGGCCCGGCCATGGCGGACCTGTGGCAGGTACTGCGTACCCTGGCCGAGTCGGGGCTGACCGACGACGAGCGTGATGTCGCGGTCCGCAACCTGGTCGGTGTGGCGCCGCTGCGGTTCGAGACCGCGGCGTCCGTCGCGTCCACCATCGCCGACCAGGTCGACCAGCAGCTGCCGGACGACTTCCAGGCGAAGCTGTACGCGCGGCTCGCGGAAACCGGGACCGTGGAGGCCACCGCCGCCGCGGTCAACGCGTTCCCCGTGGACCGCCTGGTCACGGTGCTGGTCGGCGACGCCGGCCAGATCGCCGGGCCGCTGAAGGAGCTGGGTATCGGCGAGGTCACGGTGGTGACGGCCTGACGGCTGTCAGCCAGCGAAGGCACCGGTACGTCCTCAGGGCCCCGGTGCCCGGCGGTTCTCCGCCGGGCACCGGGGCCCGCTCCGTACCGACCGGCCGTGCCACGTGGCTCGCGGCGCCCGCTCCCTCTCCCACACCGCCGTCGGGCCTCCGCCCGGCCCTGCCCGACGTCCTGCCCGCCGTCCTGTCCGCCGGGCGTGCGCGGTCGCGCGGCGCGGCGCCTCCCGGAAGGCATGTCCGAAGTCGCGACGGCCGAAAGAATCCGGTCGCCCGGGTGCGCGGTCGGAATTCCCGAATGAATGTCATACAGTTCAGGTGTGACTCGGCGGGAATTCCTGCGCCGGGCCGGCCCAGCCATGGGGGTTATTGATGCGGATTTCGGCGCAGTCGGTGTGTGCGGCGATTCGTGACGACATCGTGGCCGGAGTGCTGCCGCGCGGGGCGCGACTCGCCGAGGAGCAGCTGGCGCAGCGGTACGGCGTCTCCCGGGTCCCGGTCCGTGAGGCGCTGCGCACCCTGGAGTCGGAGGGGTTCGTCGTCTCCCGCCGCCACGCCGGTGCCTGTGTGGCCCGGCCCGACGACCGGGAGGCCGCCGACCTCCTGGACATCCGGTCACTGCTGGAGCCGCTCGGCGCGGCTCGCGCCGCCCAGCGCCGTACCGAGGCCCATCTCAAGGTGATGCGCGGCCTGGTGCGACTCGGACGGCAACGTGCCGGTCAGGGGCAGGAGGCTGACCTGCGGTCGCTGGGGGAGTGGTTCCACGAGACGGTGGCGCAGGCCACCGGAAGCCCTCCGCTCGCCGCGCTGCTGGTGCAGGTCCGGCGCAAGATCACCTGGCTGTACCCGGCCGATCCGCCGCCCCGGGCGACGGCTGTCTGGCAGGAGCGCGGGGCGCTGGTGGACGCCATCACCCGCGGCGACGCCGAGCGGGCACGGGCGCTGTCCGTCGCCCAGGTCGAGCGGACGCGTCCGGCCCCGGGCCGCCGGGAGGACACCGTCACCCCGGACGCGGGCGGTGGTGGGGACGCGCTGCCCGGCCCCGTGCCCCCCGCGCGGAAACCTGCCGTAAACATGGCACGCGGCCAGTCGTAACGACGGGAGCCTATATTCGCGCCTGGCGGGAATTGCGGTGCTTATAACGCGGCCGAATTCCGCCCCGTATTTCCGGGACGCTTCGGCCGGAACGATGGGGAGATGCCCGTCGCTGAAAGCCGGCCTCAGGTAGTCCGCCGTGTTTCCGTCCGCTTCGGGAACGTGGACGGCCGGCCCCGGGAGGTCCCGGGAACCGGCCGCGCGTGCCCACCGGCTCAGACGGTCTCGGGCAGCTCCTCCAGGCCCTCGGCGACCAGCTTCGCCAGGCGGTCCAGGGCGGGCTCGGCGCCCTCGTCGTCGGAGGCGAGCACGACCTCCTGGCCGGCCTCCGCGCCCAGTCCGAGGACCGCCAGCATCGACGCGGCGTTCACCGGCGGGTTGTCGCCCTTGGCGATGGTCACCTTGGCGCCGGACGCGGTCGCGGCGCGCACGAAGATCGACGCGGGGCGGGCGTGCAGGCCCTCGGGCCAGCCGATGGTGACGCGGCGCTCAGCCATGATCTGTGTCCTCCGGTTCGGGTGGTGGTTCCACGCGGGTTCGGGTGATTCGTCCAGCAACTCTCGCACGCCGGGCCCGCCGCGCCGTTCCCCGGCCCCCGCCCCGGCCCGCCGGGCCCGCCGTACAGCGGGCGGGCGGGCCCCGGGCGGCCGTACCCTGAGCCCATGCGCCCGCCCGCGGAAACCGACCGGCCCGCACCGACACCGTCGCCGACCTACCCGGACCACTGGGAGGCCGACATCGTGCTGCGCGACGGTGGGACCGCCCATCTGCGGCCCATCACCGTGGACGACGCCGAACGGCTCGTCGGCTTCTACGAGCGAGTCTCCGACGAGTCGAAGTACTACCGGTTCTTCGCGCCCTACCCACGGCTGTCCGCGCGTGACGTCCACCGGTTCACCCACCACGACTTCGTCGACCGGGTCGGGCTCGCCGTCACCGTCGGCGACGACTTCATCGCCACCGTCCGGTACGACCGGATCGACGACGACGGCATGCCCGCCTCCGAGCCCGCCGACCGGGCCGAGGTCGCCTTCCTCGTCGAGGACGCCCACCAGGGGCGCGGGCTGGCCTCCGCCCTGCTGGAGCACATCGCGGCGTGCGCCCGCGAACGCGGCATCCGCCGGTTCGCCGCCGAGGTCCTCCCCGCCAACGGCAAGATGATCAAGGTCTTCACCGACGCCGGTTACTCCCAGCGCCGCAGCTTCGCCGACGGCTCGGTCCACCTGACCCTCGATCTCGAACCCACGGCCGCCTCGCTGGAGGTGATGCAGGCCCGGGAACAACGCGCGGAGGCGCGGTCGGTCGGACGGCTGCTCGCCCCCGGCAGCGTCGCGGTGATCGGCGCGGGCCGCCGCCCCGGCGGCGCCGGCCGTACGGTCCTGGACCGGCTGCTCGCGGGCGGCTTCACCGGCACCGTCCACGCCGTCAACAACGCGCTGCCGCCCGGCACTACGGAGCTCGGCGGAGCCCCCGCCCACCGCTCAGTCGGCGAGATCCCCGGACCGGTGGACCTCGCCGTCCTGGCGGTGCCCGCCGACCGGCTGGCCGCCGTGATCGCCGACTGCGGCGCCCACGGAGTGCGCGGCGTGCTGGTGCTGGCCACGGACCACTCCGCCGACGACCAGCGCGCCCTCGTGCAGCAGGCACGCTCGCACGGGATGCGGCTCATCGGCCCCGGCGCCTTCGGGCTGATCAACACCGACCCGGCCGTCCGCCTCAACGCAAGCCTGGGCCCGTACCTCCCGCGGCGCGGCCGGATCGGGCTCTTCACCCAGTCCGCCGCGATCGGCATAGCGGTCCTGGAGGAGCTGGAACAGTCCGGCGCCGGCCTCACCGCCTTCGTCTCCGCCGGCAACCGCGCCGACGTCTCCGGGAACGACCTTCTCCAGCACTGGTACGAGGACCGGGACACCTCGGTGGTGCTGATGTACCTCGAATCCCTGGGCAACCCCCGGAAGTTCACCCGCCTGGTTCGCCGTGCCGCCACCGCGGGCCGCCCCGTGGTGGTGGTCCGCGGCGGGCGGCACAGCGACGGGACACCGCCCCACGGGCACACCGTCCCCACCGGCCGCACCCCGCACGCCACGGTCTCCGCGCTGCTGCGCCAGGCCGGCGTCATCGAGGCCGACACCGTCACCGACCTGGTCGACACCGGACTGCTGCTGGCGCGGCAGCCGCTGCCGGCCGGAGACCGGGTGGCGGTCCTCGGCAACGCCGAGTCGCTGGGCGTCGTCGCGCACGACGCGTGCCGGGCGCAGGGACTGGATCCGCTGGAGCCCCATGGTCTCGGGCCCGGCGCCGCGCCCGCCGACTACCGTGCCGCCCTGGCCGCCGCTCTCGCCGACCCGGCCGTCGACGCGGTCGTCGTCACCGCCATCCCCACCGTCACGGACGAACCCGCGAGCGGCCTCGCCATGGACGGGGCGGATGCCGCGGACGCGCTCAGCGAGGCGCTGGCAGCCGCCGTGACCGAGGCCGGTGTCCGCAAGCCGGTGCTCGTCGCCCATCTGGCCATCTCCGGCCTCGCGGCGAGTCTGGCCGCCCACGACATCCCCGCCTATCCCTCCGCCGAGCGCGCCGTGCGCGCGCTCGCCCAGGCGGCGCGGCACGCCGCCTGGGTCCGCGCCGCCGCGGAGCCGGGCCGGGTACCCGAGTTCGACGACATCGACGCGCCGGTGGCGACCGCCGTCCTGAACGCGGCGCTGATGGGGCGTCCCGCGCCCACCGGGCCGGACACCGCCGCCGACGCGGCGGTCGAACTTCCCGACGACGACGCCCTCGCGCTGCTCGGTGCCTACGGGATCGACGTCCTGCCCACCC
>NZ_BHZI01000016.1 GCF_004305975.1 Streptomyces otsuchiensis
GGGAAGAGGTCGGCGGTGCCCTGGTCGTCGGCGGAAGCGACGCCGGCGGACATTCCCAGGGCTATGAGGGTCAGGGTGGCGGTAGCGAGGCCACAGGTGTGGCGGGTTACGCGCATCTAGTCCTCCGCAGGGAACACAGCGACGGTGCGTGCGTCGCACCGCTTGTGTCGATACGACCGGGAATCCGGTCGTCCCGCGCGGCGAGCCGGCCGCCCGGCAGGGGCCGGGGGCGGGCTCGACGAAGCTGGGTGGAGCGCATATCCGCTGGTCACGCCCGTGTCGAGGAGGCGCGGGGGGCGCGGGGCAAGTTGCGGCGAACGGGGGTCACTCCGATGGCCGCAGCGCCGGGCCGCCCGGCGGCGACCCGGTGGGCCCGGGCGCCGCGGGTGGCCTCTCAGGCGGTTCCGGTGGAAGCCTCGGCCGTCCGCGGCTCGACGGCGTAGCGGACGTTGAGGACGTCCCCGGAGCGGGAGACGTGGTGCGGCCGGAGCCGGACGTGGTCGGTGACGGAGGCGTCCAGCAGCGGGACGCCGGAGCCCAGGACGACCGGCACGATGTGCAGCACCACCTCGTCCACCAGCCCGGCCCGCAGCACCTGCCGGGCGACCTGACCGCCGGTGACCAGCAGGTTTCCGTCGGCGGCCCGTTCGCGGCCCAGAGCGACGGCCTCGGCGACGGTGAGCGAGACGAACTCCACGAGCGGGTCGTCGACGGGCGGCGGGCGGTGGCTGAGGACGAGCTGGGCGCCGGTGAACGCACCGCCGAACGGTTCCTCGCTCTCCCGCCGTCCGGTGTCGTAGCTGCGGCGGCCGCTGAGGAAGGCGCCGGTGGTCCGCATGACCTCCTCGGCGACCGGGTTCTCCGCGCCGGCGTGGGCGAAGGCCCAGCTCATGTCGTCGTCGGGGCCGGCGATGAAGCCGTCGAGGGAGGTGGTGGCGTGCACCAGGACAGCGGTCATGACGGGGTGGTCTCCTCGGGTGCGGATGCGGGTGCGGGTGCGGATGCGGGTACGGGCGGGTGCGTCGGTGCGTGGGCGGCGGCACGTTCGTAGGAGGCGCGGAGCCGGGCGGCCACCGGCGCGGCACCGGACGGGCGCGGCACCCCGAGGTGGCTCTCGCGCAGTTCGTCCATGAACGCCGCCCACAGCTCCGGCCCCCCGCGCTCCAACAGCTCCGCGCGAACGGCCAGTTCGGGCGTCACCGGCAGATGGCGGCGTCCCCACGCGCCGAGCTGGACCAGCACCGGCACCAGCTGGATCGCCCGCTCGGTGAGCCGGTATACCCGCTTCTGACGGTGGGTGGGGTCGGGGTGCCGGGTGATCAGCCCGTGCTCGGCGAGCCGTCGCAGCCGGTCGGCGAGGACGTTGGTCGCTATGCCCTCCTCGGAGCCGGCGAGCAGTTCGCCGTACCGGCGGCGCTCGCTGAACATCAGGTCCCGGATGACGAGCAGCGACCAGGAGTCGCCGAGCACCTCCACCGTGAGGTTGATCGGACATCCCGATCGGCCGTCCGCCACACCGTCACCCGCCTTCTCCTTGCCAACTGCAAGTGGTCAGCGTAGCGTCGCGCGTCGCGGGCGGCCAGAGCGGGCAGGCGGCCACCGAGGACAACGACGGGAGATCACCGTGCGGACCCTGTACGCGTTTCTCTGCACCAGCCTCGACGGGCGGATCGCCGACGCGGACGGCGGACTGGCCTGGCAGTCACTGGACGAGGAGTTCGACGCGCTGTCCCTCAACCAGCTGGCCGAGACCGACGCGATCGTGCTCGGACGCCGTACGTACGGGGAGATGGCCGCCTACTGGCCCGCGGAGACCGGCCGCGCCTACAACCCGCGCGTGGCCGAGCTGATGAACGCCCTGCCCAAGCTGGTGGTCTCCACGACGCTGCGCCCCGGCGACACGACGTGGGAGAACAGCGAAGTGCTGGACGTCGGCGACGGGACGGGGCTCGGCGCCGCCGTCCGGGAACTGAAGAACCGGCCCGGCCGGGCGGTCGCGGTCCTCGGCAGCCCGACCCTCACCGCCCGGCTGCTCAGCGCCGGGGTGCTGGACGAACTACGGGTACTGGTCAACCCGGTGGTCCTCGGCGAGGGGCCGGTGCTCTTCGACGGTCTGCTGAACCGGGCGACGCTGCGCCTGACGGAGGCGCGCCCGCTGACCTCCGGCGCGGTGCTGCTGAACTACCGGCCCTGACCGGCGGCCGCCCCGGCGCCCGGCACGGGCGCGGGTGCCGACCCGTACCGGCGCTCGCTACCCGCGCCCACCACCACGCTTGCGGCGACGCGCCGGGTTGCCGGACCGCTTGCTGGTGCGCCGCCGGTACAGGTCCGTCGCCTCGTCGTAGTGCGCCCGCCGCAGCCCCTCCCCCGGCGCCTCCATGCCGCTGCGGATGCCGTAGGCCAGCAGGATGCCGATGAAGCCGATGGCCTTGATCGAGCGGAAGGCGTGCTCGTCACCGGGGACCGGCCGCTTGTAGGAGGACCAGGTCCGGGTGAAGGCGACCGACGAGCAGATGGCGAACGCCACCACCAGCAGCATCGTCAGCCACGCCGCCGAGTCGGCGATGTACAGGCCGGAGTAGGCCAGGCGGAGCACCAGGATGCCGAGCGCGGCGAGCGACACGGCGGCCAGCCCCAGACCGAACCGGCGCAGGGTGTACATCCGCGAGTGGTCCACCCAACTGGTGCCGTAGAAGCGGATGGGCTCGGGCTTCGGGGCGTCGTCGCCCTCGGCGACGCTCTGCGGCTCCTGGCTCATGTCGGACATTATGACGGGCGGCTCTCCCCGCCCCGCCGGGAGGTCGCGCGCCCCGGCGCGCCGGGGGTGGTGCGACCCCCTCAGAGCGTGTTTGAGACCCCGCGCCGGGCCCGCGACGCCAGCTACGGCCATCTGCTGCGTTGTCAGGAACGCCCGAATACAACCTGGTATGAGGGCGCCCCTCCGCCTTGCAGCTGACCGCATCTGACGCCGCGAGCTGATCCGACGCGGGGTCTCAAACACGCTCTCAGAGGGAGTGGACCTCGGTGAGGTCGATGTCCACGGCGAACGGCACGGTGAGCCGGAGCCGGTCGTGGAAGATGCCCGTCGGCAGGTAGACGGCGGTCGCCGGGTCCCGCTCGTAGACGTACACGACCGGGGAGTCGTCCTCGGACATCTCCACCCGCCAGAAGTGCGGAATGCCGGCGGCGGCGTACTTGCGGGGCTTGGTGTCCCGGTCGCGGGACGCGGAGTCCGGCGAGACCACCTCGACGGCGAGCAGCACGTCCGCGGCGTTGTAGCGGGTGGTCCGCAGTCCCTTGACGGCTTCCGCGCGAATCACCGAGATGTCCGGTTCCGGAGCGGTGCTGTCGTCCAGCACCACGGTCGTCTCCCGCCGTGCCCGCAGATGACGCGGCAGCTGCCGGCGAAGCCCCAGCTCCAACATGAAGATCACCAGCGAGTGGAAGTCCCTCTGCCGCCTCATGAAGACAAGGCTCCCGTCGATCAGCTCCGTGTGGGGCGGGAGGTCGGCGAGACGGTAGAGGTCGTCCACGGTGTAGCCGCCCTCGGGCGGCACCGGCCAGGACCTGGCGGACTGCGGTTCAGCGGCGGTGAGGAGTCCTCCCATGGACGGGATTCTGCCTCCGGGATTCAGGCTACCCAGCGCAGAAAGGGGTCGCCGTCGCTCGATCCGATGAACCTTCGGGACGGTGGGAACAGCGGCGGGGCCGCCCTCGCCGCACTGGCGTGAGGGCGGCCCCGTCCAGGACCACGGCCGAAGCACGGCTCGGCTCAGCCAACTCGGCCCGGCCGGCTCAGCCCTCCAGCTTGCTGATGTCGCGGACCGCGCCCTTGTCCGCGCTGGTGGCCATCGCGGCGTAGGCGCGCAGCGCCAGCGAGACCTTCCGTTCGCGGCCGACCGGCGCGTACCGGCCCTCCAGCGCCTCACGGCGGGCGGCCAGGGTGGCGTCGTCGACCTTCAGCTCGATGGTGCGGTTCGGGATGTCGATGGCGATCTGGTCGCCGTCCTCGACCAGCGCGATGGTGCCGCCGGCCGCCGCCTCCGGGGAGACGTGGCCGATGGAGAGTCCGGAGGTGCCGCCGGAGAACCGGCCGTCGGTGATCAACGCGCACTTGGCGCCGAGACCGCGGCCCTTGAGGAACGCCGTCGGGTAGAGCATCTCCTGCATCCCGGGGCCGCCCTTGGGGCCCTCGTAGCGGACGACGACCACGTCGCCCTCCGTGACCCGCTTCTTCAGGATGGCGTCGACCGCGGCCTCCTGGGACTCCACGACCACCGCCGGGCCGGTGAAGCGCCAGATCGACTCGTCCACGCCGGCCGTCTTCACCACGCAGCCGTCGGCGGCGAGGTTGCCGTAGAGCACCGCCAGGCCGCCGTCCACGGTGTAGGCGTTGGCGGCGTCGCGGATGCAGCCGTTCGCGGCGTCGGTGTCGAGGGTGTCCCAGCGCTCGGACTGGGAGAACGCCGTGGCCGAGCGGACGCAGCCGGGCGCCGCGTAGAACATCTCGGTCGCCTCCGGGGAGGGCGAGCCGCCCCGGATGTCCCAGCTCTTGAGCCATTCGCCGAGCGAGTCGGCGTGCACGGCGTGCACGTCCTCGTGCAGGTGCCCGGCGCGCTGGAGTTCGCCGAGGATGGCGGGGATGCCGCCGGCCCGGTGGACGTCCTCCATGTGGTAGTCCCCGTTGGGCGCGACCTTGCAGACGCACGGCACCCGGCGGGAGACGGCGTCGATGTCGCTCATCGAGAAGTCCAGCCCGGCTTCCTGCGCGGCGGCCAGCAGGTGCAGCACGGTGTTGGTGGAGCCGCCCATCGCGACGTCCAGCGCCATCGCGTTCTCGAACGCGGCGCGGGAGGCGACGGCGCGCGGCAGCACGGTCTCGTCGTCCTGGTCGTAGTGGCGCTGGGTGATCTCGACGACGGTGCGGCCGGCGGCCTCGTACAGCGCGCGGCGCGCGGTGTGGGTGGCCAGGACCGAGCCGTTGCCGGGCAGGCCCAGGCCGAGCGCCTCGACCAGGCAGTTCATCGAGTTGGCGGTGAACATGCCGGAACAGGAGCCGCAGGTCGGGCAGGCGGCCTCCTCGATGCGCTCCAGGTCCTCGTCGGAGACGGTGTCGCTGACCGCCTCGGACATGGCGTGCACCAGGTCGAGGTTGGAGCGGACGGTGCCGTCGACCAGCGTCGTCTTCCCGGCCTCCATGGGCCCGCCGGAGACGAAGACCGTGGGGATGTTCAGCCGCAGCGCGGCCATCAGCATGCCCGGGGTGATCTTGTCGCAGTTGGAGATGCAGATCAGGGCGTCGGCGCAGTGCGCCTCCGTCATGTACTCCACCGAGTCGGCGATCAGGTCGCGGGAGGGCAGGGAGTAGAGCATCCCGCCGTGGCCCATGGCGATGCCGTCGTCCACGGCGATGGTGTTGAACTCCCGCGGGATGCCGCCGGCGGCGCTGATCGCCTCGGAGACGATCCGGCCGACGGGCTGGAGGTGGGTGTGCCCGGGGACGAACTCGGTGAAGCTGTTGGCGACGGCGATGATCGGCTTGCCGAAGTCCTCACGCGCTACGCCGGCGGCCCGAAGCAGGGAACGGGCCCCCGCCATGTTGCGGCCGTGGGTGACGGTACGGGACCTCAGGGTCGGCATGGCTCGGCGCTCCCGGACGTGGATCGGATCGGCTTCGGCTCCCGCCCCCGCCGGCGCGCTCGTCCGCTCGTGTGACGGCGTCCGCGCCCCGGGCGGGTGCTCGGTCCTTCGAGGGTACGCCGCCCGCCCGGCTGGCGGGACGGTCATACCGGATGGTGAGACTTTCCGGACGTACCGGAACGCCGCACGCCCCGGGGACGTGCGGCGCCGGGCGGCGGGTCTCCGCCTCAGCCGCAGCCGCCCCCGGCGCCACAGCCGGGGCGGGTGGCGGGGTCGGGGTCGGCCGGGTGCGGGGCCAGCAGCGGCAGCGGACGGGCACCGGGCGGCAGCCCCGGCGGCCGGGTGGCGGCCAGCCGCTCCGCGCACATCCCGGCCAGTACCTCGTAGCCCTCGCTGCCCATCAGTTCGACGAGTTCCGGCTTGTAGGAGACGTAGACCGGGCGCTCCGCCCCGTGCGCGGAGGTCGCCCCGGTGCACCACCAGTGCAGGTCGTGCCCGCCGGGCCCCCATCCGCGCCGGTCGTACTCGCCGATGGAGACGTACAGCCGCTCGTCGCCGTCGGGCTGCTCCACCCACTCGTAGGTGCGGCGCACCGGCAGCTGCCAGCAGACGTCGGGCTTGGTCTCCAGCGGCTCGCGCCCCTCGGTCAGCGCCATGGTGTGCAGCGCGCAGCCCTCCCCGGCCGGGAAGCCGGGACGGTTGAGGAAGACGCAGGCGCCGTCGACACGGCGGGTCTGCCGTTCGCCGTCGTCGTCGAGGACCACCCAGCCGTCGGGGCCGGTGCCCTCGGCGTGGAACTGCCAGGTGTCCGGGGTGAGGCGGGCGGCGTGTTCGGCGACGCGGCGTTCGTCGTCCTCGTCGGAGAAGTGCGCGCCGAGGGTGCAGCAGCCGTCGCTGGCGCGTCCGGCGCGGATGCCCTGGCAGCCGCGGCCGAAGACGCAGTTCCAGCTGGAGGTCAGCCAGGTCAGGTCGCAGCGGAAGACCTGCTCGGCGTCGGCGGGGTCCGGGAACTCCACCCAGGCGCGGGGGAAGTCGAGCCCGACCTCCTCCCCCGCCGCGCGACGGCGCGCGCCGTCCAGCTGGACGGGAGCGCGGTCGGGCGCGGCGCCGTCGCGCACGCCCTGGCCTGGGGCGTTCCGGCCTTTGGCGGGCTTTGCCCGTTTCGTCGATGTCACCACGCCAGGGTACGGCGGAGGAGTAGCGTGAAGGCCCATGAGACTAGGTGTTCTCGATGTGGGATCGAATACGGTCCATCTGCTGGTCGTCGACGCACATCCCGGCGCCCGTCCGCTGCCCGCCTACTCCCACAAGGCGGAGCTGCGGCTCGCCGAACTGCTGGACTCCTCGGGTGCCATCGGCGACGACGGCATAGACCGCCTCGTCGGCACCGTGCACGAGGCGCTGACGGTGGCCGAGGACCAGGGCGTCGCCGAACTGCTGCCGTTCGCCACCTCGGCGGTGCGCGACGCGACCAACGCCGACGCGCTGCTGCGGCGCGTCGAGGGCGAGACCGGTGTGACGCTCCAGGTCCTGTCCGGGGAGGACGAGGCGCGGCTGACCTTTCTGGCGGCACGCCGCTGGCTGGGCTGGTCCGCCGGACGGCTGCTGATGATCGACATCGGCGGCGGCTCGCTGGAGATCGCCCTGGGGGTCGACGAGGCACCGGACGCCGCGGTGTCGCTGCCGCTGGGCGCCGGCCGGCTGACGGCGGCGCGGCTGCCGGGCGACCCGCCGGACCCGGCCGACGTGCGGGCGCTGCGGCGCTCGGTGCGTGGCGAGATCGCCGAGGTGGTCGGGGAGTTCAGCCGCTACGGCGAGCCGGACCGGGTGGTGGGAACCTCCAAGACGCTGAAGCAGCTCGCCCGGCTGGCGGGCGCCGCGCGCAGCTCCGAGGGCCAGTACGTGCAGCGGCAGCTGGGCGCGGAGGCGCTGCGGGCGTGGGGCCCGAAACTGGCGGGGATGTCGACCCGGGAGCGGGAGCTGCTGCCGGGCGTCTCGGAGGGCCGGGCCCGGCAGCTGCTGGCGGGCGCGGTCGTGGCGGAGGCGGCGATGGACCTGTTCGGGGTGCAGTCGCTGGAGATCTGCCCGTGGGCGCTCCGGGAGGGTGTGATCCTGCGGCGGCTCGACCGGCTGCGCGCGGCCTGAACGCGCGCACGGGCGGGGCGCCGCCGGACTCGGCCTCTTTCCGGCTCGGCTCCTTCGCGGCTCGGCCCCCTGCCGGCTCGCGCCGTCAGGCGGTGCGGCGCCGGAGGGTGGCCGCGCCGACGGCCAGGACGGCTGCCGCGACGGCGGCGACCACGGCGACGTCGCGCAGGTAGTCCCCCGTCACCTCGGCGTGGGTGACCACCTCGGTCATGCCGTCGACCGAGTAGGACAGCGGCAGCACGTCGGAGATCGCGCCGAGCACCGGCTGCATCTCGTCGCGCGGGACGAACAGGCCGCACAGCAGGATCTGCGGCACGATCACCGCCGGGAAGAACTGCACCGCCTGGAACTCGGTGGCGGCGAAGGCGGACACGAAGAGGCCGAGCGCCATGCCGAGCAGCGCGTTCAGCACCGCCACCACCAGGAGCAGCCACGGCGAGCCCGCGATGTCGAGGTCGAGCAGCCAGACGGCGGTGGCGGTGGCGATCGACGCCTGGACGGTGGCGAGGCCGCCGAAGGCGAGGGCGTAGCCGGCGATCAGCTCCCCCTTGCCCAGCGGCATGGTCAGCAACCGCTCCAGGGTCCCGCTGGACCGTTCCCGCAGGGTCGCGATGGAGGTCACCAGGAACATGGTGATCATGGGGAAGATGCCGAGCAGCGAGGCCCCGACCGTGCTGAAGGCACGCCGGTCGGCGTCGAATACGTAGTAGAGGAGCACCAGCAGCAGGACCGGCACCGCCAGCAGTTGGGCGACGGTGCGCGGGTCGTGGCTCAGCTGCCGCAGGACGCGCCGGGCGGTGGCGAGCACCGAGGCGAGGTGACCGGCGCCGCTCGGCGCGGCGCGGCCGGTGTCAGTGCCGACGGTGGTGGCGGTGCCGGGATCGGCACCGGGATCGGCACCGGGATCGGGATCTTCGGTCCGGGCCATGGTCACCCCTCCTTCGGGGCCGCACGGTCGGTGTCGACGAGATGGAGGAAGGCGCTCTCGATGTCCGCGGTGCCGGTGCCCGCGCGCAGCCCGTCGGGGGTGTCGTCGGCGAGCAGCCGTCCGTCGCGCATCAGCAGCAGCCGCTGGCAGCGGTCGGCCTCGTCCATCACGTGCGAGGAGACGAGCAGGGTGACGCCCCGTTCGGCGGCGAGGCGATGGAAGAGGTTCCAGAGGTCGCGGCGGAGGACCGGGTCCAGTCCGACCGTCGGTTCGTCCAGCACCAGCAGTTCCGGGCTGCCGAGCAGCGCGACCGCCAGGGAGGCACGGGAGCGCTGGCCGCCGGAGAGCCTCCCGGTGAGAGTGGCGCCGTACTCGGCCAGGTCCACCTCGCCCAGCACCCGCTCCACCTCGGCCCCTCGACGGTGACCCCTCACCCCGAGGACAGCGGCGTAGTAGTCGAGGTTCTGGCGGGCAGTCAGGTCCGGGTAGACCGAGGGCGCCTGCGTGACATAGCCGATGCGCGCGCGGAGCGACGCGCTCCCGGCCGGGAGGCCGAGGACGTCGATACGGCCGGTGACCCTGGCCTGCGCCCCGACCACGGCGCGCATCAGGGTCGTCTTGCCGCAGCCGGAGGGGCCCAGCAGCCCCGTCACCGTGCCGCGCGCGACAGCGAAGTCCAGCTCGCGCACCACTCGGCGCCCACCGCGCACCACTGTCAGCGCGCGGGCCAGCACCGCGGCCTCCGGGGTGGCACCGCCCGGGTTATTCATCACTCGATGAATAATGCTGCGGCGGGATCGCACCGTCAAGCCCTGCGCCGGGTGGCGTCCACGGGGGCGCGCACGGCACCGTCTACGCTGGTGCGCGTGGTGCCACAGCCCGAGTTCCCGGCGGCGAAGGTCGGCCTGTCGACGGCCTCCGTCTATCCGGAGAACACCGCCTCCGCCTTCGAGACAGCCGCACGGCTGGGCTACGACGGCGTCGAGGTGATGGTCTGGACGGATCCGGTCAGCCAGGACGTCGACGCCCTGCGGCGGCTCTCCGACACCCACGGGGTACCGGTCCTCGCCGTGCACGCGCCCTGTCTGCTGATCACCCAGCGGGTGTGGTCCACCGACCCCTGGCTGAAGCTGCGGCGCGCCCGCGCGGCGGCCGAGCAGCTCGGCGCGGACACGGTCGTCGTCCACCCGCCCTTCCGCTGGCAGCGCGCCTACGCCCGGGAGTTCGTCACCGGAGTCCGCCGGCTGGCGGACGACACCGACGTGCGGATCGCCGTGGAGAACATGTACCCCTGGCGCTACCGGGGCCGCGAGATGCTCGCCTACTCCCCCGACTGGGACCCGACCCGCGAGGAGTACCGGCACTTCACGCTCGACCTCTCGCACACCGCGACCGCACGCGTCGACACCCTCGCCATGGCGGACCGGATGGGCGACCGGCTCGCCCACGTCCACATCGCCGACGGCACCGGCACCGCCAAGGACGAGCACCTGGTGCCGGGGCGCGGCAGTCAGCCCTGCGGCGAACTGCTGGAAGGGCTGGCCGCGCGCGGATACCGGGGGCATGTGGTGGTGGAGGTCAACACACGGCGGGCGATGTCCGCGGCCGAGCGGGAGGGAGACCTGGCGGAGGCCCTGGCCTTCACCCGGCTGCACCTGGCCGCCCCGACGACTCCCCGCACAACGCCCCGGACCGGCCGTTGACCGCCACGACGGACGGGTCAGAGACGTCCGGCGGGGCCGGCGGCGAACGGGACGGCAGCACGAGCGGCGCCTCCGCCGCGCGGGCCACGACGGGACGGCGCCGAGGCCGCCCGGCCCGCGGCCACCACCGGGACGGCACCGGAACAGCGACCCACGGCGCCGCCCCGGCACCCGACACCCGGCAGCAGATCCTGACCGCCGCCCGTGACGCCTTCGCCGAGCTGGGCTACGACCGCACGACCGTGCGCGGCATCGCACGCGGCGCGGCGGTGGACCCCGCGCTGGTCCACCACTACTTCGGGACCAAGGAGCAGGTGTTCGCGGCGGCCGTGGCGGACGCCGTCGCCCCGGCGGTCGCGGCCGTCGGCGCGCTGCCCACGCACGGCGACCCCCGGGAGATCGGGGCCGCGTTCGTCGGTTCCTTCGTCGGCGTCTGGGAGGACCCGCGGACCCGGGATCCGCTGGTGGCCATGGCCCGTTCGGCGCTGACCAACGACACCGCCGCCGCGGTGGTGCGCGGGTTCGTCTCCGACCAGCTGATCTCCCGGCTCGCGGGACGGCTGGAGGGCCCCGACGCCGCGCTGCGGGTACAGCTCGCCGCCTCCCAACTGGTGGGGGCGGCGCTCCTGCGGTACGTGCTGGGCGTCGAGCCGCTGGCGTCCGCGCCGGCTGAAGAGGTCGTACGCCGGCTGACGCCGCCGGTACAGAGCCTCCTCGCCGGGCCGACGGCTTAGCGGAGCGGCCGGCCCGGCCCCGCCGAGCCCCGCCTCAGTGGGCGCGGTTGGCTCCCGGCTCGGGCTCCGACGGCTCCGGATCGCTGGGGTCCGGATCGGGCTCGGGCTCCGACGGCTCCGGGTCGGGCTCCGACGGCTCGGGTTCGCTGGGCTCCGGATCGCCGGGGCCCGGGCCGGGACTGACCGGGCCGTGCCCCTCGATGGTGACGACCGCGCCCGAGGGCGCGACCGTGACCCGCCCCTGCCAGGCGCCCGACGGCTCCCGGTCGCGGTCCACCCACACCAGCAGCGTCACCCGCTCCCCCGGCTTCAGGGTGCCCGAACTCTGGCTCAGCCGGAGCCACCCGGCGTCCGTCGACACCCGCCAGTCGACGGGGGAGCCGCCCGAGGCGGTCAGGGTGATCCTGGTTCCGGACGAGGTCGCCACCGCCTCGACGGTGATGCGGCCCGGCCCGGCCGAGGAGTCGTCCGAGGGCGAGGGCGAGGAGGCGCCGTCGGCGTCGTCCCCGTCCGGGCCGTCCTGCTCGTCGGGGTCGTCCCCGTCGCGGCCGGACTCGGGCCGGGGGCCGGAGCCGCCGCCGGGCTGCTCGTGCTCCGCCCGGCCGGGGTCGCCCGCGCGGCCGGCGTTCTCGTAGGGGTACTCGTACTCCTCCCCCGACCGGTCGTCGTCGGTCGCGGCGGGCGCGGCGCCGGAGGACTCGCCGGTCACCGGCGCGCCGCGGTAGGCGGCCCAGAGCGCCAGCGCGGGCGCGGCCAGCACGGTGGCGACCACCGTCGTGGTCACGGCCCGGCTGCGCAGCTTCTCGCGGCGCGCGGCGCGGTCGCGCTCGTCCAGCGGGAACCCCGCCCGGTCGACCTTCGGCGCGTGCTGCGCCCGGGCTCGCGCGGACGCCACCCTCGCGGCGTGCACCGCCTGGCGCGGCGCGGGCAGCACCGCCAGCCGTTCGGCCCCGGCGGGGGCCGTCCCCGGCCAGCCCGTTCCCGCCATCGCCCGCTGCGCGCTGCGCCGGCACACCGGGCACTCGTCGACGTGACGCACCAGTTCCCGGCGCAGCCCGGGGGCCATCAGCAGCCGGTCCTGTCCGGCGAGGACCCTGACCACCGGGCAGCCGCCGGCCTCGACCGCCGCCAGCGCGCCGCGGGCGCGCTCCACCTCACAGGCACCGCTGGTCAGCAGGGTGCGGGCCTGATCCGCGGGGACGCGCAGCACCCGGCCGACCTCGGCCGGGGCGAGCTGGTGCCGGACCGCCAGCTCCAGCGCCTCCCGCTGCTCGGGAACGGTTCCGGCCGCCTCCGGCCAGGCGAGGGCGGCCAGCTCACGGCGGCGCTCCTCGGCGTCCTCGCCCGCGACCCGGGGGACGACCGGAGTGTGCCCGTCGCGTTCGCGCTGGACGGCGAGCCGTCGCAGGCAGCTCCAGCGCGCCAGGGCGTACAGCCAGGCGCGGTGCAGGTCGGGGTCGGCCGGGCGGCGGCCGTGGCCGTGCAGGCGCTCGGCGACCGCGAGGGCCTCACCGAGCGCGGCGATGGCGGAGTCGTGCTCGCACATCACGGACAGGCAGTAGGTGAACAGCCCGTCGAGATAGGCGTCGTCGTAGGCGGCCGCTCCCGGACGCCGCCGGTGGTCGGGGGTCGGACCACGGCGCGCGCGGGAGCGGGAGGCGTGCCGGGTGCGCTCGCGGCTGGTGGACATCACTCCTGCGACGCTAGGCCCAGCATGACCGCCCGCTATCACGGACGGCACGAGATTCCCCCCAACGGGTGACCATCTGTTGCCGTTTCGACACACAGGGGTGAACACCGGTTCCCCTCACGCGGCCCGGTGCGACTCCTGAGCCCCCCGGAATCACCGTGGCATCGTGCGCCCCGGGCGCGTTCCGGTGCCGCCGCGCGCGAGTGGCGTACGCGAGGACCGTCCGGGAGCGCGGGACCGGCCGGGGCCACGCCGGGGTCGGCCGGGGCCACGCCGGGGTCGGCGCTGTCCGTGGCCACCGATACGGTCTGCCCATGGCTCGTAAAGCGGATCGGCCCTCCTATCGGTGCGGTGAATGCGGCTGGACGACGGTCAAGTGGCTGGGGCGCTGCTCCGAGTGCCAGGCGTGGGGCACCCTGGACGAGGTCGGCGGCACGGCGGCGGTGCGCACCACGGCCGCCGGGCGGGTCGCCACCCCGGCGCTGCCGATCGGGCAGGTCGACGGCCATCACGCGACCGCCCGTTCGACCGGTGTGCCGGAGCTGGACCGCGTGCTCGGCGGGGGCCTGGTGCCGGGCGCGGTGGTGCTGCTCGCCGGGGAACCGGGCGTCGGCAAGTCCACGCTGCTGCTCGATGTCGCGGCCAAGGCCGCCTCCAGCGACCGGCCCACGCTCTACGTCACCGGCGAGGAGTCGGCGGGGCAGGTGCGGCTGCGCGCCGACCGTATCGGCGCGATCGACGACCACCTCTACCTGGCCGCCGAGACCGACCTCTCCGCCGTGCTGGGCCAACTCGACGTGGTCAAGCCCGGGTTGCTGGTGATGGACTCCGTGCAGACCGTCGCCTCGCCCGAGATCGACGGCGCGCCCGGCGGCGTCGCCCAGGTCCGGGAGGTGGCCGCCGCCCTGATCCGCGCCTCCAAGGAGCGCGGCATGTCCACGCTGCTCGTCGGCCATGTCACCAAGGACGGCGCCATCGCGGGCCCCCGGCTGCTGGAGCATCTCGTCGACGTCGTGCTGCACTTCGAGGGCGACCGCCACAACCGGCTGCGGCTGGTCCGCGGCGTGAAGAACCGGTACGGCGCGACCGACGAGGTCGGCTGCTTCGAGCTGCACGACGCCGGCATCACCTCGCTCGCCGACCCGTCGGGGCTGTTCCTGACCCGCCGGGCCGAGCCGGTCCCCGGCACCTGCCTCACCGTCGCGCTGGAGGGCCGCCGCCCGCTGGTCGCGGAGGTGCAGTCGCTGACGGTGGACAGCCAGATCCCCTCGCCGCGCCGCACCACCTCCGGCCTGGAGACCTCCCGGGTGTCGATGATGCTGGCCGTGCTGGAGCAGCGCGGCAAGATCTCCGCCCTGGGCAAGAACGACATCTACACCGCGACCGTCGGCGGGGTGCGGCTCACGGAGCCCGCCGCCGACCTCGCGGTGGCGCTCGCCCTGGCCAGCGCAGCCAGCGACACCCCGCTGCCGAAGAACCTGGTCGCCGTCGGCGAGGTGGGCCTCGCCGGGGAGGTCCGAAGGGTGACGGGCGTGCAGCGGCGGCTGGCGGAGGCCCATCGGCTGGGCTTCACCCACGCCCTGGCACCGGCCGACTCCGGCGAGAAACCGCCGGGTATGCGGGTGCTGGAGGTGGCCGACATCGGCGAGGCGCTGCGGGTGCTGCCGGCCGGCCGCGGAGCCGCCCGGGCGGCGCGCACCCCGGCCGCACGCCGGGAGACCGGGCAGGGCGAGGATTCACGCCGGTAGACTCATGCCGCACCGAACGAGATGACCCGGAGGAGTGCATGGCAGCCAGTGACCGGCCGGCAGGACCGGTGCGATCCGGAGCGGAGGGGCTGCTGCGCGCGTCCCTGAGCGCCATCGCCCCCGGCACCCAGCTGCGCGACGGCCTGGAGCGTGTCCTCCGGGGCAACACCGGGGGGCTGATCCTGCTCGGTTTCGACAGCACCGTCGAGACGCTGTGCTCCGGCGGCTTCGTCCTGGACGTGGAGTTCACCGCGACCCGCCTGCGCGAGCTGTGCAAGCTCGACGGGGCGGTGGTGATCGACCCGGTCACGGCGAAGATCGTGCGCGCCGGCGTCCAGCTGGTGCCCGACTCCTCCATTCCGACGGAGGAGACCGGCACCCGGCACCGCACGGCGCAGCGGGTCTCCATCCAGACCGGCTTCCCCGTGGTCTCCGTGAGCCAGTCGATGCGGCTGATCGCCCTCTACGTCGACGGCCAGCGCCGCGTGCTGGAGGACTCCGGGGCGATCCTGTCCCGCGCCAACCAGGCGCTGGCGACCCTGGAGCGGTACAAGCTGCGGCTCGACGAGGTCGCCGGCACCCTCTCCGCGCTGGAGATCGAGGACCTGGTCACCGTCCGGGACGTCGCGGCGGTGGCGCAGCGGCTGGAGATGGTCCGCCGGATCGCGACCGAGATCGCCGAGTACGTGCTGGAGCTGGGCACCGACGGGCGGCTTCTCTCCCTGCAGCTGGACGAGCTGATCGCCGGCGTCGAGCCGGAGCGGCAGCTGATCGTGCGGGACTACCTGCCGGAGACCGGGGGGAAACGGTCCCGCAAGGTCTCCGCCGCCCTCGCCGACCTCGACGCCCTCACCCACCCCGGCCTGCTGGAGCTGGCCATGGTGGCGAAGGCCATGGGGTACAGCTCCTCGCCGGAGACGCTGGACAGCGCGGTCTCCCCGCGGGGCTTCCGTCTGCTGGCGAAGGTCCCGCGGCTGCCGGGGACCGTCATCGACCGGCTGGTGGACCACTTCGGCGGTCTGCAGAAGCTGCTCGCCGCCAGTGTGGACGACCTCCAGGCGGTGGACGGCGTCGGCGAGACCCGTGCGCGGTCCGTGCGTGAGGGCCTCTCCCGGCTCGCGGAGTCCTCGATCCTGGAGCGCTACGTCTGACGGCGACGCCGGACCGGGCCGGACCGGACCGGGCCGGGCCGGGCCGCTTCTGACGGCGGGCGCCGGGCCGGACGCGTCAGTCCTCGTCCATCCGGAACGTCGTCTGGATGACGGCGAAGCCGTCGAGGTCGGCCTCGGCGAGATAGGTGCCGGTCGGCGCGGTGGGCCCGCTCGGCCCGTCGCAGGCGTCGCGGCTGGAGTACCTGCCGTCCCACTCCACGACGTGGCTCGCGCTGCCGCCCGCGGGGACCTCACGCAGCAGGGACGCGGCGCCCGCCGGGCAGTGGGCCGACGTCCACACCCGGTCGCCCTCGGTGGTCAGCCGCAGGCCGAGGGACTCGTGGCCGACATCGGTCTTGCACGGGTCGGCGGTCTCGTTCCTGACGGTGAGACGGATGGTGGGCCGCTCGCCGGGCGCGTAGGAGTTCTGGTCGCTGCGCAGTGACGCGGTCACGCCGTCCGACCCGGCGCAGTCGGGCAGGGCCGCGACCCGCGAGCCGCCCGAACCGGCCCCGTCGGAGCCGCCGTTGGCGCCGTCGGTGTCCTCGCCGGTGTCGTCGGACGCGTCGCCGTCGCTTCCCTCGCTGCCTTCGCCGTCCTCGCCGTCCGCACCGCCGCCGGCGCCGCTGCCGTCGTCGCCGGTGTCCCCGTCCGCGTCACCGTCCCCGTCCGCGTCGTCCTCGTCGCCGGAGCCGCCGTTGTCGCCCTGGCCACCGGGACGCTGGTCGATGTGGGACTCGGTGTCGGTGGCGCCCGGCGTGATGGACGGCGCGGGACCGCCTCCGGCGCCGTCGTCCTGACTGCTGGACGCCGGTCCGGACCCGAACCCCCTGATCGCGGCCAAGGTCAGCGCACCCAGCAGGACCACCACGAGCAGCACGACGGCCCTCCGCCGCCAGTAGATCGAGGAGGGGAGCGGGCCGATTGGACTGCGCAGAGATCCCACGCGCAAACTCTACGACGCCCGGCCGTAGTTCGAACGGCCGCCCACCGCGCGCCGCTTGCCGCGCGCCAGGCACGGAAGCGCGGCCGTGACCTCGGCCGTGCCGCGTCCGCCGCCGTGCCCCGGACCGCCCCGTCGCACGCCCCTGGAGCACGACACGCCCGGGACGCGCGGGGGCACCACTTTCGTGGGCCGTCGGGCGCCTTCCGGCGCGGGCCGTTCCGCCCGGCGGTCCGGACGTGCCAGGATCGGGGGTGCCATGACTGCCATGAGTACCAGCACAGTGGAAACCGTCCCCAGCTCCGGGGAGACCGTCCCCGCCCCCCGTCCCGCCGACCTCCACGCGCCGGTCATCGACTGGTTCGGAGAGCACGCCCGGGACCTGCCCTGGCGCCGCCCGGAGGCCGGCGCGTGGGGCGTGATGGTCAGCGAGTTCATGCTCCAGCAGACCCCCGTCAGCCGCGTGCTGCCGGTCTACGAGGAGTGGATGCGCCGCTGGCCGACCCCGGGCGACCTGGCCGCCGAGTCACCCGGCGAGGCGGTGCGGGCCTGGGGCCGCCTCGGCTACCCGCGCCGCGCGCTCCGGTTGCACTCGGCCGCCGCGGCCATAGCGGAACGCTATGAAGGCGAGGTGCCGCCCGACCATCACCTGCTGCTCGCGCTGCCCGGCGTCGGGGAGTACACGGCCGCGGCCGTCGCCTCGTTCGCCTACGGCCAGCGGCACGCGGTGCTCGACACCAACGTGCGCCGGGTCTTCGCCCGGGCCGCCGGCGGCAGCCAGTACCCGCCGAACGCCACCACCGCCGCCGAACGGCGGCTGGCCCGCGCCATGCTCCCGGACGAGCCCGGGACCGCAGCGCGCTGGGCGGCGGCCACCATGGAGCTCGGCGCCCTGGTCTGCACCGCCCGCACCCCGAACTGCGCTGCCTGCCCGATCGCGCAGCAGTGCGCCTGGCGCCGCGCGGGAGCCCCCGCCCACGACGGTCCGGAGCGGCGCGGCCAGACCTACGCCGGCACCGACCGGCAGGTCCGCGGCAAGCTGCTGGCGGTGCTGCGCGAGTCGGTGGACCCGGTGACCCGGGCGGCGCTGGACCGGGTGTGGAACAAGCCGGAACAGCGCAACCGCGCGCTGCGCGGGCTGATCACCGACGGGCTGGTGGAGCGGCTGCCGGACGGCACCTACCGGCTCCCCGGCAGCTAGGCGCGCTGCTCCCCGGCTCCTGGACGACACCCGGCCGCCCCGTTTCCGCGGGGCGGCCGGGCGCTTTCCGGCGAGGGGCCCGCGCGGGGCACTCCGGGAGGAAGGGGTGGTGACAGCAGGGCGCCCAGGCAGCACCATGGCACTCCTCGGAGCGGGCATGCCGCGCCCGGAAGACAGGGGGAGCCGCCAATGACCCAGTCCTGCGATCGGTCCGAGGCGTCGGCCCACGCCGAGGAGGACGTCACGATCGACCTCGACGTGCTCTCGGTCGCGGTCGGCGACGATCCGTTCGCCACCCGGCGGGCGACGGACCGCACTCTCGGCCACCTGCACCGGGCACGGGTGGAACGCCGGCTCATCGACCCCGGCTCCTGCGGGCTCGGCCCGATCGGGCACCTGTGGCTGTTTCGCGATTCGGCGGTTCGCGGTTCGGCGGTTCGCGGTTCGGCGGTTCGCGGTCAGCGCACCGGGAGGAGCGGCGGCTCGATGTCCCAGATGACCATCGCCGCCTCGCCCTCGTGGTCGCCGCCGGTGGCCGCGTAGGTGCGCAGCGCGGCGTCGTTGTCCGTGTCGAGACCGACCCACATGCCGTAGCAGCCGCGTTCCCGCGCGACGGCGAGCAGCGACTCGACCAGCGCCGTGCCGATCCCGCGCCGCCGGTGCTCCTCCCCCACACCCAGTTCGTACAGCAGCATCTCGGTGCCCTTGTCGGGGTGGGTGAGCTCCACGCCGCTGATCATGCCGACCGCCGTGCCCTCCGCGAACGCGAACAGCAGGTGGTGGGTGCGTTCGGCCAGGAACCGCTCGGCCCACTCGGCGCGTACCGGTCCGTCGAACAGTGCCGACGCCGCCTGGATCTCCGCCACCGAGGCCGCCGGGCGCACCTCGACGTCCCCGGCGTGTCCCGGACTCGGCGCTGGTTCCGCGTCGAGCAGCGCCCCGGCCCGTTCCGCCTCTGTCTCAGCCATGGTCGTCGCTGCCTCTCCCCGCTCGGTTCGGCCCTTTCTGCCAGCGTAGACGTCCGGCCGGGTGAACGCGCCGCTCGCCGGCAGGCAGTTGGACAGACCCGTATGGCCCTCTGTCACCGCCCAGTTGCCCTAGGATCACGTCACCTGTCGCGCCACCACCGCTGGGGGGCTCATGGACGCCGCGAACATCGGACTACGGCTGGCGTCGAGCGCCGTGACGCCGCTGGTGAAAAGCCTGTTCCACCGCGAGGAGCCCGGGGCCGGCCTGGTCGACCGCCCGGTGCGGATCTCCTCGCTGCTCTCGTGCGGTGGCGAGCGGGACCAGCGCCGGACGCTCGACGAGAAGCGGTTGCGCACGCTGACCGTCGAGCTGGTGGACCGCGCGGCGCGGGCGCGCGGCCCGCACGAGGCGCCCGGCGCGGAGGTGCGCCGCGAGGTCGCGGACGCCCTGACCCGTTCGCTGGCGGCCCTCGGCGAGCTGTCCATGGACGACGTGCAGGCGGTCGCGCTCGGCGCGGACGGACTGGCCCGCCGGGTCCGCCGACCGGGCGGGCTGTCGGCGGAAGCCGACTCCCTCTACGATCCGCTGCTGCGTGTCGTCTGCCTGCACATCCTCAACCACTTCACCCGGCGCTCCACCTTCGTGGCCCGGTCCCTCGTCGAGCAGACCCGGCGCTGCGAATCGATCGTCGCGCGGCTCGACACCCTCGCGGCGCGGGTCCCGTCGCAGCCGATGGCGGACGCGGCATTCGAGGACAGGTACCGCCGCTACATCGTCAACGAGCACGACCGTCTCATGATCCACGGCATCGACGCGGACGGCAGCTGGCCCCTGGACGACGCCTACCTCAGCCTGGAGACCACCACCGCCGCCGAGACCCGCGCACCACAGGAGCGCGACCTCAGCGCCACCTCTCTCCCGCCCACGCCGCGACGCGCCGAAGACGCGCTGTCCGGCCGGCCGCGCGTCCTGCTGCGCGGCAACGCCGGGTCGGGCAAGACCACCCTGCTTCAGTGGCTGGCGGTCACGGCCGCGCGGCAACGGATGGACGGGGACAGCCCGATTCAGGCACAACTGCTCGGACTGGTGCCGTTCGTGCTGCCACTGCGCCGCCTGACCCGGCACGATCGCGAACTGCCGCCGCCGAGCGCGCTGCTCAGCGCGGTCGGCTGCCCGCACACCCCGCCCGAGGGCTGGACCGAGCGGGTACTCGGAGCCGGGCAAGGGCTGCTGCTGGTCGACGGCATCGACGAAGTGCCCGAGAACGAACGCGAGGACGTGCGGCGCTGGCTGCGTTCCCTGGTCCGCGAGTTCGGGGGCAACCTGTGGGTCGTCACCGCCCGGCCGTCCGCCGTCGGCCATGACTGGCTGGCGGAACAGGAGTTCACCGACCTCTCCCTCGCACCGATGAGCCGCGACGACACCGCCACCTTCGTCCGCCGCTGGCACACCGCCGCACGGGTCGCCCCGGAGACCGCCGACGAGCTGCTCGACGCCCTGCGCACCCGCCCGGACCTGGCCCGGCTCGCGACCGCCCCGCTGATGTGCGGGCTGATCTGCGCACTGCACCACACCCGGCACGGCTACCTGCCGCGCGGCCGGGAGGCGCTGTACCAGGCCGGTCTCCACATGCTGCTGGAGCGCCGCAACCAGGAACGCAAGGTCCGCTCCACCATCGAACTCGACGCCACCACGCAGATCCTGCTGTTGCAGCGACTCGCGTACTGGCTGATCCGCAACGGCCGGGCGGAGATGGACCGTGACGACGCCGTGGAGATTCTGGCCGACGCGCTGCCCGGCATGTCGCAGGTCGCGGAACAGGGCGACGAGGAGACCATCTACCGCTATCTGCTGGACCGGTCCGGACTGCTGCGCGAACCGGCCTCGGGGGTAGTGGACTTCGTTCACCGCACCTTCCAGGACTACTTGGCGGCCAAGGCGGCGGTCGAAGCCCGCGACATCCCCTTCCTGGTGAGCCGGGCACACCTGGACCAGTTCGAGGACGTCATCCGCATGGCCGTCGCCCATGGCCGCCCCGGCGAACGGGACCGACTGCTCAAGCAACTCGTGCAGCGCGGCGACAAGGTCGCACGCCACCGCATCCGGCTCCACCTGCTGGCCGTGGCCTGCCTGGAGCACGCCACGGAACTCTCCCCGGCGGTCCGTGACTTGGTGACCGACCGCGCCCGCGACTACCTGCCGCCCAGAACGTACGCCGAGGCCGAGTCACTGGCTGCGGCCGGACCAGTGGCACTCGACCTGCTGCCCGGACCGGACGGGCTCAGCGGCGACGAGATGCGGGCGGTGATCGACACCGCGAGGCTTGTCGGAACCGACCGCGCGCTCCCCGTGCTGCGCCGATTCCGGTCAGTGGAGAACCGTGCTGTCGCGGCGAGACTCCTCACGTGCTGGCGGGTCTTCGACCCCGACCGCTTCTCCGAGGAGATCGTCTCCCACCTGCCACCGCATGAGTACCACTTCGTCGGCTGGAACTCCCGCGTGCTTGAACTCATCGCCGCACACGGTGGGGTGCGCCATCTGCTCACATGGGTACCGGTCGAGCCGTCCCAGCTCCGCGCGCTGCTCGCGTACAACAGCATCGTCTCCCTTGATCTCCATGGATCACCACTCGACGACCTCGGGATTCTGAGCGCGGCGGACAGCCTGGAACAGCTCACCCTCTCCGAGAAGTCCGCGCGCGGCGGCCTGGCCCCGCTGCGAGACCGCAACCTCTCACGGCTGTACCTGTACTGCGCGAAGTCCGATGCCGACCCGCGGATCCTCGACGGCCTCGCGGAACTCTCAACGCTGGAGGATCTGGCTCTCGGCGAGATGACTCCGTTGGCCTCTCTGGAACAACTGCCACTGAACGCACCATTGAAGCGTCTCAGCCTGCCCGCCACCGCACCGGACGTGAGCGCCATCATCAGGTGGCCGGGGCTGTGCGAGCTCGACCTCACCGAGTACAGGCGACCTCTCTCCGAGGCCGAGTGCCGGGCTCTGGCCGCACTACCGGAGCTTGACGACTTCAGGCTGCGTCCGGCCGCCTTGCGCAGTCTGCACCAGGCCGGCGTAACGCTGCCCGGAGTCACCTTCGCGCAGTTGGTCCCGCGCCGGAAGCAGCCGCATTCACGAGACGAACTCGCTTTACTCGCAACGGTGTTCCCGGCGCTGGAGACCCTGTATCTGAGCCCCGAGCTGGAAGACCCGTCTCCCCTCGGCGAGCACCCGAGGCTGGAGACGGTCAACTTCCTCTCGCCCGTCACCCGCCAGGACTTCCCCCCGAACCTGACCGTGACCGCCCCGCCGTCCCCGCGCTACTGAAGGCGGCCGCGTCCGCGTCTCAGCGGTCGGGGCGGTGGCTCAGCACGTTCACGACCTTGCCGTTCGGGTCGCGGACGAAGAAGCGGCGGACGCCCCACTCCTCGTCGCGCAGGTCGCGCACGATCTCGGCGCCCGAAGCCCGTACCTCCGCGTGGACCGCGTCCACGTCCTCGACCTCGACGGAGATGTCGGCGGGGGTCGGCGCCGTCGGGTCCTCGGTGCCGAAGGTGATCTGCGCGGTCGGGCTGGACGGGGAGGCCATGGTCATGACCCAGCCGAGGTCCATGACCTGCTCCAGGCCCAGCCGTTCGTAGAAGACACGGGAGGCGGCCATGCCGTCGGGTGTGGTCGGGATGTCGGGCACGACGCGGCGCACGGTCACAGCGGGCTGCCTCAGGTTCGGAGTGGTGGGGGTGGCGCGGACAGCATGGACCGCCGGGTGTCCGCGCGAAGGTCGCCACCCCGCGACGGTCGCGCGAACGGCCCCCCACCCCCCGTCGTCCGGGCGGTCCCGCAGGTCAGACGGCACTTCGGGCGGGCAACAACCCGTTTGCGTGCGGCAGCCACGAACAGGGATGATCACCGGGCGGCGCCCCGTCCCGACGTGGTGATCTTCCCCTTCCACGACGGCACGCCCCGGCGGGCCGGACTGCGGGAGGGGCGCCGACCCGCCGGGCCGCTCAGCCGACAACTCCGCCCGATCGGCTGCTCACGCCCAGGCCGGGCACCACAGACCGAGCGCCGGCAGTGCCGCTCCGGCCTCACTCCTCCCGCAGGTACGCGGAGTCGTCCCACGGCTTGGAGGTGTCCAGTCCCTCCGTCTCCTCGTTGAGGGAGAACCAGTTGCCCGAGAGGTCCCGAAAGACGGCCTCGATGCCGTAGGGCCGCTCCTGGGGCTGCTGGAGGAACTCCACGCCTTTGGCCGCCAGCCGTCGGTAGTCGCCCCGGCAGTCGTCGGTGCGCAGTACGGCGGCGCCGAGTATCCCCTTGGTGACGAGGGCGGTGAGTGCCTTGGCCGACTCGGCGTCGACGCCGGGGCCGTCCGTGCGCATCAGCGTGAACTCGTGGTCGTCCTGGCCCGGCACGCCGACGGTGACCCAGCGGACGTGGCCCATCGGGATGTCCGTCCGCAGCTCGAAGCCGAGGACATCGACGAAGAACGCCAGATCACGGTCCTGGTCGGTGGACCAGACGGTGGTGATGGAGACGTTCCTGATCATGGTGGCTCCTTGCCTCGGATGCGGGAGCCACCACGGTAGACAGCGGCCGGGTCAGCCGGCTTCCTCAGAATTGCCGCGTTCGGCGCGCGTCAGGCCGCCGGTGTGTAGCAGGATGAAGCAGCTCGGGATGCGAGCCTCCGCACGCCGGTGGTGACGGTCGCGGTACTCGGTGGGTGTCGCCCCGGTGAGCCGCTTGAAGGTGGATGAGAACGTCCCGAGGCTGCTGAAGCCGACCAGCGCGCAGATCTCGGTCACGGAGAGGTTCGCGGTCCGCAGCATCTCCTGCGCGCGTTCCACTCGGCGCAGGGTGAGGTACTGGCCCGGCGTCCGGCCGTAGGTCTCCCGGAAGGCACGGATGAAGTGGTAGGTGGAGTAGCCGGCATGGGCGGCGACGGCCGGGACGTCGGCGGGGCCGGACCACTCGCTGTCCATGAGGTCCTTGGCGCGGCGCAGTTGGCGCAGCCGGCCCAGGTCGGAGGTGTTCACCGCCGTACTCACCGGCCGACTCGGCGGCGTGGGAAGCGTGGCCGGCATCGCGGGCCCCGGCCTCATGGGCCCCGGCATCATGGCGCGGTGACGGTTCGTCGGACGTGGCATCGGGCGAGATGGTCGTTGACCAGGCCGCACGCCTGCATCAGGGCGTAGGCGGTGGTGGGCCCGACGAAGCGGATGCCCCGGCGCTTGAGGGCCTTGGCGAGCGCGGTGGACTCGGGCGTGACGGGCGGCACGTCACCGAGGCGGCGTGGTGCCGGACCGGGCTCCGGGGCGTGGGACCAGATCAGTTCGGTCAGCTCCTCCGGCTGCCACTCCGCGAGGGTGCGGGCGTTGGCGAGGGTCGCGGCGATCTTGGCCCGGTTGCGGATGATGCCGGGATCGGTGAGGAGCCGGGCCGCGTCCTTGTCGGTGTAGCGGGCCACCTCGGCCACGCGGAACCCCGCGAAGGCGGCCCGGAAGCCCTCGCGGCGGCGCAGGATGGTGAGCCAGGACAGTCCGGACTGGAACGCCTCCAGGCTGAGGCGCTCGAAGAGGGCGTCGTCGCCGCGCACCGGGCGGCCCCACTCGTCGTCGTGGTAGGCGCGGTAGTCGTCGGGCCCGGCGCCCCAGGGGCAGCGGAGCCGCCCGTCGGGGCCGGCCACCGGCCCGCCGTTCTCCTCGTCACCGCCGGTGCTCCCGGCGATGGTGGCACCGGTCGTGGTGGAGTCGTCCATGCGGGCAGTCTGCACCACACCACTGACAGTCGGGACGCACCCGCGAACGGCTGCGGCGACCGGCCACGGCGACGGCCCGGCCGGGCCCACCCTGGAAGACGTCAGGGAACCTCGCGCAGATAGAGCGCGCCGCAGGTGTGGCACATCATCGAGGGGTCGTCGCCCCAGCCCGCGTCGGAGCGGGCGGCGGCGTCGGCGCGCAGGGCCTTGCCGCACATCGCGGTCGTCGAGGTGCCGCGCACCATGTGCCAGCTGCGGACCCGGTCGGGGTCGTCCTCGGTGTACTCCGCACGCATGGTGTGTTCCATGACGGCACCACCTCGTGGTTCGGCTCACCTGGTCGGTCGGCCTCTCCATGGTGCGCGGTGCTCCGGAACCCCGCCAGCCGGGCGCGGTTCCCGACGGACGGGGCCGGGCCGGGCCGCCGACACAAGGCCCGGGGCATGGCGGCGGCCGGGGCAGCGAAGGCTGAGTGCCTTCGTCCGCCCCGGCCGTGCCGTGTCCGTCCGGCGGGTGCCGGTCAGCGCCGGGTGGCGTCGACCGCCTCACGGGGGCCGTCGGGGTCGTCGGAGACATCGGTGACATCGGCGGCCGGCTGCGGAGCGTGCTCGCCCGGCCGTCCGGCCACCGCCGCCGCGCCACCCGCATCGCCGCCACCACCGGCGGGTCCCGCGGCGGCCGGTTCGGCGCCGCGCAGCGGCACCTCCTTGATGAACCAGGCGACGGCGAAGGCCAGGACGGCGCAGCAGGCTCCGACGAAGAAGACCGAGGTCACCCCTGAGGTGACGGCCTCCTGGTACACCTGCCGGGCGCCCTCCGGGAGCGCGGCGAGCGAGGCGGCGTCCAGCTGGGCACCGCCCTCGCCGATCTCGATGCTCCCGGCGCCCCCGGCGCCTTCCCCGAGCGTGGCGGCGATCCGGGAGTTGAACAGCGAGCCGAGCGCTGCGATGCCGAAGGAGCCGCCGAGGGTGCGGGCGAGGGTGGCCGTGGAGGAGGCCACGCCCATGTCACGCAGCTCGACGCTGTTCTGCGGGATGAGCATGGTCAGCTGCATCAGGCAGCCCATGCCGCAGCCGAGGACGGCCATGAAGACGCCGGAGGTGACGCGGCTGGTGTCGGTGGTCATGGTGGACATCAGGAACAGCCCGGTGACCACCAGGGCACCGCCGGCGATCGGGAACACCCGGTAGCGGCCGGTGCGGGTGGTGGCGCGGCCGACGAGCAGGGAGACGATCATCATCGACAGCAGCATGGGCAGCAGCTGCATGCCGGAGTTGGTCGCCGAGGCGCCCTGGACCGCCTGCTGGAAGACCGGCAGGAAGATCATGGAGCCGAACATCACGATGCCCAGCAGGAAGCCGATCCCCACGGCGATCGAGAAGTTGGCGTTGCGGAAGAGCCCCAGCGGCAGCAGCGGCTCGGCGATGCGCCGTTCCGCGACGATGAAGAGGGCGAGGGTCGCCAGCCCGAGGGCACCCAGGCCGATGATGACCGGGGAGAGCCAGGCGTACTCCGAGCCGCCCCAGGTGGTCACCAGGACGAGCGAGGTGATCGAGACGACCAGCAGGACGGCGCCGACGTAGTCGATGCGGGCGGTGCTGCGCCGCTTCGGCAGGTGGAGGACGGTGGCGACCATGGCCAGGGCGACCGCGCCGAGCGGCACATTGATGTAGAACGCCCAGCGCCAGCCGAGGTGGTCGGTGATGGCTCCGCCGAGGAGGGGGCCGCCGATCATCGCGACGGCCATGATGCTGGCGAACATGCCCTGGTAGCGGCCGCGCTCCCGCGGCGGGACCAGCTCGCCGATGATGGCCATGACGCCGACCAGCAGTCCGCCGGCGCCCAGGCCCTGGAGGGCGCGGAAACCGATCAGCTGGCCCATGGTCTGCGCGGCGCCGGAGGTGACCGAGCCGGCCACGAAGATCACGATCGCGGTGAGGAAGATGCCCTTGCGGCCGTAGAGGTCGCCGAGCTTGCCCCAGATCGGGGTGGAGGCGGCGGTGGCCAGGGTGTAGGCGGTGACCACCCAGGAGAGGTGGGCGAGTCCGCCGAGGTCGCCCACTATGGTCGGCATCGCGGTGGCGATGATCATGTTGTCCAGCATCGCCAGCAGCGCTGAGATCATCAGGGCCACGAGAACGATCCGGATGCCGCGAGGGCGTTTGCCGTCTGCCCGCTGAGGGGTTTCGGTCTGCTGGCTCACTGCGCTCCCACCGGGGTGATCGGTCCACTTACTTGCCGACCGGCTAGTTCAGGTACAGTATCGCAAGCTACGGCAGCCACTTGCCGGGCGTCAAGTCAGTTTGTTGAGCCGCACGCCCCGCCGGACCGGACCACCGGACCGGACTACCGGGGCGGGCGCCGAAGGGACGAGGACAGCATGAGCGGCACGGGCGGCGGCGCACGCGGAGCGCGCCGGGGCAACACCCGCCGGCGCATCCAGGAGGTGGCGCTGCGGCAGTTCTCCGAGCAGGGCTACGACAAGACCTCCCTGCGCGAGATCGCCGAGGAACTCGACGTCACCAAGGCCGCGCTGTACTACCACTTCAAGACCAAGGAGGACCTCCTCGTCGCCATCTACGACGAGGAGACCCGTCCGATCGACGAGCTGCTGGCGTGGGCGGGCGAGCAGCCGCCCACGCTGGAGAACAAGCGGGAGATGCTGCGGCGCTACAGCGTGGCGCTGGAGGCCGCCGGGCCGATGTTCCGCTTCATGCACGAGAACCAGGGAAGCCTGCGCGGCTTCCGGCTGGCCGAACGCTTCCAGGACCGGGTCAGGACGCTCGGCCGGCTGATCGTGCCGCCGCCTGCCGAGCTGATCGACCGCGTCCGGGGACTCGGCGCGCTCTACACGATGCACGCGGGCATCTTCAAAGCCACCCAGTACCTCGACGGCGACCCCGAGGAGAAGCGGCTGGCCGTGCTCCAGGTCGCCGACGAGCTGGTGACCGCCGCACACCACGACCCCGCCTGACGCGCGCACCGCCCGGCCCGGTGGCGGCCCGGTCCGGTCTCCTTCACACACACGACCGCGCCCCCGCCGCCTCTGTCGAGGCGGCGGGGGCGCGGTCGTCAGGTGCCGCTGTCAGCCGTTCGGCGCTGTCAGCTGTCCTTGGAGAGGTTCGGACCGTTGCCCGCGGCGGCGTCCACCGGCGGGGCGTCGGGCAGCGAGGACTTCTCCTCGCCGCGGAAGGTGAACTTCGCTTCCTTGTCCTCGCCCTCGGTGTCGACCACCACGATGTGACCGGGCCGCAGCTCGCCGAAGAGGATCTTCTCCGACAGCACGTCCTCGATCTCGCGCTGGATGGTCCGGCGCAGCGGACGGGCGCCGAGCACCGGGTCGTAGCCGCGCTTGGCCAGCAGCTGCTTGGCGTCCGGGGACAGCTCGATCGCCATGTCCCGGTCCTTCAGCCGCTCGTCCACCTGGGCGATCATCAGATCCACGATCTTGATGATGTCCTCGGGCGTCAGCTGGTGGAAGACCACCGTGTCGTCGACACGGTTGAGGAACTCGGGGCGGAAGTGCTGCTTCAGCTCCTCGTTGACCTTGGCCTTCATCCGCTCGTAGCCGGTGTTGACGTCCCCGGCCACGGCGAAGCCCATGTTGAAGCCCTTGGAGATGTCCCGGGTGCCGAGGTTGGTCGTCATGATGATGACCGTGTTCTTGAAGTCCACGACCCGGCCCTGGGAGTCGGTCAGACGACCGTCCTCCAGGATCTGCAGCAGCGAGTTGAAGATGTCCGGGTGCGCCTTCTCGACCTCGTCGAAGAGGACCACCGAGAACGGCTTGCGGCGGACCTTCTCCGTGAGCTGGCCGCCCTCCTCGTAGCCGACGTAGCCGGGAGGCGAGCCGAACAGCCGGGAGACGGTGTGCTTCTCGCCGAACTCCGACATGTCGAGGGAGATCAGCGCGTCCTCGTCACCGAAGAGGAACTCCGCCAGCGTCTTGGACAGCTCGGTCTTACCCACACCGGACGGGCCGGCGAAGATGAACGAGCCACCCGGGCGCTTCGGGTCCTTCAGACCGGCACGGGTACGGCGGATCGCCTGCGAGAGCGCCTTGATGGCGTCCTGCTGGCCGATGACCCGCTTGTGCAGCTCGTCCTCCATGCGCAGCAGCCGGGAGGTCTCCTCCTCGGTCAGCTTGAAGACCGGGATGCCGGTGGACGCGGCGAGGACCTCGGCGATCAGCTCCTCGTCGACCTCGGCCACGACGTCCATGTCGCCGGCCTTCCACTCCTTCTCCCGCTGCGCCTTGGCGGTCAGCAGCTGCTTCTCGTCGTCGCGGAGGGAGGCGGCCTTCTCGAAGTCCTGCGAGTCGATCGCGGACTCCTTCTCGCGGCGGACGTTCGCGATCTTCTCGTCGAACTCGCGGAGGTCCGGCGGCGCGGTCATCCGGCGGATGCGCATCCGGGAACCGGCCTCGTCGATCAGGTCGATCGCCTTGTCCGGCAGGAAGCGGTCCGAGATGTACCGGTCGGCCAGCTGTGCGGCGGCGACCAGGGCGGCGTCGGTGATGGAGACCCGGTGGTGGGCCTCGTACCGGTCGCGCAGCCCCTTCAGGATCTCGATGGTGTGCGGCATCGACGGCTCGGCGACCTGGATCGGCTGGAAGCGGCGCTCCAGCGCGGCGTCCTTCTCCAGGTACTTGCGGTACTCGTCGAGCGTGGTGGCACCGATGGTCTGCAGCTCACCGCGGGCCAGCATCGGCTTGAGGATCGAGGCCGCGTCGATCGCGCCCTCGGCGGCGCCGGCGCCGACCAGGGTGTGCAGCTCGTCGATGAACAGGATGATGTCGCCGCGGGTGCGGATCTCCTTGAGCACCTTCTTCAGGCGCTCCTCGAAGTCACCGCGGTAGCGGGAACCGGCGACCAGGGCGCCGAGGTCGAGGGTGTAGAGGTGCTTGTCCTTCAGCGTCTCGGGAACCTCGCCCTTGACGATGGCCTGGGCCAGGCCCTCGACGACGGCGGTCTTGCCGACGCCGGGCTCACCGATCAGCACCGGGTTGTTCTTGGTGCGGCGGGACAGCACCTGCATGACCCGCTCGATCTCCTTCTCGCGCCCGATGACCGGGTCGAGCTTGGACTCGCGGGCGGCCTGCGTGAGGTTGCGGCCGAACTGGTCCAGCACGAGCGAGGTGGAGGGGGTGCCCTCGGTGGGCGCGCCCGCCGTGGCGGCCTCCTTGCCACCCGAGTAGCCGGAGAGCAGCTGGATGACCTGCTGCCGCACACGGTTGAGATCGGCGCCCAGCTTCACCAGGACCTGGGCGGCGACGCCCTCGCCCTCGCGGATCAGGCCGAGCAGGATGTGCTCGGTGCCGATGTAGTTGTGGCCCAGCTGGAGTGCCTCGCGGAGCGAGAGCTCCAGCACCTTCTTGGCCCGGGGGGTGAAGGGGATGTGGCCGGACGGGGCCTGCTGGCCCTGGCCGATGATCTCCTCCACCTGCTGGCGGACCGCCTCGAGCGAGATCCCGAGGCTCTCCAGGGCCTTAGCGGCGACACCCTCACCCTCGTGGATCAAGCCCAGGAGAATGTGCTCGGTGCCGATGTAGTTGTGGTTGAGCATCCGGGCTTCTTCCTGAGCCAGGACGACAACCCGCCGCGCACGGTCGGTGAACCTCTCGAACATCGTTAATCGCTCCTCAGAGCGGTCAGTCAGTAAGGGGTCGGTCCCCTCTCTGTCCTTCCGCAGCTTAGTCCCGCGGCCCGGGACCGCTCATTCCAACTGCCGACACCGGTCCGAATCGCCGAAGCGCCGGATCAGCGCAGCCGACAACGGCCCTCCTGCCCCGAACAGCCGACAACAGTTCAACCGGATAGTGAGAGACGATGTTCCCGCAGATCGGGAGAATCCACCGGACAGGGCTTACGCCGAGGGCGAACAACGCTGTCCACCGTGCCGGTCGGATACCCGTGATCCTGCCGGGACCGCCCCCTCTTCACTAGCGGCTTCCTACCCGTCCAGGCTGTCACTCCATGCAGCCCGCTCCCACAACATCCGCTACCGGCGAACACCGGCAACCGACAATCGGCGGGACACGCGGGAGCCGTACCCACCCCGGACGCCTCTTCCGGCACCCGGCGGCCACCATCACCCGACCGGCGCAGGGAACGACACGGGGAGGCGGACCCGCACACTGGGCCGCACCCTGTCAACCGAGCGTAACCCTTGAGGTGCGGCGCAGTTGATCCGGGCATGACGTTGAGGATTCCCCAGCCCAGGCCGGCCGCGGACGTCGGCGAGGCGGGGCACTGGGACGCACTGGAGATGCCGGAGGCGGCGGGGCGCGCCGTCCTGGCGCGGCCGGGGGTCCATGACGGCCCGGCACTGCTGACGGCGCCCGGCCGGATGGCGCTGCTGCTGCCCGAGGGCAGCGCGGAGGAGGTTCCGGGGCTCCTGGCGTGGCTGGAGTGGGACGGCGTGGACCTCGGGCTCGTCCCTCGCGTCGCCTGGGCGCCCACGGCGCGAGCGGACCCCCGCATCCCCCGGAGGGCCGACCAGCGATGGGTTCGGCCCCCCGGACACGGAACGGGGTCGTCCGCCGCCGCACACACCGGGGCCGATCTGGCCCGGCTGGTGGGCGTCGCCGCGTCCGAATGCCTGCGAACGCGATTCGACCGGACCGCCGTCGAGGACGGCCCGCGTCGGCAGTCTCAGGCGGACGCCTTTTCGTATGCCTCGCGAATGTTGGCGGGAACGCGGCCACGGTCATTCACGTCGTAACCGTTCTCCTTGGCCCAGGCGCGAATCTTCGCGGTGTCCGGACCACCGGCGGCGGCACGGCCACCACGGGCGCCACGAGCGGCACGGCCACCGCCGCGACGACCGGCCTTGAGGTAAGGCTCCAGGGAGTCACGGAGCTTTTTGGCGTTCTCCTCGTTGAGGTCGATCTCGTAGGACTTGCCGTCGATCGCGAACGAAACGGTCTCGCTCGCGTCGCCGCCGTCGATGTCATCGAGGAGAAGGACCTGAACCTTCTGTGCCACCGGGCTACTCCTCATTCTTTGCTCGCCGAATGTTTTGTGCTGCGTGCGTAATCAAACCGCCCTTCCGGGAAAAACACAAACCCTGGGCTGTCTTTGGGACAGCCATCTCGCCCGACAGCTCGGGACGATTCGGGCATAGCCCCCCAGAAAAAAATGTGCGGGTTGACAGTCAGAGCACCAACAGCATGCGACTGTTACCCAAGGTGTTGGGTTTCACGCGTTCCAGGTCCAGGAACTCGGCAACACCTTCATCATAGGAGTGCAGCAGCTCGCTGTAGATGTCCCCGTCCACCGGCGTATCACCGATCTCCTGGAAGCCGTGACGGCCGAAGAAGCCCACTTCGAAGGTGAGGCAGAAAATACGCCTGACGCCGAGCCAGCGCGCGGTGCTCAGCAGCTTCTCCAGCAGGCGGTGACCGACTCCCTGACCGCGCAGTGACGGATCGACCGCGAGAGTGCGCACCTCCGCGAGGTCCTCCCACATCACGTGGAGGGCGCCGCACGCCACGACGGCGGCGTCGTGATCCCGCTCGGCGACCCAGAACTCCTGAATGTCCTCGTAAAGAGTGACCGTGGGCTTGTTCAGGAGGATGCGTTCACTCGCGTAGGAGTCGACCAGCCGGCGCACTGCGGGAACATCGGCCGTGCGGGCCCGGCGTATCGTGATTTCCGAGGCGTTCACGCGGGCGAGGCTACCGTCAGGCCGCCGGGGTATTGCCCTCAGGTCCGTCTGCCGAGACCTCGGGGTCCCCTTCCGGCCCCGGGGCCGGTGCGGGGCCTGGGTCGGCCTCCGGGCCGGTGCCCGCCGACTCGGCGAGGGTGATCCCCGGGATGTCGAGCACACGGAGGGCGTCCCGCAATGCGGGGATCTGCTCGGGCGACATCATCGAGAAGAATGCGACCAGCGCGGCGGCGGGGTTGTCACTCGCGGACCACGCCTCGTTCATGAGCGCCGCGGAGTACGCGGCGCGGGTGGAGACCGCCTCATAGCGATAGGCGCGGCCCTCCTGGGCTCGGCGCACCCAGCCCTTGCGGTGCAGATTGTCGAGCACCGTCATGACCGTCGTATACGCGATCGAACGGTCCCGCTGAAGGTCCTCCAGAACCTCGCGTACCGTTACCGGCCGGTTTCTCTCCCATACGCGCGTCATCACGACGTCTTCGAGTTCTCCGAGTCGGCGGGGCACGCCTGAAGGATAGCGCGAAATGTCCGATCTGCCGGGATGGGTGCCGCGGCGGGGGCCGGGAGCAGAAACCCGGCCACGGGCGCCCCGGAGCGGGCGCGGGAGAACCGGACCCGGCGGCACGGCACCCGCGTCCGGGGAGCCGGGCCGTGGGGCCGGGAGGGGGTGTCAGCCGGCGCGACCCTCGCGGGCCTCGACGCGGGCCTCGACACGGGCGGCGCTCGCGGCGGCCATGGCGTCCGCGGCGGCGTCTTCCTTGTACTTGTTGGCGCCGCCCTGCGAGCGGACCATCGTCACGATCAGGCAGGTGAAGGCGACGGCCATGACGGTGGGGGGAAAGAGTGCGATGACGTAGTCCACGGTCTCCGGCTCCTTGGGTGGGCGCCCGGGCCCGCCCGGGCACTCCCCAGCGTATCGGGACCTATTCGGTGGCTTCGTCGGGGGGCGGGGGGCTCTGCGGCGCGGGGCGTTTGCGGCGGAAGACGTCCGCCGGAGTCGGGACGGGACGACCCGGGGCGGGATTCCCGCCGGACCGCCGGGAGTCGTCGCGCCCCCGGCGCCGTGCGTTCTCCTGCTCGCCGTTCTCGGCGTCTGACATACGCATGCGACGAGATTAGCCGCTAAACGGACAATTCACAGAAGATGCGGGTCACCGTGTGTCCGCGCCGGGCCACACCGGCGCGCCGGACACCGCCGAGCACCGGCGGACAGTGGGCCGCGCCTGACCTCGGCGAAGGCTTTCACCGAACGGGCCCGTCCCCGGATTGCGCCGAACGGGTGGCGGGAAACACGCCGGCCCCGAACCGGATTTCCCGCCAGTCCGCCCCGCGCGGCGAACGCCGGGCCGATCGCCGTCCTTCGTGGTGAGCGGTACGGCGCGCTCAGTAACGGGGGATATTGCGGTGGTATACCAGCCGCAACCCGACGAGTGTCAGCCACGGCTCGTGCTCGTCGATGACCGTCGCCTCTCGCAGCACCAGAGGCGCCAGGCCGCCGGTCGCGATCACCGTGACGGAATCCGGATCGTCGGTGAGTTCGCGGCGCATTCGCTCCACCACGCCGTCGACCTGGCCGGCGAATCCGTACACGATCCCGGACTGCATCGACTCCACGGTGTTCTTGCCGATGACCTGACGCGGCGGGGTCAGCTCGACCTTCCGCAACTGGGCGCCGCGCATACCGAGGGCCTCGACCGAGATCTCCACTCCCGGTGCGATGGCGCCGCCCGCGTATTCACCGCGCGCGGTCACGGCGTCATAGGTGGTGGCGGTGCCGAAATCCACCACGATGCAGGGGCCGCCGTAGAGTTCGACGGCCGCCGCCGCGTTGACGATGCGGTCGGCGCCGACCTCCTTCGGATTGTCGGTGGTGATCGGCACACCGGTCTTGATGCCGGGTTCCACCAACACCGCCGGGATATCGCCGTAGTACCGCCGGGTCACCTCGCGCAGCTCGTGCAGGACCGAGGGAACCGTGGAGCAGACGGCGATGCCGTCGATGTTGTCGCCGAGTTCCTGACCCAGCAGGGGGTGCATTCCCATCAGCCCCTGGAGCAGCACGGCCAGCTCGTCGGCGGTCCGGCGGGCGTCGGTGGAAATGCGCCAGTGCTCGACGAGTTCCTCGCCGTCGAAGAGACCGAGGACGGTGTGGGTGTTACCGACGTCGATGGTCAGCAGCATCAGTCGCGCTCCCGGGACCGAAGGTCCAGCCCGACGTCGAGGATGGGCGACGAATGGGTGAGCGCGCCCACCGCCAGGAAGTCCACGCCGGTCTCCCCGTAGGCCCGTGCGTTCTCCAGCGTCAGCCGCCCCGAGGACTCCAGCCGGGCGCGGCCGGCGACCAGCGCGACCGCCTCCCGGGTCTCCTCGGGCGAGAAGTTGTCCAGCAGCAGCAGGTCGGCGCCCGCCTCCAGCACGGGCTCGATCTGGTCGAGCCGGTCCACCTCGACCTCGATCGGCAGGTCCGGTGTGCCCCAGGCCGCCAGCTCGGCGCGGACGGCGGTGAACGCCTCGGCGACCCCGCCGGCGGCGACCACGTGGTTGTCCTTGATCAGCGCCGCGTCGGACAGCGACATCCGGTGGTTGGCGCCGCCACCGCAGCGCACCGCGTACTTCTCCAGCGCGCGCAGACCCGGCGTCGTCTTCCGGGTGTCGCGGACCGTCGCCCCGGTGTCGCGCAGCACGTCGGCCCAGGCGCGGGTCGTGGTGGCGACGCCGGAGAGCCGGCAGAGCAGGTTGAGGGCGGTGCGCTCTCCGGTCAGCAGGTCCCGGGTGCGGCCGGTGACCGACAGCACCACCTGGCCCGCCTCGACCCGGTCTCCGTCCTCGACGTGCCGCTCGACCTCCATGTCGTCGGTGGCCACCACCGACAGCACCGCCTCGGCGACCCGCAGCCCGGCGACGGTCCCGGCCTCGCGGGCGGTGAAGTCGGCGGTCGCCACGGCCTCGTCCGGGACGGTGGCGTTGGTGGTGACGTCGGGGCCCTGGTCGAGGTCCTCGGCCAGCGCCAGGTGGGCGATGTCCTCGACGGCGACCGGGTCGAGCCCGGCAGCCTCCAGCAGACCGGCCAGCTCGGCGTCGAGTCCGCAGACCACGTCCAGGTGGCCGGCGCCGTCCCCGGCGCAGCCGGAGCCGTCGGCGGAGCAGCCGCAGCCGGGCGTCTCCGCGTCGGCGCCCGGCCCGGAGGCGGCCGGCAGCAGGTTGAGGACGGCCGGCTCGGGCCGGTGATCGGGGCTGGCGGTGGTCATCGAGTGATCTCCTCGGAGTCGCCGGGCGGGACGGCGGAGCCGGTACCGGCCACGTCGTCGGAAGGGTCGGAGGGTGCGGGCGTGGTGGCCGTCGCGGGTGCGGTGGCCGTCGCGGGCGCGCCGCCGGGCGGGGTGGCGACCGGGCCGAAGGACTGGTCGGCGGTGGTCCCCACGGACAGTTCGGCCGCGCCGGTCCCGGGCGCGAGGGAGACCAGCAGATGGCGTCGCCAGCCGGTGTCGTCCCGCTCGGGGTGGTCCTCCCGCCAGTGGCAGCCGCGGGTCTCGGTGCGCCGCTCGGCGGCGGCGACCAGCACGCGGGCGACCAGCAGCAGATTGGCGGTCTCCCAGGCGTCGACGCCCGGTTCGGCGGGCTTGTCGGCGGTGCGCAGCGCGTCGAGGGCGCGTGCCGTCGCCGCCAGGCTGCGCGCCGAACGCAGTACGCCCGCGCCCTCGGTCATCACCCGCTGGATCTCGCGCCGCGCCTCGGGTGGCGGGAGCGGGCACCCGGCGGTGGCCGCGTCCGGGGAGACCGGCGGGACCGGGGAGTCCGCTGCGTCCGGTGCGTCCGCTGCGTCCGGTGCGTCCGCCCGGTGGGTGGGCAGTTCGGCCAGACCGGTTGCGGCGATCCGCTCGGCGAAGACCAGGCCCTCCAGCAGCGAGTTGGAGGCCAGGCGGTTGGCGCCGTGGACCCCCGTGCAGGCGACCTCGCCGCAGGCGTACAGCCCGGGGACGGTGGTGCGGCCGTGCAGGTCGGTGCGGACCCCGCCCGAGGCGTAGTGCGCTGCCGGGGAGACCGGGATCGGCTCGGTGACCGGGTCGATCCCGTGCGAGCGGCAGGAGGCGAGGATGGTGGGGAAGCGGCGTTCCCACATCTCGGCGCCGAAGTGCCGTCCGTCGAGGTACATGTGGGCGGCGCCGGTCTCCCGCATCCGGCCCATGATGCCCTTGGCGACGATGTCGCGCGGCGCCAGCTCGGCCAACTCGTGGCGGCCGACCATGAACCGCTCGCCGGCGCCGTCCACCAAGTGGGCGCCCTCGCCGCGCACGGCCTCGGAGATCAGCGGCTGCTGCCCCTGGGCGTCCGCGCCGAGGTAGAGCACCGTCGGGTGGAACTGGACGAACTCCAGGTCGGAGACCTCCGCCCCGGCGCGCAGGGCCAGCGCCACGCCGTCGCCCGTGGAGACGGCGGGGTTGGTGGTTGCGGAGAAGACCTGCCCCATGCCGCCGGTCGCCAGCACCACCATCGGCGCGTGGACGGCGCCGACGCCGTCGTGCCGGCCCTCCCCCATCACGTGCAGGGTGACTCCGGCGGCCCGTCCGTCGGGGTCGGTGAGGAGGTCGAGGGCGAGCGCGTGCTCGATGGTCTCGATCCCGGCGTCACGCACGGCGCCGACGAGGGCGCGGGAGATCTCGGCGCCGGTGGCGTCGCCCCCGGCGTGGGCGATGCGTCGGCGGTGGTGGCCGCCCTCGCGGGTGAGCGCGATCTCGCCTGCGGGGGTGGTGTCGAAGCGGGCGCCGGCGGCGATCAGCCGGCCCACCGCGCCCGGGCCCTCGGTCACCAGGGTGCGGACGGCCTCCTCGTCACAGAGACCGGCTCCGGCGACCAGGGAGTCGTCGAGGTGCTGTTCGGGGGTGTCGCCCTCGCCGAGCGCCGCGGCTATGCCGCCCTGTGCCCAGCGGGTGGAGCCGTCGTCCAGCAGGGCCTTGGTGACGATCACCGTGCGGCGCCCGGCCTCCGCGCAGCGCAGCGCGACGGTCAGTCCGGCGATGCCGGAGCCGACCACGACCACGTCGGCGGAGACGGCCCAGGTCGGGGCGGGGCCGAGCACGGCGCCCGGGACGGGACGCGGTGCGGCGGAGGCCGCCGGGGCGGGGC
>NZ_BHZI01000017.1 GCF_004305975.1 Streptomyces otsuchiensis
ACCCGCCCGTACCCCGCGCAATACCTCCGTCGTTGAACCATTGCGGTTGAGTCATCGCCGCCGAACCGTCGCCGCCCGGCGCGCGACATCACCGGGAGCCGGGCAGGCTCCCCCGCCCCGAGGGAGAGACCGTGTCACGTCCGCTGATCGGCGTCAGCACCTATCTAGAGGAATCGGTGCGGTGGGGCGCCTGGGACCTCCCGGCGGCCGTGCTGCCCGCCGGGTACCACCGGCTGGTGCGTGCTGCGGGCGGTCACGCGGTACTGCTGCCCCCGGACGAGGAGGCGGACGCCCCGGCGCTGCTGGAGCGGCTGGACGGTCTGATCGTCTCCGGTGGGCCGGACGTGGCCCCGGAACGCTACGGCGCGGCGCGCGACCCGCGTTGCGGGCCCGAGTACGAGGAGCGGGACGGCTGGGAACTGGCCCTGATCCGCGCCGCGCTGGACACCGGCGTGCCACTGCTGGGCATCTGCCGGGGGCTGCAACTCCTCAACGTGGCGCTCGGCGGCACCCTGGTGCAGCATCTGGACGGGCACAGCGGCCCACCCGGCGTGTTCGGCACACACCCGGTCCGTCCCGTCCCGGGAACGCTCCTCGCCGGTGCGCTGGGCGAGGACGAACTGTCGGTGCCGACCTACCACCACCAGGCGGTGGACCGGCTGGGCGACGGCCTGGTGGTGTCGGCGTACGCGCCGGACGGCACCGTGGAGGCGGTCGAACGGCCCGGCCCGTCCTGGGTGCTGGGTGTGCAGTGGCATCCCGAGGCCGGGGAGGACGCGCGGACGGCGCGGGCCCTGGTCACCGCCGCCGGGCGGCGCCGCGCGGAGAACGGGGCGACGACGGCGTGACTCCCGTCGCCCACAGGCGGCCCCGCCGCCCGGCCCCTACCGTGGGGAGCGGGCCCGAGTCGGGCCAGAACGCGCCCGAGCAGCAGGAGGACCGGCCATGAGCGACATCCCCGCCCTCGGCGACGACGCCCCCGGTGTCGACCCCGCCGCGCCGCCCAGCGGACCGGGCTGCGCGGAGTGCGAGGCGCAGCACGGCTGGTGGGTGCATCTGCGCCGCTGTGCGCAGTGCGGCCACGTCGGCTGCTGCGACTCCTCACCGGGGCAGCACGCCACCGGGCACTACCGGGCGACCGGCCATCCGTATGCGCAGAGCTACCAGCCCGGTGAGGACTGGTACTGGGACTACCCGTCGGAGCGGATGCTCGCGGGCCCGCGGCTGGCGGCGCCCACCGAGCACCCAGCCGAGGTGACCACCCCCGGTCCGCAGGACCGGCTGCCCGCGGACTGGGCGTCCCGGATCAACTGAGCGCGCGCCCGGGGACGCGAGCGGGTCCGCCTCACCCCACGGCGGGGCTCCACGGCGCGGCGGGCGGCGCTCAGCGCTTACGGCGTGGCACGGCCGCGTCCAGGGCAGCGGTGAGCACGGCCGGCGCCTCGGTCAACGACGGCCCGTACCAGGTCAGATGGCGTCCGCTGACCAGTGCGGCGGGCAGGCCGGGGAAGGCTTCGGGCCCATCCGTGGCGTGGAAGGCGTACGGCTCGTCGGGCAGTACCACCAGATCGGCGCCCTCGGCCAGCCGGTCGCGGTCGATGCGCGGGTAGCGCTCGTCGTGACCGGCCCACACGTTGCGCACCCCGAGGCGGGCCAGCAGGTCGCCGGCGAAGGTGTCACGGCCCAGCACCATCCAGGGCTTGCGCCAGATGGGTACGACCGCGTCGGCGTCGAAGGCCCGTTCGACCTGGCGCCAGGCGTCGGCGGCGTCGTCCAGCCAGCCGGGGCGCGGCAGCCGGCAGCCCTCGACCAGGGCCCGTTCGAGTTCGGTCAGGGACTGGGGCAGGGTGCGGATCTCGGTGACCAGCACGGTGATCCCCTCCGCCCGCAGCGCGGCGAGGTCCGGTTCGCGGTTCTCCTCCTCGTTGGCGAGGACGATGTCCGGGCGCAGCGCGGTGACGGCCGCCAGGTCGGGGTTCTTCGTGCCGCGCACCCGCGTGACGTCCAGGCCGGGTGGCTGTTCGCACCAGTCGGTGGCGCCGACCAGCACGGAGGGGTCGGTGGCGGCCACGGCCTCGGTCAGCGAGGGCACCAGCGAGACGACGCGCATCAGGCGCCGCCCCCGGCGACGGGCACCCGGGCGGCGGGCACGCCACGCTCCGCGGGCCCGGCGGGTCCGCCCGCGCGCACCACGACCGGGCCGTGGACGGTGAGCCCCGTGCGCCGCCCGGCGGCGGTGGTCACGGAACCGGGATGGCGGACGTCGACGGAGGTCCCGCCGTCGAGGGTGACGGTGACCAGGGCGTCATGACCGTAGAAGCACACCTCGGTCACGGTACCGGTGGTCGCGGCGGAGCCGGGGTCGCTGAGCCGCAGTTGCTCCGGCCGGAGGATGACCGTGCCATGTTCGCCGGGGGCGGCGCACCGCTCGGGGCCGTCCCCGGGAACGGCGGGTGCCTCGGTCAGCTCGCCGAGGGCGGTGGCGACCGCGCCACCCGGCAGCCGGCGGCCCGGGAGGACCACCGCGTCGCCGACGAAGGCGGCGACCCAGGCGTCGGCGGGCCGGCCGTAGACCTCGTGCGGGGTGCCGTACTGGGCGACCCTGCCGTCCCGGAGCACGGCGATCCGGTCGGCGGTGGAGAGCGCCTCCTGCTGGTCGTGGGTGACCAGCACGGCGGTGGAACCGGTCGCCCGCAGGGCGGAGCGCACATCGGCGCGCAGCCCGCCGCGCAGCGCGCTGTCCAGTGCGTTGAACGGTTCGTCCAGCAGCACCAGGGCGGGCCGGGGCGCCAGGGCACGGGCGAGGGCGACGCGCTGCTGCTGTCCGCCGGAGAGTTCGTGCGGCATCCGGTCACCGAGGCCGCCCAGGCCCACGAGGTCGAGCATCTCCTCCGCGCGGGCCGCGCGTTCGGGGCGGCGCAGCGCGGTCAGCCCGAAGGCGACGTTGCGCGCCACGCTCAGGTGCGGGAAGAGCGCGCCCTCCTGCGCGACGATCCCCACGGCGCGGCGCTCGGGCGGCAGGTGGACGCCGGGCCCGGCGACGGTCCGCCCTCCGACGCTGACGGACCCGCCCTCGGGCCGCAGGAATCCGGCGACGACCCGCAGCAGGGTGGTCTTGCCGCAGCCGGAGGGCCCCAGCACGGCGGTCAGCTCTCCGGCGGGGATGTCGAGGTCGAGTCCGTCCAGGACCCGGCCCTCGCCGTAGCCCACGGTCAGGTCCCGGATGCGGAGTTCGGTCATGAGCGGTGCCTCCCGAGGAGGTAGGAGGGGACGGCGGCGATCAGCACCAGGGTCAGGGCGTAGGGCGCGGCGGCGGCGAAGGCGAAGTTGTCGGTGTGGGTCCACAGCCGGGTCGCCAGGGTCTCCATGCCGGTGGGCCGCAGCAGCAGGGTGGCGGGCAGTTCCTTCATGATGACCACGAAGGTCAGCGCCGCGCCCGCCGCGATACCGGGCGCCGCCAGCGGCACGGTGACCTCGCGGAGGGTGCGCAGCGGTCCGCGTCCCAGCGAGCGGGCGGCCTCCTCCAGCGACTCGGGCGCCTGGAGCACGGCGGCGCGGATCGCGGTGACGGCCAGCGGCAGGAAGAGCGCCGCGTAGGCGATGACCAGCAGCGGCCACTCCTGGTACAGCGGGTTGGCGTAGCGCACGGCGAGGAAGACGAAGGCGAGGGCCACGGTGATGCCGGGCAGGGCGTGCCCGGCGAAGGACGCCTGTTCCAGTACCCGGGCGAGGCCGCCGCGGTAGCGGGCCGCGATGACGGCGACCGGCAGCGCCAGCAGCACGGTGAGCGCGGCACCGGCGGCGGCCACCCCGACGGTCGCCCAGGCGGTCTCCAGCAGGGCGGCGGGCTGCCAGGTGGCGGAGTTGCCCACGGCGATCCAGTAGCAGAGGGTTCCCACGGGGAAGGCGACGGCGGCCAGCGCGACCAGTCCGGCCCAGCCGGTGGCGGCGGCGCGGGCCCAGGGGCCCAGCGGCAGGCGCAGCGGGGGGCGGGCGGTCCCGCGTCCGGCGCGCGCGTACCGGGCGCGGCCCCGGGTGCGGCGTTCGGCGACGACCAGCAGCACGGTGATCAGCACCAGCACGCAGCCGAGCGCGGCGGCCGGGGTGCGGTCGAAGCTCGCCCGGTAGGACGTGTGGATGGCGCGGGTGAAGGTGTCGTAGCGCATCAGCGACACGGCGCCGAAGTCCGACATCACGTAGAGCGCGACGAGCAGGCCGCCCCCGGCGGCGGCGGGGCGGAGCTGCGGGAGGGTGACGGTGCGGAAGGTGCGCCAGGGGCCGTGGCCCAGGGAGCGGGCGGCTTCCTCCTGGGCGGGGTCCATGCCGCGCAGCACGGCGGCGACAGGCAGGTAGACGTAGGGGAAGCAGGCGAGGCTCAGGGCGATGGCGGCGCCCGCGAAGCCGCGTACGCCGGGGAAGGCGGAGAGCCAGCTGAAGGACATCACATAGCTGGGCACGGCCAGCGGCAGTGTGGCCAGGACGGCCCACAGGCGGGGTGCGGGGAGCGCGGTGCGCTCGGTGAGCCAGGCGAGGGAGATGCCCAGGACCCAGGTCGCGGCCACGACCACGACGGTCAGCCGCAGACTGTTGGAGAGCAGTCCCGCGGTGCGGTCGGCGGCGACGACGTCCCAGGCGAAGGCCGGGCCGCGCTCCAGTGCGCGGATCACCAGGTAGACCAGCGGCAGCAGCGCGAACAGGGCCGTGACGGTCGCCGGCACCAGCAGGATCAGCGGGACGCGGCGCCGGGCGGGCCGGTGGGAGCCCCGGCGCCCGGCCGGCGCGTGCGGCGCGCCGGCCGGGCCTCGGGCCGGACCGTCGCCGGTCCCGCCCGCGCCGGTGTCGGCCGGGGCGTCGGCCTCCGGCGGCGCGGGCGGTTGGGGTGACGGCCGGCCCGGTGGGTTCATGCGGGCTATCAGACCATTCCGACTTCCTGCAGGAGCGCGAGGGTCTCCTCCAGGGAGTCGAGGTCGGTGAGGTTGACGTCGGGGGCCTCGATGGAGTCGAAGGCGGGAAGCTCCTCGACGGGGCTGGTGACGCCGGCGGCCAGCGGGTACTCCTTGGTCTCCTCGGCGAAGTACAGCTGCGCCTCCTCGGAGAGCAGGTATTCGACCGCCTTCAGCGCGGCGTCGCTCTGGCCTCCGTGCGCGGTGATGCCGACGCCGGCGACGTTGATCAGCGAGCCGGGGTCGCCTCCGGGGAAGTAGTGCAGCCGCGTGTTGAGGCTGTCCTCGCCCTCCTCCGCGACGGTGGCGTACCAGTAGTAGTGGTTGACGAGGCCGACCTCGATGTCACCGTTGTTGACGGCGTCCAGGATGCCGCCGTTGCCGTCGAACGCCTCGGCGTCGTTGGCCTGGAGTGCTTCCAGCCAGTCGCGGGCACCGTCCTCGCCCTCCAGGACGCGCAGCGCGGTGACGAAGGTCTGGAAGGAGGCGTTGGTCGGTGCGTAGGCGACCTTGCCGTTCCACTCCTCGTCCGTGAGGTCGTGGATGGAGCCGGGCAGGTCGCCCTCCTCCACCAGGTCCTGGTTGTAGACCAGGACGCGGGCGCGCCCGGAGATCCCGACCCAGTCGCCGGCGGAGCCCCGGTGGGCCTCGTCGACGCCGCCGAGCACGTCCTCGGGGAGTTCCTCCAGCAGCCCGGCCTTGGACAGCGCGCCGAGCGCTCCGGCGTCCTGGGAGATGAAGAGACCGGCGCCGGTGTTCTCGCCCTCCTCCATCAGCGCGGCGGCGTGCTCGGCCGTGCCGGCGTAGCGGACGGTGACCTCGACGCCGGTGGCTTCCTCCAGCTGGCCGATGAGCGGGTCGATCAGCTCCTCGTTGCGGCCGGAGTAGATGGTGAGGGTCTCGCCGCCGCTCTCGCCCGCGTCCTCACCGCCGGAATCCGAGCCCGCGCCGTTGCCGGAGGACTCGTCGGCGGAGGAGTCGTCGCTGCCGCAGGCGGCCGCGGCCGGGATCAACAGGGCCGCGCCGGCTATGGCGGCGACGATGCGGCGGTGGCGTCTCATGAGGGTCCCTTTCCTGGGGCTGCGCCGGGGTCGGCGGTCGCGGCTCGGACCGGGCTGTGAGCGATTCCAGCCAGTGAGGCGACAGAGGTGAGGCTACCCTTACCTCTTTACCAAGTCATTACCGGGGGTGGGTCTCGGCTCCCCGCCCCCGGCGGCGGCCGCCTCCGGGCGGTGCGTCTCCCGCCCTCCCGCCGTCCCGCGCCCGTCGTCCCGTACGGGCGCGTGCGACCGTGCCGCTTCGCGCCGATGTCGGCCCGGTGCGCGATGATCCGGGGGTGAACCGACGTCTGATGCTGCTCGATACCGCCTCGCTCTACTTCCGCGCCTACTTCGGCGTCCCCGAGTCCGTCCGCGCTCCTGACGGCACGCCCGTCAACGCGGTCCGCGGCCTGCTCGACTTCGTCGCCCGCCTGGTCACCGACCACCGCCCCGACGACCTGGTCGCCTGCATGGACGCGGACTGGCGGCCGCAGTGGCGGGTGGAGCTGATCCCCTCCTACAAGGCGCACCGGGTGGCGGAGGAGGTCCCGGCCGGCACCGACGTGGAGGAGACCCCGGACACCCTCTCCCCGCAGGTCCCCGTCATCGAGGCCGTGCTGGACGCCCTCGGCATCGCCCGGCTGGGGGCGGCGGGCTACGAGGCGGACGACGTCATCGGCACCCTGGCCACCCGCTCCACCGGGCCGACGGACATCGTCACCGGCGACCGCGACCTGTTCCAGCTGGTGGACGACGCGCGCGGGGTGCGGGTGCTCTACCCGCGCAAGGGTGTCGGCGACTGCGACCTGGTCACCGACGCCGTCGTGCGCGAACGCTACGGGGTGGCCGCGGACCGGTACGCGGAATTCGCCGTGCTGCGCGGCGACCCCAGCGACGGACTGCCCGGCGTCAAGGGCATCGGCGAGAAGACCGCCGCGCAGCTGCTCGCCGAGTTCGGCGACCTCGCCGCCGTCCGTGCGGCGGCGACGAACCCGATGTCCTCACTGACCCCGGCCCGCAGACGCAACCTGGCCGCCGCCTCCGGGTACCTCGACGTGGCGCCCGAGGTGGTGCGGGTGGCGACCGCCCTGGAGTTGCCGGACACCGACCTCACGCTGCCGGGCGCGCCACGCGACCCGGCCGCCCTCGACGCCCTCGACGCCCGCTGGGGGCTGGGCGGCTCCCTGCAGCGGGTGCTGGCGGCGCTCCCCCGCTGACGCGCGGAACACCCGCCCGGGGCGGGGCACCCGGGGCAATACCCCGACTGCCGCGCCCCGGGCGGACGAGCAACACCGCGCGGGCCCCGGTCCGGTCTCAGCCGACGGAGCTGTAGGCGACCACGCCCCGCAGCACGCCGTCCACCGCCTTCCGGGCGCTCTTCGCCACCGACGACCCGGCCGGCGCCGCCGCGGCGACCTGCCCGAGGACGTCCACCACCTGCTTGCACCAGCGCACGAAGTCGCCGGCGGGCATCTCCGCGTCCCGCAGCACCGCGTCCAGCCCGTGCCCCTGCACCCACCGGTACACCGGCCAGGCGAACCCCAGGTCCGGTTCCCGCTGGCCGACGCCGGCCGTCTCCCCGATCCGGTGGTCCTCCTCCAGGGCGTCCAGCCGGCCCCAGATCCGCACCATCTCCGCCAGCGCCGCCTTCGCCGGGCCGCCGGGCACCTCGGGCGGCAGGGCGTCGTCGGCCGAACGGCTCTCGAAGACCAGCGCCGAGACGCACGCCGCCAGTTCGGCCGGGTCCAGCCCTTCCCAGACTCCGTCCCGCAGGCACTCGCTGGCCAGCAGGTCCAGCTCGCCGTAGAGACGGCCGAGCCGCCGGCCGTCCTCGGTGACCTCGTCGCCGTGCAGGTAGTCCAGCTCCGTCAGCAACGCGCAGACCCGGTCGAAGGTCCGGGCGATGGTGTTGGTGCGGCCCTCGATCCGGCGCTCCAGCTGCCTGGTCTCCCGGCGCAGCCGGTGGTACCGCTCCGCCCAGCGGGCGTGGTCCTCCCGCTCGTCGCAGCCGTGACAGGGGTGGGCCCGGATCGCGGTGCGCAGCCGTGCGATCTCCTGGTCGTCGACGGCGTCGGCGCGCCGCCGGCGGTGACGTTCCGGCTCGTAGTGCCCGGCCTTGGTGCGCAGCGCGGAGGCGAGGTCCCGGCGGGACTGGGGGCTGCGCGCGTTGAACGACTTCGGGATGCGCATCCGGTCCAGCGCCTCCACCGGGACGGGGAAGTCCGCCTCGTTGAGCCGCTTGACCTGCCGCTGCGCCGTGAGCACCAGCGGTCGCGGACCCTCGTTCCACCCGCCCTCCCGGCGGCCGTCGCGACGGCCGTGGCCCGCGCCGCGCCCACCGCCGGGCAGGCCCGGGTCCAGGACCAGCGCCAGACCCGCGAACCGTCCGGTGGGCACGTGGATGACGTCGCCGGGCCGCAGCTGCTCCAGCGCGGTGGCCGCCTCGGCGCGCTGGATCGACGCGCCCTGCCGGGCCAGTTCGTTCTCCCGGTCCTTCAGCGCGCGACGCAGCGCCGAGTACTCGGTGAAGTCGCCCAGGTGGCAGGTCATCGACTCCTGGTAGCCCGCCAGCCCCTCCTCGTTGCGCTGCACCTGCCGCGCGATGTTGACCACGGAACGGTCGGCCTGGAACTGCGCGAACGAGGTCTCCAGCAGCTCCCGCGAGCGGCGCCGCCCGAACTGGCCGACCAGGTTGACCGCCATGTTGTAGGAGGGCTTGAACGAGGAGCGCAGCGGATAGGTGCGGGTCCCGGCGAGGCCGCCGAGCGCTCCCGGGTCCATGGCGCGCTGCCACAGCACCACCGCGTGGCCCTCGATGTCGATCCCGCGCCGGCCGGCCCGCCCGGTGAGCTGGGTGAACTCCCCCGGCGTGATGTCGGCGTGGGTCTCCCCGTTCCACTTGACCAGCTTCTCCAGCACCACCGAGCGGGCCGGCATGTTGATGCCGAGCGCCAGCGTCTCGGTGGCGAATACCGCCTTGACCAGGCCGCGCACGAACAGCTCCTCCACGACCTCCTTGAAGGTCGGGAGCATGCCGGCGTGGTGGGCCGCGATGCCGCGCTGGAGCGCCTCCAGCCACTCGAAGTACCCGAGGACGTGGAGGTCCTCGTCGGCGATCGAGGCGGTGCGCTCCTCGACGATCTCGCGGACCCGGGCGCGCGCCGCCGTGTCGTTGAGCCGCAGTCCGGCGACCAGGCACTGCTGCACGGCCGCTTCGCAGCCGGCCCGGCTGAAGATGAAGGTGATGGCGGGCAGCAGCCCCTCGGCGTCCAGCCGGTCGATGACCTCCGGCCGGCTCGGCGTCCAGATCCGCGCGCGCTGCCGTCGCTCGCGCTCGCGGTCCGCTTCCCGGCGCGGGCGTCCCCGGCGGGCGTCCCGGCCGCCCGGGCGGCTGTTCTCCATCCGGGCCATCCGCTCCAGCTCCGGATTGACCTCGCGCTTGCCGCCCTTCTCCTCGAAGAGGTCGTACATCCGGCGGCCCGCCAGCACGTGCTGCCACAGCGGTACCGGCCGGTGCTCGGAGACGATGACCCGGGTGTCGCCCCGGACGGTGTCCAGCCAGTCGCCGAACTCCTCCGCGTTGGAGACGGTCGCCGACAGCGAGACCAGGGTGACGGACGCGGGCAGGTGGATGATCACCTCCTCCCACACCGCGCCCCGGAAGCGGTCGGAGAGGTAGTGCACCTCGTCCATGACCACGTAGCCGAGGCCGTTCAGGGTCCGGGAGCCGGCGTAGAGCATGTTGCGCAGCACCTCGGTGGTCATCACCACCACCGGCGCCTCGGAGTTGACGCTGTTGTCGCCGGTCAGCAGGCCGACGTTGGCGGCGCCGTACCGTTTGGCGAGATCGTTGAACTTCTGGTTGGACAGCGCCTTGATCGGGGTGGTGTAGAAGCACTTGCGGCCCTGGGCGAGCGCCAGGTGTACGGCGAACTCCCCCACGATCGTCTTGCCTGATCCGGTGGGCGCGGCCACCAGCACACCACTGCCGGACTCCAGGGCGCGGCACGCCTCGGTCTGGAACGGGTCGAGGGTGAACTCGTAGCTCTCGCGGAACGCGGCGAGCTCGGTCGCCTGGTCGTCGGCGCGCCGACGCGCCGCGGCGTAGCGCTGGGCGGGGGTGAAGTCGTCGCTCATCGTGCCGTCGAGCCTACCGGCCGGACCGGACAGAACTCCTGGCCTTTTGCCCGGTGTCCTCACCGTGCCCCTCGTGACGGGTCCGGCACGGTCGCCCCTGGCCGGCCCGCGCGTGTGCCTCAGGCGGGAGCCGCGGCGCCCAGGACCCTCACGGCGCCCGGCCGGCACTCGGCGGTCAGCGGCAGGGCGCCGACGCGGTCACCGTCCGCGTACCCGGTCTGCCCGGCCGCCTCCAGCGTCACACGGGCGGCGCGGTGCACCGTGACCGCCGGGTGGTCCACATGGGTCCCCCGGTAGACGCGGGGGAAGACGCGCAGCAGGGTGCGGCGGGAACAGTCGCCGACGACCACCACGTCGAGGAGTCCGTCGTCCAGCAGCGCGCCGGAGCAGATCCGCATGCCGCCGCCGTAGCTGGTGCCGTTGCCGACCGCGACCAGGGTGGCCTCGGTCTCCAGCCACGGCCCGTCGTCCAGCCTCAGCCGGTACGGGACGGGGCGGAACGCCGCGAGTTCGGCCAGGATCGCGAGGTCGTACTTCAGGCGACCGGCCGGCAGGCGCATCCGGTTGCCGCGGTCGTTGACCCGGGAGTCGAAGCCGGAGGCCAGCACCGTGCCGAACCAGCGCTCGTCGCCGGTGCCGGGGCCCGCCAGTCCGAGGTCGATCCGCCGCCCGGCGCCGGACTTCAGCGCGTCGGCGACCAGCGCGGCGGCCCGGCCGGGGGCCCGTACCGGCAGACCCAGGGTCCGGGCGAAGTCGTTGCCGGTTCCGGCGGCGACCACTCCCAGCGGGGTGTCGGTGCCGGCGACCGCCTGGAGCGCCAGTGAGACCAGCCCGTCGCCGCCGACGGCGACCAGCGCCCCGGTGCCGGCCTCGACTTCCTCCCGGACGCGGCGCAGCGCGTCGTCGGCGTCCTCGCCGACGACCGCCCGCACCGCGTACCCCGCGTCACGGAGTACCCGGGCGGCGGGGCCGGCGGCGTCCGCCCCACGGCCGCGGCCGGCCGTGGGGTTGACGAAGAGGGATATCTCGCTGGTCACGCGCGGACTGTATCGGCTCAGGTGATGTCGTCGTAACCGCCCGAGCGCGGGGGTCCCTCTCCGTTCTGCGGGGAGCGCGGCGGGGCGATCCGGCCGGGTGCGTCGATCGGCTCGGGAGTGAGGTCGAGGTCCGACGCCTCGTCGTCACTTAGCTCGGCGGGCTGGCGACGGCGGCGGCGCAGGTCGTTGAGGAGGGCGATGCCGGTGGCCACGAAGTAGAGGCCGGTGATCGGCACCGCGAGCGCGATCATCGACATGGGGTCGGTGGGCGTGACCGCAGCGGAGAACAGCGTGATGCCCATCACCATGCCGCGCCACCAGCCGAGCAGCCGCCGTCCGGTGACGACACCGCCGAAGTTGAGCAGCACCAGGATCAGGGGCAGTTCGAAGGCGAAGCCGAAGGCGACCGCCATGCGGACCGTGATGTCGAGGATGTCGGAGACCGACACGAGGTTCTGCGCGTCGTCGGCGGTGAAGCTGAGCAGCACCGGAATGGCGCGGGGAAGCAGCCAGTAGGCGAAGTAGACGCCGACGGCGAACAGCGGCGCGCCGAAGGCGACGACCGCCCGGGAGTAGCGCTTCTCGTTCTGGTGCAGGCCGGGGGCGATGAAGGCCCACAGCTGGTGGAGCCAGACGGGAGCGGCGAACACCAGCCCTGCCAGCAGCGAGACCTTGATGTACGTGGTGAAGGGGGAGGTCAGGCCGTCCTGGGTGAGGACGGCGCACCGCGGCCCGTCGGCGTCCCCGTCGGGACTCGTCAGTTGCAGACACTTCGGAAGTGGTTCGGTGAGGACGTTCATGATGTCCTTCGCGAAGAACATCGCCACCACGGTCACCACCACGATCGCCAGCACGGCGACCGCCAGCCGGTTCCGCAGTTCCCGCAGGTGGTCGACGAGGGACATGCGCCCCTCGGGGTCCCTCACCTTGCGCTCGTCCTGCTCCTGGTCCCCTTTACGGGCGGCCTTCAGCACCCCTCGTCCTTATCTGCTACGGCGGGGCCGGTCGGAACCGGCCCCGCGCCACGGGCCGCGTGCGGCGGCCACTGCCGGTTCAGCCCTGGGCGTTGCCGCGGGGCTCCTCGACGGGACGGGCACTGGAGACGTCGCCGGGGGCGGCCTGGATGGTCCTGGCGGCGGGCTGCTGCTGGGCGGGGGTCTGCTCGGGCGCCGCCGCCTGGGTGGTGGTGGAGTCCGTGTCGCCATCCTTGCGGAGTGCCGCGGTCTCGCTCTTCAGGATGCGCAACGACTTGCCGAGGCCACGTGCCGCGTCCGGCAGCTTCTTCGAACCGAAGATGACCACGAGGAGTACGAGAATGATTACGATCTGCCACGTTCCGATCTGGCCCATAACTTCCGTCTACCTTCTCTTCCCGGGCTGCGTGATCTCCCTGGATTCCCCGGACAGGCACACTCCCGCCCGGCACGAACGCTCGGCAATCTTAACGCCCAGGGGTAAATACAAAGCAATGCCCGGGCGTCCGGGATATCCCATGAATACGCACGTGTCCCGCGAACCCCGCGAGAACCGGGGAAACACGCCGGATGACGCCGGATGACACCGGACCCGCCAGCCCCGTCGGCGGAGCGCGCCGCTCGCGCTCAGCGCCCGCGCTCACCCTCGCGCGCTCCCGCACCCAGCGAGCGGCTGTTCCCGACCACCGGGACGGCGGCGCGCTCCAGCTCCTCGGCGGCCCGGGTGATCCGCTCGGCGCTGTCCCCGACGGCGGCCGAGAAACGGCGCACCTCCACGGCGACCCGGATGGCGAGGACGGCGAGCACGGCGACACCGCAGAAGGCGAGAGCGAGGTGGACCATCGGCCAGAACATGCCCGGAAGCCTAACGGAGCCCGCTCGTCGGCCCCGGCCCGGCCGCCCCGGCGCGCCCGGGCCGGCCGGCAGCGCGACGCGGGGCTCCCCACAACGCGCCGCCGACCGGCCGGACACAGGCCCCGGGCGGTCCGTGTCAGTCCCCGTAGGCCGCCAGGGCGCGCACGGCGGCCTCCCGGGCGCTGTCCGCGAGCGCCGGCGGGGAGACGATCCGGCCGTCGCCGCCCAGCCGCAGGGCGAGCCTCCGCAGCGTCGCCGGATCGCTGGTGCGCAGCGTGATCCTCAGGCCGCCGTCGGGGAGTTCCTCGGCGGTGTCGTACGGGTAGTACTCCGCGACCCAGCGCCCGCCGGGACCGACCTCGATCACGACCTGAGGGTCCGAGGCGGCGGGCTGCACCAGCCCGGCGCTGAGGTCCCGGGGTTCGACGGGCGGCGGCTCGGCGGGCGTGTCCAGCAGTTCGATGCTGGCGACCCGGTCGAGCCGGAAGGTCCGCCGGGCCTCGGATCGGCGGCACCACGCCTCGACGTAGGTGTGGCCGACCGCGAACAGCCGGATCGGGTCGATCTCGCGGTCGGTCAGTTCGTCGCGGCCCGGCGAGTAGTACCGGATGCGCAGTCGCCGCCGTTCCGCTATGGCACGGTCGACGTCGGCGAAGACCTCCCCCTCGGACTCGAAGGTCACCGACAGCCGGGAGCTGGCCCCGGCGCTCTCACCGGCCGCGGCCTCCAGCTTGGCGGTGGCGCGCAGCAGCGCCTCGCGGTCGCTGTCGCGCAGCCCCGGCAGGGTGGCCACGGCGCGCGCGGCGACCAGCAGCGCGGTGGCCTCGTCGGCGGCGAGACGCAGCGGCTCCCCGGCGCCCTCGCCCACCGCCTCGGCGTTGTACCACCAGATCCGCTCACCGTCGGTGTCGATGTCCAGCAGGTCCCCGCCGCGGAAGCTGGTGCCGCACATGGGCAGCACCTGGAGGTCGGAGATCAGCTCGTCCGCGGTGATCCCGAACGCGCGCGCCACCTCGTCCACCCGCGCTCCGGGCCGGTCGCGCAGGTAGGTCACGAGCGACAGCAGCCGCCGGGTGCGGTCGATGGCGTTGACCGCCATGGCACTTCCCTCATCCCTTGGCGACGGCACGCAGCCGGTCGACCACGTCGGCCCGCAGTTCCGCGGGTTCCAGCACGATCACGTCCGGGCCGAACTCGGCGAGCCACGCGCCCAGCCCGTGCCCGTGGGGCAGTTCCAGCTCGTCCCAGCCGTCGTCGCCGGTGCGGGTGGCGGTGGCGCGGGCGCGCAGCGGGTATCCGGCGCCCGAGCGCAGCCGGATGCGCGCCTGCCCGGTGGCGTGCTCGCCGGCCCAGGTGGCCACGGTGTCGCGGACGGTGACCCGGTCCGGCACGTCGGCGGTGAACGCGCCGCCGCGGGAGCGCACCCGCCCGGTGATCCGGGAGAGCCGGAAGACACGTTCGGCGCCCCGGTCGCGGTCGTAGCCGGCGAGGTACCAGTGGCCGCGCCAGCACTCCAGCGCCCAGGGCTCGACCAGCCGCGGGGTGGAGCGCGCGGCGTTGGCCTTGCGGTAGTCGAAGACGACGGGGCGCCGGTCGCGGCAGGCGACCATCAGCGGTTCGAAGGACGCCTCGCCGGCCGGGATCCGCGGTTCCAGCGCGCCGAACGGCTCCGCCTCGTCCCCGGCCAGCGGCATGCCGGCGGCGCGCAGCTTCTGGAGCGCGGCGCTGGCCGCGCCGGCGAGCCGGACCTGCTGCCACACCTTGGCCGCGAGGCCGAGGGCGGCCGCCTCGGCGGCGTCCAGGGTCAGCGGCGGCAGCCGGTTGGAGTCGGGGCGGGCGACGTAGCCGACCTCGCCGTCGAGGTTCTCGACGGTCTCGATCACCATGCCGAGTTCGCGCAGGTCGTCCTTGTCGCGTTCGAACATGCGGTTGAAGGCGTCCTCGCCGCCCGCCTCGATGTACGCCTCGATCGAGGTGCGCAGTTCGCGCTTGCTCAACGGCCGGCTGGCGCCGCGCAGGCACAGCGCGAGATTCATCAGCCGCTCGGCCTTGGCAATGGCCATCGACGCGCCGCCCTCTCTCAACTGTCGCTCAGGGACCGACCGTACCGCCATCGGCACCGTGGGCGAAAGCGCGGGCCCGTCGCCCGCGCAGCGCGGGTGACGGGCCCGGGTGGCGACGGCCCGCAGGCCGCCGCCGGTGGCTCGGAACGGCCGGTCAGACGGAGACCAGGTCGCAGACGAAGATCAGCGTCTCGCCCGGCTTGATCGCGTTGCCGGCGCCGCGGTCGCCGTAGGCCAGGTGCGGCGGGATGATCAGCTGACGGCGGCCGCCGACCTTCATGCCCTGCACGCCCTTGTCCCAGCCGGAGATGACCTGGCCGGCGCCCAGCTGGAACTGGAGCGGGCGACCGCGGTTCCAGCTGGCGTCGAACTCCTCGCCGGAGGAGAAGGACACGCCCACGTAGTGCACCGAGACGTTGGCGCCCGCCTCGGCGACCGGGCCGTCGCCCTCCCAGAGGTCCTTGATCTCCAGGTCGGCCGGCGGCTCGCCGCCCGGGAAGTCGACCTCGGGCTTGCTGTTGCTCACGGAATTCGCTCCTTGCTGCGTCACTGTTGGCTCGGGACCACCCGGCGCCGCGTGACGCGGCGGCGGGGAGGTCCCGCGGTCGGGCACTCGGTGATCAGACCACACCGAGGATGTCGACCACGAAGATCAGCGTACTTTCCTGCAGCTCGTGCCCGTCGGCGGCGCCGTACGCCTTCTCCGGCGGAAGCACCAGCAGGACACGGTCTCCGACGTTCTTGCCGACGAGCGCCTCGTCCCAGCCGGTCACGACCGAGCCGGTACCGATCTGGAAGGCGCTGGCCGCCTCGCGGTCCCAGGAGGCGTCGAACTGCTCTCCCTCGGCCCAGTCCACGCCGGTGTACTGCACGACCAGGCCCTCGCCGGCCTCGACCTCCGCGCCGTCGCCCTCGACGAGCACCTGCTCCCGCAGCTCGGACGGCGGGTCCTCACCCTCGGGGACGGTGACCTCGGCGGCCTTCCCCTCGCCCGCGACGACCTCCGGCATGCCCTCCGCCGGCTCGGCCTGCTCCCCCTCGGCCTCACCCTGCGGGTCGATCTCCGCGGCGCCGACGATGTCGAAGACCCAGACGAGGCCGTCCTCCTCGTTCATGCCGGCCTGCGCGACCTGCGGGCCGATGAGCGTGCCGGCCTGGCCCTCGATCAGGACCCGGCTGCCGACCTTCTGGCCCACGACACTGTCGACAATGGCCTGCGGCAGCATGCCCTCCTCGCCGGTGCGGGCCACGTACTGGGAGCGCGGGGCGTCCTCGTCGGCCTCGGCCTCCTGCCCGGGGATCTCGGGCTTCACCCAGGTGTTGATCAGCTCGGCCTCGTCGGCGACGGTCATGCCGACGACATCGGCACGGAAGTAGTCACCGGAGGCGACCTCCTCACCGTCTCCCTCGGAGATCACGGTGACCTTGGTCTCGGCGTCGAACTCGGCCTCGGGATCGACCTCGATCTCCGGCGGTGAGCCGATCTCGCCCGACACCGTGGTGGCCGCGGCGGCGTCCGAACCGGAGGAGTCCCCGTCGTCGGAACCACAGGCCGAAACGAGGAGCAGGGCCGGGACGGCCAGTACCGCCGCCAGGCGGTGCGCTGTCTTGGTGGGAATCATCAGTCCAACTCGCGATTAGTGGGGGATCGGGGCGGGACCCGCCTGTCGCGCCCCACCCTACGGCTTACACGCGGCAACGCGAGGCCCTTGTGCCCCAAGGCGAGCGGGCCCTTTCGGGCAGCCCGCGGGGCCTTATTCGCTCCTTATGCCGCGGACGGCACCCGGATCCGCTCCGTGCGGACGGGATCACGGCGCGTCACGCCGCGGCCGGTCCCGGGAACGGCGACGGCCGCGCACCCGGGGATGCGCGGCCGTCGGACGGATGAGCGCGAGAACGCCCGGCCCGTCCTTCGCTCACATCCCGGCGATCAGCTTCTCCACCCGTTCGTCCACCGACCGGAACGGGTCCTTGCACAGCACGGTGCGCTGCGCCTGGTCGTTGAGCTTGAGGTGGACCCAGTCGACGGTGAAGTCCCGGCGCTGCTCCTGGGCGCGGCGGATGAAGTCGCCGCGCAGTCGCGCCCGGGTGGTCTGCGGTGGCACGGACTTGCCCTGGAAGATCTCCAGGTCGTTGCAGATGCGCTTGGCCTGTCCCTTGCGCTCCAGCAGGTAGTAGAGGCCGCGCCTGCGGTGGATGTCGTGGTAGGCGAGGTCTATCTGCGCCACTCTCGGGTGGGACATCGACAGGTTGTTCTTCGCCCGGTACCGCTCGATCAGCTGGTACTTCATCACCCAGTCGATCTCGGTGTTGACGCGGTCCAGTTCCTGCTCGCGGACGGCGTCCAGGGTGCGGCCCCACAGCTCCAGGACCTGCTCTGTGACGCCGGTGCGGATACCGCGCCGTTCGCAGAAGTCCAGCGCCTTGTCGTAGTACTCCTGCTGGACCTCCAGGGCGGACGCCTCCCGGCCGGTGGCCAGTCGGACCTTCCGCTGCCCGGTGATGTCGTGGCTGACCTCGCGGATGGCCCGGATCGGGTTCTCCAGGGTGAGGTCGCGCATCACCGTGCCGGCCTCGATCATCCGCAGCACCAGGTCGGTCGCGCCGACCTTCAGCAGCATGGTGGTCTCGGACATGTTGGAGTCGCCGACGATGACGTGCAGGCGACGGTACCGCTCGGCGTCGGCGTGCGGCTCGTCCCGGGTGTTGATGATCGGCCGGGAGCGGGTGGTGGCGGAGCTGACGCCCTCCCAGATGTGCTCGGCACGCTGGCTGACGCAGAACACCGCGCCGCGAGGGGTCTGGAGGACCTTGCCCGCGCCGCAGATCAGCTGACGCGTGACGAGGAAGGGGATCAGGACGTCGGCCAGCCGGGAGAACTCGCCGTGCCGGCCGACCAGGTAGTTCTCGTGGCAGCCGTAGGAGTTGCCGGCGGAGTCGGTGTTGTTCTTGAAGAGATAGACGTCGCCGGCGATGCCCTCCTCGTGGAGGCGGCGCTCGGCATCGACCAGCAGCCCCTCCAGGATTCGCTCGCCCGCCTTGTCGTGGGTGATGAGTTCGGTGACGTTGTCGCATTCCGGGGTGGCGTACTCCGGATGCGACCCGACGTCCAGATAGAGCCGGGCCCCGTTGCGCAGAAAAACGTTGCTGCTGCGGCCCCATGACACGACGCGGCGGAACAGGTACCGCGCCACCTCGTCCGGTGACAGCCTCCGCTGTCCACGGAAAGTGCAGGTGACGCCGTACTCGTTCTCAAGCCCGAAGATTCGGCGGTCCATGTGTGAACAGTACGCCTGCGGGCGGCATCCCAAACCGGGTTCAGCGCGGCGTTGCGATCATTTTCCGCCCGCCGCCGGGCCCGGGGCCGGGACGGAGGGCTCGCCCGGCGGCTCGCTCAGCTCCACTCCCGGCCGCACCGGACGGCGCGCGAGGACCCCCCGGGTCGCCAGCAGCACCAGTGCCGCCGCGACGCCACCGACCGGCGCCACCACGAACCCCGCCGCGGTCCCGTGCGACTCCAGTACCGGGCCCACCACTCCGGTGCCGGCCGCGACACCGACACCGAAGGTCGTCACGAGCCAGGAGAACGCCTCGGTCACGGTGCCGAGCGGCGCGTGCCGGTCGATCACCACGAACGAGCAGGCCAGTGCGGGGGCGAGGAAGATCCCGGACACCCCGGCGAGCAGCGTCATGGCCGCCACCGACGACGGCGCGAGTGCCAGCGGCAGGTAGCCGGCGGCCAGCGCCGCGACCAGCACCATCAGCCGCCGCTCGGGCTCACCGGCCCACTGCCGGGCGCCGTACCAGAGGCCGCCGAGCAGCGCCCCCGCCCCGAGCGCGGACAGCAGGTAGGTGGAGATCAACTCGTCACCGGCGCTCTCGGCGTAGGCGACGGCGGCCACCGAGATCGAGCCGAGCGCGATGCCGACGAAGAAGAACGCGCCGAGCAGCGACAGCATGCCCCCTGAGCGGAGCGCGCCCAGCCAGTGGGACTCCCGCGGCGCGCTGCGCCAGCTCCGGGACGGCTCGGAGGTGACGACCGACAACGCGCCGAGTACCCCCAGTACGTTGATCACCAGGAGCGCCCCGGCCGGTGACCAGATGCTGACCAGCACCATCACCACCAGCGGTCCGACGGCGAACATCACCTCCTGGGCGACGGCGTCCAGCGCGTAGGCACGGTGGATGCGGTCCTCCCGCTTCAGCACGGAGGGCCAGAGCGCGCGCAGCCCGCCCTCCAGCGGCGGGGTGGCGACACCGGCCACCACGATGGCGGCGGCGGCCACCCCGAGGGGGTCGATCCCGGAGACGGCCAGCACGATCATCGCGACGGCCGACACGATCGCCGAGGGCAGCATCACCCGGGGCTGGCCGCGCAGGTCCGCCATCCGCCCCAGCAGCGGCTGACCGACCGCGGTGGCCAGCCCGTAGAGCGCGGCCAGCGCGCCCGCGAGCGAGTAACTGCCGCCCTCGGCCCGGGTGAAGATCACGATCGCCAGCGGGGCCGTGCCGTACGGCAGCCGCCCCACGAGCGTGCCGGTGATCAGTCTGCCCGCGTGCGGCATCCGCAGCAGTTCCATGTACCCCAGCGCCATCGGCCGGCTCCGCTCGTCGTCTCTCGGCCCGCCTGCCTCCGCTCCCGGCCCCGCCGCGTCGTGCGGGGCCGTGGCACTTCCCCGGAGGCGGGCACCCCGGCGAAGTGTTACGTATAACGCCAGTGATTATACGTACGATGCGTGCTCTGTGGACCGGGCCTGCCAGACTGTTCCGTTCCGTGGACACGACGGCGCACGACAGGGCACCGCCGAGCGGGCACACGGGCCCGGGCCACCACCGGTCCGGACCGGACGGGAGTGGCAGTGAGGCAGCAGCACAGCAGACGCGACGGAACGCGGGCACACGTCGGCCGCCGCGGCCGGTGGTGCCGCCCGGCACCACCGCGGGAGACCCGGCGGTCCCACCGCGCCGGAGCCCCGGAACGGGCGGAGCACCGGGAACGCGCGGGAGACATCCGGTGAACGGCCGCCGCCCGGGCCCCGCCGGAGCGACCCCGGCCCGACCCACCAGCCGGGATGTCGCCGAACGCGCGGGCGTCTCCCAGGCGACCGTCTCGCTGGTGCTGCGCGACCGCTGGAACGGCCGGGTCTCCCCCGCTCGCGCGGAGGCGGTACGCGCCGCCGCCCGGGAGCTCGGCTACCGCCCCAACCTCGCCGCCCGCAACCTGCGGCTGGGCCAGCGGCGCACGGCACTGCTGGTCGTTCCCGCGCTCACCACCGAGTTCTTCGCCCGGGTGCACTCCGGGGCGGCGCGGATGGCCGCCGAACACGACATCGGCGTGGTGCTCTATCCGTCCCCCGCGGGGGTCGGGCCCGCCCCCGATCCCTTCGCCTCGGCGAGCGCCACGCTCGACGGAGTGATCGCCTCCTCCATGGCCGCCGACGCGCTCGCCGCGCTGCGCGACGGCGGGGTCCCCCTGGTGATGCTGGACAGCGAGCCGGGACGGGAACCGGCGGTCGCCACCGTCAACCCCGACATCGCCGACGGCATGCGCCAGGTCACCGGCCATCTGCTGGAGTTGGGACACCGCACCTTCGGCCACATCGCCGCGTCCGTCGACACCTGGACCTTCCACGCGCGCGCCCGGGTACTGCGCGAGGAGCTGGCGGCCGCCGGCACCGCGCGACTGGTCGCGGCCGAGGCGGCCGCGCTGAGCGTACGGGAGGGGATGCTCGCCGCCGAGCGGGCGCTGCGCGCCGATCCGCGCCCGACCGCGCTGGTCTGCGACGACGACGTGCTCGCCGCCGGAGCGTGCAAGGCCGCGCGCCGGATGGGGCTGCGGGTGCCGGAGGACGTCTCGGTCACCGGTATCGACGACCTGGTCCTCGCGGGCGCAGTCGAACCGGAACTCACCACGGTGCGGCTGCCGGCCGAGGAGATGGGCGCGGCCGGGCTGGGCTCGCTGCTGACGGTGCTGCGCGGGGAGAGAGCGGGCAACACCCTGCTGCCGGTGGAGCTGCTGACCCGCGGCTCCACGGCGCCGCCGCCGGCGGACGGACCGCCCGGGGGACGCTGACCGCCTCCGCCCTCGGTGGTGGCCCGCTCGCGGGCCACCACCGAGCGGGGGTCACTTCTTCTTCTTGGGGCTCCCGCCCTCGCCGGAGGCGTCGCCACCACCGGAGCCGTCGGGCGCCTCCGCGTCCCCGGCGTCGTCCGTCCCCGCGTCGGCGGACGTCCCGGGCTCCAGCAGCTGCGACAGCTGCCGGCCCAGTACCCGCTTGAACTTGCGCCGCTGCGGGCGGGTGCGGTCCAGGACCGCGACCTCCAGCTGGTCGGCGGTGAGTTCGCGCTCACCGCCGTTGCCGTCCCGGCCGAGAGCCTGCACGGCCAGCCGCAGCGCGGCCGAGAGCGTCATGCCGTCCTCGTGCCGCTGCTCCAGGTAGCTGCTGATCTGGTCGGCGTTGCCGCCGACCGCGACCGAGCCGTGCTCGTCGATGATCGAGCCGTCGTGCGGCAGCCGGTAGACCTGGTCGTCCTCCGGGGCGTCGCCCACCTCGGCGACGATCAGCTCGACCTCGTACGGCTTCTCCCCCGCGCTGGAGAAGATGGTGCCGAGCGTCTGGGCGTAGACGTTGGCCAGGCCGCGGGCCGTGACGTCGTCCCGGTCGTACGTGTAGCCCCGCAGGTCGGCGTAGCGCACGCCGCCGATGCGGAGGTTCTCGTACTCGTTGTACTTGCCCGTGGCCGCGAACCCGATGCGGTCGTAGATCTCGCTCACCTTGTGCAGCGCCCGGGAAGGGTTCTCCGCGACGAAGACGATGCCGTCCGCGTACTGGAGCACCACCAGTCCGCGCCCGCGCGCGATGCCCTTGCGGGCGTACTCGGCGCGGTCGGCCATCGCCTGCTGGGGTGAGACATAGAACGGTGTCGTCACCGGCTATCGGTCCCTTCCTGTCCTCCTGCGCCCGGGAGCGTCCTGTGCTCCGGGGCACTTCTGTCCGAGCATGGCCTCGGCTGTCTGCGCATGGCCCGGGTGTCCTAGACGACGGGCGCCAGCGGCCCGTTGGGCAGCTGGAGTCGTGCGTCGAGGACGGTGCGCGCGATGTCGGCGACCTCGCTCTCGGCGAGCCGCCGGTACCCGTCCTCGGAGATGACGGCGACCACCGGGTAGATCCGGCGGGTGACGTCGGGCCCACCCGTCGCCGAGTCGTCGTCAGCCGCGTCGTAGAGGGCCTGGACGGCGACGGTGGCCGTCTGCTCCTCCGTCAGGTCCCCGCGGTGCAGCTTCTTCAGTGCGCCGCGCGCGAAGATCGAGCCCGAGCCCACCGCGGCGAAGCCGAACTCCTCGGAGCGGCCGCCGGTGACGTCGTAGGAGAAGATGCGGCCCTTCTCGCGGTCGGTGTCGTAGCCCGCGAACAGCGGCACGACCGCCAGGCCCTGCATGGCCATGCCGAGGTTACCGCGGATCATGGTGGAGAGGCGGTTGGCCTTGCCCTCCAGCGAGAGCGTGTCCCCCTCGACCTTCTCGAAGTGCTCCAGCTCCAGCTGGAACAGGCGCACCATCTCCACGGCCAGACCCGCGGTGCCGGCGATGCCGACGGCGGAGTACTCGTCGGCCGGGAAGACCTTCTCGATGTCACGCTGGGCGATCATGTTGCCCATGGTGGCTCGGCGGTCACCCGCGAGCACCACGCCGCCGGGGAAGGCCACGGCGACGATGGTGGTGCCGTGCGGTGCCTCGATCGCGCCCTGCACGGGTGGCAGCGGGCGGTGCCCCGGGAGCTGCTCCGGGGCGTGCGTGGACATGAAGTCCAGGAACGACGAGCTGCCGGGGGTCAGGAACGGCGCCGGGAGTCGGCCCTGGTCGCGGGAGTTGGCTGCCACTGATGTCCTTCCAGATAAGAACCGGCCGGCCGGTATCGCCGGGGCCCGTGGCCGGGCGGGGCCGGCGCGGCGTCGAAGCCGGGGCACAGTACGCCACGGACCCTACCCGCAGCGTGGCCGTGATCCACATGAACGGCCCGGACGGTCGCGCGCCCGGAGCGGAACCGGTGCGCACGACCGCCGGACCACCCGGACGGTCGCGGGGGACTCAAGCCCGCTGGGGGCTATTGGCCGCCCTTCTGCACGAAGCCGCGGACGAAGTCCTCGGCGTTCGCCTCCAGGACCTCGTCGATCTCGTCGAGCACGGAGTCGACATCCTCGCTGAGCTCCTCCTGGCGCTCCTTGAGTTCGTCGGACACCTCCGTCGACTCGGTCTGTTCCTCGGTCTCCTCCGTGGCGCGCGATGCCTTCTGCTGGCCGCCGCCGCTGTCCTTGGTCGCCATCTGCCTCACCCCGCTCAGTTAGCCGATCGCCTACGTCTTCCAAGATCAGACCCTACAGCCGGGTGCTGACATCGGCTCCTCGATCGCGCACCGGACACCGTGCCCGCCGCGCTCTCCACGATCATTCCCGTCCTGCGCGAAATCAGCCGCCGGAGAGGGCACGGACCAGTTGGTCCGCGGTCTCGCACCGGTCGAGCAGTCCCTCGACGTGCTCGCGGGTGCCGCGCAGCGGGTCCATGGTGGGCACCCGCTGCAGGGAGTCACGGCCCGGCAGGTCGAAGATGACCGAATCCCACGAGGCGGCCGCCACGTCGTCGGCGTACTGCTCCAGACACCGCCCGCGGAAGTAGGCGCGGGTGTCCTCCGGCGGGCTGGTGACGGCGCGGCGCACCTGATCCTCGGTGAACAGCCGCCGCATCCGGCCCCGCTCCGCCAGCCGGTTGTAGAGCCCCTTGTCGGGCCGGACGTCGGAGTACTGGAGATCGACCAGGTGCAGCCGTGCGGCGTCCCAGCCGAGATTGTCCCGGCGGCGGTACCCCTCCAGCAGTTCTCGCTTGGCGACCCAGTCGAGCTGGTCCGCCAGGCTCATCGGGTCGCTCTCCAGCCGGGTCAGCACGTCCTCCCAGCGGGCCAGGACGTCGCGGGTCTCGTCGTCCGCGTCCGCGCCCCAGCGCTCCTCGACGTACTTGCGGGCCAGCTCGAAGTACTCCATCTGGAGCTGGACGGCGGTGAGGGTGCGACCGCTGCGCAGCGTGATCAGACCGCGCAGTCCCGGATCGTGACTGACCCGGTGCAGCGTGCGCACCGGCTGGTCCACGGCCAGGTCGACGGCGATGAAGCCGTCCTCGATCATCGACAGCACCAGCGAGGTGGTGCCGAGCTTGAGGTAGGTGGAGATCTCCGACAGGTTGGCGTCGCCGACGATGACGTGCAGCCGGCGGTAGCGCTCGGGGTCGGCGTGGGGCTCGTCCCGGGTGTTGATGATCGGCCGCTTGAGGGTGGTCTCCAGCCCGACCTCCACCTCGAAGTAGTCGGCCCGCTGGCTGAGCTGGAACCCGTCGGCGCCACCGTCCTGACCGATACCGACCCGGCCGGCGCCGCAGACGACCTGGCGCGAGACGAAGAACGGCGTCAGGTGCCGGACGATGTCCGAGAAGGCGGTCTCCCGCCGCATCAGGTAGTTCTCGTGCGTGCCGTAGGAGGCGCCCTTGTTGTCGGTGTTGTTCTTGTAGAGGTGGATGGGGTGGGCTCCGGGCACCTCGGCGGCCCGGCGGGCCGCCTCGGCCATGACCCGCTCCCCCGCCTTGTCCCACAGGACCGCGTCGAGGGGGCCCGCCGTCTCCGGGGCGCTGTACTCGGGGTGCGCGTGGTCCACGTAGAGCCGGGCGCCGTTGGTGAGGATGACGTTGGCCAGCCCGATGTCCTCGTCGGTGAGCTGGCTGGAGTCCGCGTTCTCGCGTGCCAGGTCGAACCCGCGGGCGTCCCGCAGCGGGTTCTCCTCCTCGAAGTCCCAGCGCGCCCGGCGGGCACGGTGCATCGCCGCGGCGTAGGCGTTCACCACCTGGGACGAGGTGAGCATGGCATTGGCGTTGGGATGACCGGGAACGGAGACGCCGTACTCCGTCTCGATGCCCATCACGCGCCGTACGGTCATGCGGCCCTCCTTGCCCTGCGGCGGCCCCCGGACAGGCCCACCGCACGCCACGAGCCTAGGTGCCACGGGCCGCGATGGGGAGGTGACAGGGGGTTTCCTGTGGGCTGTCTGGGAAAAACGCCCGGCTGCGGGACACACAGGCACCGTGGCCTGCGCGCCCGCAGCCGGGCCGGGTGTCTTTACAGATATTGTCCGGTATTGGCCACCGTATCGATGGAACGACCGGTGTCGGCACCCTGCTTTCCGGTGACGAGCGTGCGGATGAAGACGATCCGCTCGCCCTTCTTGCCGGAGATGCGGGCCCAGTCGTCCGGGTTGGTGGTGTTCGGGAGGTCCTCGTTCTCCTTGAACTCGTCCACACAGGCGGCGATGAGGTGGGCGACCCGCAGACCCTTCTGGTTCTGGTCCAGGAACGCCTTGATCGCCATCTTCTTGGCACGGTCGACGATGTTCTGGATCATCGCGCCCGAGTTGAAGTCCTTGAAGTACAGGACCTCCTTGTCACCGTTGGCGTAGGTGACCTCCAGGAAGCGGTTCTCCTCGGACTCCGCGTACATCTGCTCCACGACGGTCTGGATCATGCCGCCGACGGCCGCCTCGCGGCTGCCGTGGTGCTCGGCCAGGTCCTCGGTGTGGATGGGAAGGTTCGGAGTGAGGTACTTCGTGAAGATGTCCTTGGCCGCCTCGGCGTCCGGCCGCTCGATCTTGATCTTGACGTCCAGCCGGCCGGGCCGGAGGATCGCCGGGTCGATCATGTCCTCGCGGTTGGAGGCGCCGATGACGATGACGTTCTCCAGCCCCTCCACGCCGTCGATCTCCGACAGCAGCTGCGGGACGATGGTGTTCTCCACGTCCGAGCTGACGCCCGAGCCACGGGTGCGGAACAGGGAGTCCATCTCGTCGAAGAAGACGATGACGGGCGTGCCCTCACTGGCCTTCTCGCGCGCCCGCTGGAAGACCAGCCGGATGTGCCGCTCGGTCTCGCCGACGTACTTGTTGAGAAGCTCCGGACCCTTGATATTCAGGAAGAAGCTCTTCCCGGCGGGCTGTCCGGTGACCTCGGCGACCTTCTTCGCCAGCGAGTTGGCGACGGCCTTGGCGATCAGTGTCTTGCCGCAGCCGGGCGGACCGTAGAGCAGCACGCCCTTCGGCGGCCGCAACTCGTGCTCGCGGAAGAGGTCGGGATGGAGGTAGGGCAGTTCGACCGCGTCGCGGATCAGCTCGATCTGGTTGCCCAGACCGCCGATCTTGGCGTAGTCGATGTCGGGGACCTCTTCGAGGACCAGTTCCTCGACCTCGCTCTTGGGCACGACCTCGTAGACGTAGCCCGAACGGGAGTCGAGCAGCAACGCGTCACCGGCGCGGAGCGTCGCGCTCGGCAGCGGTGCGGCGATCCGCACCACCCGCTCCTCGTCGGTGTGGCCGACCACCAGCGCGCGCTCGCCGTCCTCCAGGACCTCCTTGAGGGTGACGATGTCGCCGGCGCTCTCGAACTCCATGGCCTCGACCACGTTGAGAGCCTCGTTGAGCATCACCTCCTGGCCGCGCTGCAACTCCTCCAGCTCGATACCAGGACTGACGTTGACCCGGAGCTTGCGGCCGCCGGTGAAGATGTCGGCGGTGCCGTCGTCGTTGGCCTGCAGGAAGACACCGAAACCGGCCGGCGGCTGCGCCAGTCGGTCGACCTCTTCCTTGAGCGCCACGATCTGGTCACGGGCCTCGCGCAAAGTGCCGGCCAGCCGCTCGTTCTGGGACGTCACCCCCGCCAGGCTCGTCTGCAACTCGACGATCCGCTCCTCGAGCACCCGGGTGTGCCGCGGGGAATCAGCGAGCTTGCGGCGCAGGACAGTGATCTCCTGCTCTAGATCGGCAACCTGCCGGGCCGGGTCGTCGGACCCCCGACCGGGACGGATACCGCGGTTGGTGTCGTCTTCGTGGGATGCCACGGTCCTCACCTCCTCCAAGGGGAGCTGGACGCTTCCAGACCCTACCTGGACAGGTGTCGATCGAAACCCCTAGATCAAAAAGACCGTCGGCCGTGTCCGATCTTCACCCTTGCGCGCTCCCTCTCGCCTGGGGAATACCCACCCTGCGCCGTGGGAAAGCAGTCAGCGGTATGGTCGTGGGTGGTCAACACCCTCTCCGGGGTCCCGCCGTTCGCCGCACCACGGCGGCGGAAGGACCCCCGGCGGGAACGGCCACGGACCATCGGCGAACGCGGGAATTCCCGCTGTGCCGCTCCCGTGGCCGGTGCCCGGGAGCCCCCGGCGGAAGCGATTCCGGCGGGAGGTCCGACCATGACGGCAGGCAGTTATCGAGCATGTCCGGAATACCACGGGCATACGACGGGAAACGGTGGGTGAGATGAGCGCGCAGCACACGGCCGCCGACGAACTCGAGGTCTGGATCGACCAGGAACTCTGCACCGGCGACGGCATCTGTGCGCAGTACGCCCCCGAGGTGTTCGAGCTCGACATCGACGGGCTCGCCTATGTCAAGCCGCCGGTGCCCGCCGGCGAGGAGGCCGACCTGCTGACCGAGCCGGGCGCCACCGCGCCGATCCCGTTGCCGCTGCTGACCGACGTGGTCGAGTCGGTCAAGGACTGCCCGGGCGAGTGCATCCATGTGCGGCGGGTGGCTGACCGGACCGAGGTCTACGGCCCGGACGCCGACTGATCCTCCGCCTCCGGCGTGACGGAAGGGGCCGACCTGAAAACCGGTCGGCCCCCTTCGTCGTGTCCCGTCGTCGTGTGTCCCTCGTACTGGCCGTGGTCGTGCCCCGGCGGGCGACGTGGCTCAGACGCTGACGGCGCGGGGCGGTGCGGCCTGGTCCACGACCAGGCGCCCGTCGCGCCAGTTCCACGAGGCCTCACCGTGCAGGTCGGGCTCGCTCCGGGGCACGTCCGGCGAGGAGTAGCCGAGCAGTGTCACGGTGAGCGTGCCGTCGCGGGCCCGCAGCTTCTCGACGATCATGCCGTCTCCCGGGTCGACCAGGGTCTCGGCGACCGCGACCTCTCCCCCGGGTCGTCCGGTCAGCAGGTACACCCCGTGCGGCGGGGTGCCGCCGCCGGCGTCGCACCGCACCGCGGCGACCGTCTCGGTGCGGCCGTCGCCGTCGAGGTCGATTTCGGCGCGGTGCGTGACCAGGACGTCGTGGGGGCCGCAGTCCAGCGGATAGCTGACTGACTCGGGGTCCGGGCCGCCGCTCACGCCGGCCGGCGGGGGCCCGGAGTGGGCGGTGGCGCCCGGGGGCTGGATCAGGGCCGCGAGCCCGGCGACGGCGGCGAGGGCGACGGCCGTCGTGAGCCAGTGCACCGCGCGGGCACGGGTGTGGGGAAGTCCGGAGTCTGCCGTGGGCTGCACGCGGAGGTTCTCCTGGGAGGCAGAAGCGATGCGGGGGGTGCTCAGCATCGTGCCATATCTCACACCGGTGAAGAAGCGCGGGTTCCGGGGTTTCCACACGGCTCCGCCGTGCCGCCCGGATCGGGTGGCACGGCGGAGGGATGTCGGCGTCGGCGGTGGTCCGGCCGGACGCCGGAGGGGCGGGTGCCGGGGTGCGCCCCCGGCCGGCGTGGGTCAGCTCCGGCCGCTGCCGGGACCGGTGTAGTCCTCGCCGTAGGCGCCAGGCGCCGGACGACGTCGGCGGCGCGGCGGTTCCACACCGTCGGCGAGGCGCCGGGCGGTGAGCAGGAAGCCGGTGTGGCCGATCATGCGGTGGTCGGGACGGACGGCCAGCCCTTCGACGTGCCAGGTGCGGACCATCGTCTCCCAGGCGCTGGGCTCGTTGAAGGTGCCGTGTTCCCGGATGGTCTCCACCGTGCGGGCGAGCTGTGTCGTGGTCGCCACGTACGCGCAGAGGATGCCGCCGGGGACCAGCGCCTTGGAGACGGCGTCCAGGCACTCCCAGGGGGCGAGCATGTCCAGGATGACCCGGTCCACCTCGGTGTCGCTGAGGTTGTCCTGGAGGTCACCGACCGTCAGCTCCCAGGCCGGGTGCGGTCCGCCGAAGTAGCGCTCGACGTTGCCCTTCGCGATGTCGGCGAAGTCCGCGCGGCGCTCGTAGGAGTGCAGCATCCCGTGGTCGCCGATGGCGCGCAGCAGGAAGGTGGAGAGCGAGCCGGAGCCGACTCCGGCCTCGACCACCCGCGCTCCCGCGAAGATGTCGGCCATCGCGAGGATCTGCCCCGCGTCCTTGGGGTAGACCACGGCGGCGCCGCGGGGCATGGACAGGACGAAGTCGGGGAGCAGGGGGCGCAGTGCGAGGTAGTCGACCTTGCCGGTGGTGCGGACGACGGTTCCCTCGGGCGCCCCGATCAGCTCGTCGTGCGGGAAGGCACCCTTGTGGGTGTGGAAGCTCTTCCCGGCTTCGAGCGTGAAGGTGTAGTGGCGGCCCTTGGGGTCGGTCAGCTGTACCTGGTCCCCGACCCTGAAGGGCCCGCGTCGGCGGGCGGCACCGGTCGGTTCGGACATGGGGGGAAGCCTAGTCCAGCCGGGTGCCCCGGCCGTAATCGAGGGCCGGGGGCGAGGGCGGTGGGTGCCGTCAGGAGGGGGCCGCGGACCCGCCCTGGCCGGACATCGCCGCGACGAAGGCCCGTTCGACGTCGGCGGTGGAGAGCACCCCGTAGATCTCACCGGTGGCCTCGACCACCAGGTACTCGCTGGAGGGGTTGGCCCGCAGATGGTTGAGCAGGTCCTCGCCGGCGAGGTCCGCGGGGACCCGCATGCCGTCGGTCAGCTCCTGCGCGAGGCCGCCCACCGGCTCCCAGGGCCGGCGGTGCTGCGGCACCGCCGCGATGGCGGCCTCCCGGACCAGCGCGCGGGGCGTGCCGTCCGGATCGACCACCACCAGCGCGCGGGCACCGGCGTCGTTCGCCCGCCGCAGCGCCTCGGAGAGGGGCGAGTCAGGGGGCACGGGGACGGCCCGCCGGGTGAGGGCGGTGGCGGTCAGCGCGGGCAGCCGCTCGCGCAGCCGGGCCATGCGCAGGCTGTTTCCGGCGCCGGTCCAGATGATGGCGGCCAGGATCGCGGCCAGCAGCCCGTCGGTGAGGGAGTCCACGCCGGTGAACGACTCGCGGTCGGTGAAGCCGCCGGTGTGCGTGGCGAGCGGGAAGCCGACCAGTACCACCACGGCGAGGACCCGGCCGGCCCAGGCGGCCACGACGGTGCCGGTCATCGGCCGTCCGGAGATCTTCCAGATGACGGCGCGCAGCATCCGCCCGCCGTCCAGAGGCATCCCGGGCAGCAGGTTGAAGACCGCGACGATGAGGTTGGAGAGCATCAGCCCCGCGCACAGCACCCCGGGCACGGTCCCGGCCTCGGTGACGAGCATCCCCAGGTAGAAGACCCCGGCCAGGACGAGCGAGAGCAGCGGGCCGACGAAGGCGAGGGTGAACTCACGGCCCGGGGTCGGTGAGTCCTTCTCGATCTCGGAGACACCGCCGAAGAACTGGAGCTGGATACGGCGCACCGGCAGGCCGAACCGGAGCGCGGCCACGGTGTGGGCCAGCTCGTGCACCAGCACGGAGGCGTAGAAGGCGACGGCGAAGAACAGCGCGACGAGATAGCGGGCGTTGCCGATCTCGGGGAGGACGCGCTCCAGTTGGTTGCCGAAGAACCACGTGATGAGCGCTGCGACCAGGAACCAGCTCGGGGCGACGTACACCGGCACCTTGAAGATCCGGCCCATGAGGATGCCGCCTCCCCCGCCTGGGCGCTGCTTCCCGGTGCCGGGTCCGGGCCGCTCCGTGTCTCCCACCGTGTCCCCTGTCCTGTCCCGCGGTCGCGGATCGTGGTCGTTGCTCCGGTGCCGCTCCCGCCGGGGTGCGGCGGGTGCCCGTGCGGGAGCACGGTGCCGCCGCCCGGTCGCAGACAGTGGCCGGGCACGATCATGCCGCGCGCGTTCCCACACGTCGATGGTATTGCGCCGGGTGTCGGTGGCGGGCCGTAGGGTTCGTGCCATGGAAGCGTCACCGGCCCCGCGTAGCCCGTCGTTGTCACCGTCCCGGGCGGCCGACTTCATGCAGTGCCCGCTGCTCTACCGGTTCCGGGTGATCGACCGGCTGCCGGAGGAGCCCAGCCCGGCGGCGACCAGGGGCACGGTGGTGCACGCCGTGCTGGAGCGGCTGTTCGACGTTCCGGCCGGGGAGCGCACGGTGGGCCGGGTCCGTTCGCTGGTGGAGCGCGAGTGGGAGCGGCTGCTGACGCGCCGTCCGGAGCTCGCCTCGCTGTTCGCCGACGAGGAGCCGCCCCCGGGTGTGGACGGCGCGGCGGCGACGGCGGCGGAGGCACCGGCCGAGGACGGCGCGGCGCGGCTGGCGCGGTGGCTGGCGGACGCCGAGAAGCTGGTCGAGCGCTGGTTCACCCTGGAGGACCCGACCCGCCTGGAGCCGGCCGAGCGCGAGATGTGGGTGGAGACCAGGCTCGACTCCGGACTGCGGCTGCGGGGCGTCATCGACCGGGTGGACATCGCGCCCACCGGTGAGGTCCGCATCGTCGACTACAAGACGGGCAAGGCGCCGCGCCCCCAGTACGCGGCGGACTCCCTGTTCCAGATGAAGTTCTACGCCCTGGTGCTGTGGCGGCTGAAGGGGGTGCTGCCGCGCCGTCTCCAGCTGGTCTACCTCGGAAGCGGCGACGTCCGCACCTACGACCCCGTCGAGTCGGATCTGCACGCGGTGGAGCGCAAGCTGCTGGCGCTGTGGGAGGCGATCCGGGAGGCCACGGAGACGGGCGACTGGCGGCCGCGGCGCACCAAGCTCTGCGGCTGGTGCAGCTACCAGTCGATCTGCCCCGAGTTCGGTGGTACTCCCCCGCCCTATCCGCTGCTGGTCCAGGACAAGCTGCCGCTGGAGGACGTCTCCGCGCCGGCCGGGGGCCCGGAGGAGGCCGGGGCGGCGGACGGTGGGCCCGGGGTGGGCGGCGAGCCCGGTGTGGACGGGGCGGACGGCTCCGCACGCACGGAGGCCTTGGGGGTGGCTCCGCGGGCGCCGGCCGGGGCGTCGGGCGCCGACTCGCGGCGGCCCGGGGAGGCGCCGGGGCCGGGGTGAGCGAGAATGGGGCTCTTCGGCTTCAGCTGCCTGGGAAGGAGCGCCCGTGCCGATCCGCGTTCTGCTGGTCGACGACCAGCCTCTGCTGCGCACCGGATTCCGCATGATCCTGGAGGCGGAACGGGACCTCGCCGTGGTGGGAGAGGCCGGGGACGGCCATCAGGCACTGGACCAGGTCCGGGTGCTCCAGCCGGACGTGGTCCTGATGGACATCCGGATGCCCCGGATGGACGGGGTGGAGGCCACACGCCGGATCACCGGCCCCGCCAAGGACGGCCCGGTGAAGGTCCTGGTGCTGACCACCTTCGACCTGGACGAGTACGTGGTGGAGGCACTTCGCGCCGGAGCCAGCGGGTTCATGCTGAAGGACGCCCCCGCCGCGGAGCTGGTGCAGGCGATCCGGGTGGTGGCGGCGGGTGAGGCGATGCTGGCCCCGAGCATCACCCGGCGGCTGCTGGACCAGTACGCGGGCAGTCTGCCCTCCGGTGAGGAGCCGCTGCCGGACTCGCTGAGCACGTTGACCGAGCGCGAGCTGGAGGTGCTGCGGCTGGTGGCGCGTGGTCTCTCCAACGCGGAGATCGCCGCCGAGCTGTTCGTCAGTGAGACGACGGTCAAGACACACGTGGGCCATGTGCTGACCAAGCTGAAGCTGCGCGACCGGGTGCAGGCCGCGGTGTACGCCTACGAGAGCGGGCTGGTCCGCCCCGGGCAGTGAGCCCGTGCTGTGGCGGCCCGGCGGTGACGCGGTGAGGCGGTCCGCGAGGTGGTGCGGGGGCGGCCGGTGGGACCGGCCGCCCCCGTAACGCGCTCAGAGCGGGCCGGGGCCGCTCTCGGGCCGGACGGCGGGCCACAGGCCCCGCAGATAGCGCAGGTCGACCTCCGCGAGGGAGGTGACGACGCTGCGCCGGTGGGCGGCGGCGATCGGGGCCAGGGACGGCACCGCGACGACGTGGCACCCGGCGGCCTCGGCGGCGGCCACCCCGGTGGCGGTGTCCTCCACCGCGACGCAGTGTTCGGGACGGGCACCGAGTCCGGCCGCCGCCGCCAGGTAGGGGTCGGGGTGCGGCTTGTTGCGGGGAAGGTCGCTGCCCGCCACGGTCAGGGCGAAGTGTCCCGAGCCCAGCGAGGCCGCGACACGGTCGACGACGGTGCGGTGCGAGGCGGAGACGAGCGCGGCCGGCACGTCGTGCGCGGAGAGCTCGGCCAGGAGGCGTTCGGCGCCGGGCATCAGGGTGACCCCGGCGTCGAGGCGGGCGAGGAACGCCGCGTTGACCAGGGGGCCGAGCTGGTCGAGCGTGATGTCGGCACCGGTGACGTCGATCAGGTAGGCGCCGCTGCGGCTCATCGGGCCGCCGACGACGACCTCGCGGTGGTGGTCGGCGAGGGCGTGGCCGAGCTGTGCGAAGACGGCCACCTCGGCCTCCCACCAGACACCCTCGGTGTCCACCAGGGTGCCGTCCATGTCGAGCAGGACGGCTTGCGGCGCGGGGCCGGTGTGCGTCCGGGGCTCGGTCGCTGGGAGGAACGTCGTCATCCGCGTGCACCTCCGGGGGAAGGGAAGGCCGGCCGCCGACTCCGCGAGGAGGGGGCGGCCGGCCAGGTCCGGATCGGTCAGTTTACGCCCGGGCCGCCGGGCGGGCAGGCGGACGGGCCGAATGGCCCATTCGCGCGTGGCGGGCCGGGGCGTTCAGCGGGCGTTGAAGTAGTTGGCCTCGGGGTGGTGGAGGACGATCGCGTCGGTGGACTGCTCGGGGTGGAGCTGGAACTCCTCCGAGAGCTTGACGCCGATCCGCTCCGGCTGCAGCAGGTCGGCGACCTTGGCACGGTCCTCCAGATCGGGGCAGGCCGGGTAGCCCAGGGAGTAGCGGCAGCCCTGGTACTCGGTGCGGAACATCCCGGACAGCTCGGCCGGGTCGTCGCCGCCGATGCCGAGTTCGCCGCGTACCCGGGCGTGCCAGTACTCGGCCAGCGCCTCGGCCAACTGCACGGACAGGCCGTGCAGTTCGAGGTAGTCGCGGTAGGCGTTGTCCGCGAACAGCTCGGCGGTGGCCTCACCGATCCTCGACCCGACGGTCACCACCTGCATGCCGACGATGTCGGTCTCGCCGCTCTCCTTGGGCCGGAAGAAGTCGGCGAGGCACAGCCGGCGGCCCCGGCTCTGCCGGGGGAAGGAGAACCGGGTGCGCTCGGCGCCGTCGTCGTCGAGGATCACCAGGTCGTCGCCGTCGGCGTGGCAGGGGAAGTAGCCGTGGACGACGGCCGCCTCCAGGAGGTTGTCGGTGTGCAGCCGGTCCAGCCAGCCGCGCAGCCGGGGGCGGCCCTCGGTCTCCAGCAGCTCGGTGTAGTCCGGGCCGTCGCCGCTGCGGGTCCCCTTGAGGCCCCACTGCCCCTTGAAGAGCGCGTCCTCGTCCAGCCAGGAGGCGTACTCCTTGAGTGCGATGCCCTTGACGATCCTGGTGCCGGTGAACGGCATCGCCGGGACGGGGACGTCGGTGGCGGTGGCGGAGCGCACCGGCGGGCCGGGCTCCGCGTCGCCGTCGCCCGTCGCGTTCCCGGGCGCGGCGGCGGCTGCGGGGCGGGCCGGAACCCGGCGCTGCTTGAGTTCGGGGAGGGTCACGCCGGGGACGCCGCGCTTGATGCCGATGAGGGCGTCCATCAGCCGCAGCCCTTCGAACGCGTCCCGCGCGTAGCGCACCTCGCCGTTGTAGATCTCGTGCAGGTCCTGCTCCACATAGGCCCGGGTGAGGGCGGCACCGCCGAGGATGACCGGGTAGTCGGCGGCCATGCCACGGGCGTTGAGCTCCTGCAGGTTCTCCTTCATGATCACGGTCGACTTCACCAGCAGCCCGGACATGCCGATCACGTCGGCGCGGTGTTCGCCGGCGGCCTCCAGGATCGCGTTGACCGGCTGCTTGATGCCGAGGTTGACGACGTTGTAGCCGTTGTTGGACAGGATGATGTCGACGAGGTTCTTGCCGATGTCGTGGACGTCGCCGCGGACCGTGGCGAGCACGATCGTGCCCTTGCCGTCCTCGTCGGTCTTCTCCATGTGCGGTTCGAGGTGGGCGACGGCCGTCTTCATCACCTCGGCGGACTGGAGCACGAACGGCAGCTGCATCTGGCCGGAGCCGAACAGCTCACCGACGGTCTTCATCCCCGCCAGCAGCGTCTCGTTGACGATCTCCAGGGCCGGGCGCTCGGCGAGGGCGGCGTCGAGGTCGTCCTGCAGGCCGTTGCGCTCGCCCTCGATGATGCGGCGTCGCAGCCGCTCGTCCAGCGGCAGTGCCGCCAGCTCCTCCGCCTTGCCCGCCCGCACCGACTTGGCGTCCACTCCGTCGAACAGCTCGAGCAGCCGCTGGAGCGGGTCGTATCCCTCGGCGCGGCGGTCGTGGATCAGGTCGAGGGCGACCTTGACCTCCTCGTCCTCCAGCCGGGCGATCGGCACGATCTTCGCGGCGTGCACGATCGCCGAGTCGAGCCCCGCCTTGACGCACTCGTCGAGGAAGACCGAGTTGAGGACCATGCGGGCGGCGGGGTTGAGGCCGAAGGAGATGTTGGAGAGACCGAGGGTGGTCTGGACGCCGGGGCGTCGGCGCTTGAGTTCGCGGATGGCCTCGATGGTCGCGATGCCGTCCTTGCGCGACTCCTCCTGCCCGGTGCAGATGGTGAAGGTCAGGCAGTCGATGAGGATGTCGGCCTCGTCGATGCCCCAGTTGCCGGTGAGGTCGTCGATCAGCCGCTCGGCGATGGCGACCTTGTGCTCGGCGGTGCGGGCCTGGCCCTCCTCGTCGATGGTGAGGGCGATGAGCGCCGCGCCGTGCTCGGCGGCGAGGCCGGTGATGCGGGCGAAGCGGGAGTCGGGGCCGTCCCCGTCCTCGTAGTTGACGGAGTTGATCACGGCCCGGCCGCCGATGTGCTCCAGTCCGGTGCGGATGACATCGACCTCGGTGGAGTCCAGCACGATCGGGAGGGTGGAGGCGGTGGCGAGACGGCCGGCGAGTTCGGCCATGTCAGCCGTGCCGTCCCGGCCGACGTAGTCGATACAGAGGTCGAGGAGGTGCGCGCCCTCGCGGATCTGCTCGCGGGCGATCTCCACGCAGTCGTCCCAGCGGGCGTCCAGCATCGCCTCACGGAACTTCTTCGAGCCGTTGGCGTTGGTCCGCTCGCCGATGGCGAGGTAGGAGGCGTCCTGCCGGAACGGCACCGTCTGGTAGAGCGAGGCGGCACCCGGCTCGGGGCGCGGTTCCCGGGGGCCGGGGCTCGCGCCGCGGACCCGCTCGACCACCTGGCGCATGTGCTCGGGTGTGGTTCCGCAGCAGCCGCCGATGAGGGAGAGGCCGAAGTCGCGGACGAAGGTCTCCTGCGCGTCGGCGAGCTCCGGCGGGGTGAGGGGGTAGTGGGCGCCGTTGCGTCCGAGGACGGGGAGACCGGCGTTGGGCATGCAGGCCAGCGGGATCCGGGCGTGCTGCGCGAGGTAGCGCAGGTGCTCGGACATCTCGGCGGGGCCGGTGGCGCAGTTCATGCCGATCATGTCGATGCCGAGCGGTTCCAGCGCGGTCAGCGCGGCCCCGATCTCGGATCCCAGCAGCATGGTCCCGGTGGTCTCGACGGTGACGGAGACGATGACGGGGACGTCGCTGCCGGTGACGTCCAGGGCGCGGCGGGCGCCGAGGACCGCGGACTTGGTCTGCAGCAGGTCCTGGGTGGTCTCCACCAGCAGGGCGTCGGCGCCGCCGGCGAGCAGTCCCTCGGCGTTCTGCTGGTAGGCGTCGCGCAGCACGGCGTAGGGCGCGTGACCGAGGGTCGGCAGCTTGGTGCCGGGGCCCATGGAGCCCAGCACCCACCGCTGGCGGCCGTCACGGGCGGTGTACTCGTCGGCGCTCTCGCGGGCGACGCGGGCGCCGGCCTCGGACAGCTCGTGCACGCGCCGCGGGATGTCGTATTCGCCGAGCGCGGAGTGGTTGGCGCCGAAGGTGTTGGTCTCGACGCAGTCGATACCGGCCTCGAAGTACTCTCCGTGAATTGCGCGGACAATCTCGGGGCGGGTCACATTGAGGATCTCGTTGCATCCCTCAAGCCCTTGGAAATCCTCCAGGGTGGGATCTGCTGCCTGCAGCATCGTCCCCATTCCGCCGTCCGCCACGACGACTCGTGAGGAGATCGCCTCACGAAATGCGGCGGCTCGTTCGGCCGGGCTGAGGGTGGGCAGGG
>NZ_BHZI01000018.1 GCF_004305975.1 Streptomyces otsuchiensis
GGAAGCCCAGTAATGGGTGGAGTTGACTGGTACTAATAGGCCGAGGGCTTGTCCATAGTTGCTTGCGTCCACTGTGTTGGTTCTGAAACCACAACCATGTTTCTGCCCCTGTTTTTTGGGGGGTGGATCGGTGAGTGTGTTTCGTAGTGTTTCGGTGGTCATTGCGTTAGGGAAACGCCCGGTTACATTCCGAACCCGGAAGCTAAGCCTTTCAGCGCCGATGGTACTGCACGGGGGACCGTGTGGGAGAGTAGGTCGCCGCCGAACTACTTGTTGGAGAGGGCCTTACCGGCTTATGTCGGTAGGGCCCTTTCTGCGTTTCCGGAAGTTTCTGACGCGGCTACCGCTATCAACTACCCGCAGCCCCGCAGACTGTCATGGGCCCCGGAGTGGCAGAGCGGCCGTTCCCGCCTCGTTGCCCCCGCCCCCGCCTGCGCCTGGAGCAGGTGAGCGGAGCCCTGGGAGTACTGAAGCAGACCAGGCACACCGTGAGGGAACCACCGGCGCTCTCCGCGTTCCGTCTCGGGGGCGAGGCGGAGAGCCTGCTCCGTCGGCTCGCCCCGGGAGAGCAGAACGGCTCAGAGTCGGCCTGCGGCCTTGAGGGCGAGGTAGGCGTCGGCCAGCGCCGGCGGCAGCTTCTCCGGCGGTGCGTCGACCACCGTCACGCCGAGCTTGCGGAGCCGGGCCGCCGTCTGGCGGCGCTCGGCCGCGTACCGGGCGCCGGCCGCCGCCTCGTAGACGCCCGTGACGGTGCCGCGGGTGGCCGCCATCTCCTCGATACGCGGGTCCGAGACGGCTGCCACCACCACGTTGTGGCGATGCGTCAGCCGCGGGAGGACCGGCAGCAGGCCCTCCTCCAGCGGTCCGCTGTCGAGGCTGGTGAAGAGAACGATCAGTGAGCGACGTGGCGCCGCCGCCAGAGCGGCTGCGGCCATGCCGCGGGTGTCGGTCTCGATCAGCTCGGGCTCCAGCGTGGTGAGCGCGCGCACGACCGACGGCAGGACCTCGCGGCCGCTGCGGCCCCGCACGGTGGCGCGTGGCCGCCGGTCGTAGGCCAGCAGGTCCACCCGGTCTCCCGCCCGTGAGGCGAGCGCGGTCAGGAGCAGGGCTGCGTCCATCGCCGCGTCCAGCCGGGGCGTGTCGCCGACCCGGCCGGCCGCGGTCCGGCCGGTGTCCAGCACCAGCAGCAGATGCCGGTCGCGTTCCGGGCGCCAGGTGCGGACGGTCACCTCGGACTGGCGGGCGGTGGCGCGCCAGTCGATCGAGCGCACGTCGTCGCCCGGGATGTACTCGCGCAGGCTGTCGAACTCGGTGCCCTCACCGCGGATCAGGACGGACGTCCGCCCGTCCAGCTCCCGCAGCCGGGCCAGCTTCGCGGGCAGATGCTTGCGGCTGGCGAACGGCGGCAGCACCCGGACCGTCCACGGCACGCGGTGGTTGCCCTGGCGGGCGGCGAAACCCAGCGGGCCGTACGAACGGACGGTGACCCTCTCGGCATGGCGTTCCCCGCGACGGACCGGCCGCAGCACGGTGACGACGCGTCGGCGCTCACCGGCGGGTACGTCCAACCGGTGCCGGGCGGCCTCGTAGGAGGTGCCGGGCTGCCAGCTGCTCGGCGGCCAGGCGTCACGCAGTCGCCCGCGCAGCGCTCGGCCCGAGGTGTTGGTGACGGTCAGCTCGACCCGGGCCTCCTCGCCCTGGCGCACCGAGCCGGCGCCCGCGCGGCTCAAGGTGAGCGTGCGGACCGGGGCCGCCAGCGCCAGGTCGACGAGGACGACGGCGAGCAGCGGCACCATCACGAGCAGGATGCCGGGCCAGCCGGGCAGGAGCCAGGCCACCGCCGCGCCGAGCGCCGCGACCAGGGAGGTACGTCCGGTGAGTGCCATGACCGGCGGGTCAGCGCGGAACGGGGACGCGGGACAGGATGCCGGTGAGCACGCTGTCCGCGCTCACCCCCTCCATCTCGGCCTCGGGCCGCAGCCGCAACCGGTGGCGGAGGGTAGGCAGCGCCAGTGCCTTGACGTCGTCCGGGGTGACGTAGTCCCGGCCGGAGATCCAGGCCCACGCGCGTGCGGTGGAGAGCAGCGCGGTGGCGCCACGCGGGGAGGCGCCCATGGCCAGGGACGGCGACTCGCGCGTGGCGCGGCAGAGGTCGACGATGTAGCCGGCGATGTCCGTGCTGACCGTGACCCGGGCGACGGCGTCGCGTGCGGCGGCCAGTTCCGTGGCGCCGGCCACCGGGGTGACGCCCGCCGCGGCCAGGTCGCGCGGGCTGAACCCGTCCGCGTGGCGGCGGAGCACGTCGATCTCCTGCTCGCGGCCGGGCACCGGCAGGTTGAGCTTCAGCAGGAACCGGTCCAGCTGGGCTTCGGGCAGGGGGTAGGTGCCCTCGTACTCGACGGGGTTCTGGGTGGCGGCGACCAGGAACGGCTCCGGGAGCGGCCGAGGGGTGCCGTCGACCGTCACCTGGCGCTCCTCCATGGCCTCCAGGAGCGACGCCTGGGTCTTGGGAGGCGTCCGGTTGATCTCGTCCGCCAGCAGCAGGTTGGTGAAGACCGGGCCCTCCTGGAAGGAGAACTGAGAGGTGCGGGAGTCGTAGACCAGCGAGCCGGTGATGTCGCTGGGCATCAGGTCGGGGGTGAACTGCACCCGCTTCGTGTCCAGTTCGAGGGAGGCCGCCAGCGCGCGCACCAGCAGCGTCTTGGCGACTCCCGGGACGCCTTCGAGCAGCACATGGCCGCGGCACAGCAGCGCGACGACCAGACCGGTGACGGCGGAGTCCTGGCCGACGACGGCCTTGGCGATCTCGCCGCGCACGGCTTCGAGGGCGGCACGGTGGCTTCCGGTCGTGGCTCCGGTCGTGTCTTCCGTCACGGGGTGTCCTTCGTGGGTCGGTCGTTCGGGCTGCCGGTCGGCGAGGGGCGCTGCCCGGCTGCCCGGGTGGCGGCGGTGGTCGGGGCGGGGGAGATGCGGCGTTCCAGGGCGTCGAGACGGTCCGCCAGCGCCACCAGTTCGGAGTCGTCGGCCGGAGCGGGCCCGGCCAGCACGTCGTGGACCTCCGCGACCGGCAGCCGGGCGCGGTCGGCGATCGCACCCGTCAGCTCCTCGACCGGGGCGCCGGCACCGGTGCCGACCAGCGGGGCCAGCCGGTCGCGGGCCGCCTCCCGCAGCGCTTCGGCGGCGCGGTCCCGGGCGCCGGAACGGTGGTACAGCCGCGCCCGCCCCTCGGTGGTCTCGGCGGCGCGGACGCGTACCGGCAGTCGCTCGGAGACCACCGGGCCCAGCCGCCGCATGCGCCAGATCGCGGTGATCAGCGCCGCGACGGCGAGCTGGCCGGCGGCCCAGCGCCAGTTGTCGCCCGCCAGCTCCAGCAGTCCGCGTTCGTCCTGCGGGGGCGGGGCCTCCTCGCCGTTGGGCAGGTACCAGGCGACATCGGGGCGGGTGCCGAGCAGGCCGAGGGCGAGTGCGGCGTTCCCGTGGTCGGCCAGCGCGTCGTTGGTCAGGACGGCCCGGTTGCCGAGCAGGACGGTGTCGCCCGGGGCGTCAAGCGTCGTGCCGTCGGGGGTCCCGTCGCCTTCGCCTTCGCCGAGGATCACCAGGGTCGGCAGGTTGTACTCGCTGTAGCAGCCGGTGGCCGGGCCGACGGTCCCGCCGGAGGCGATGTCGAAGTAGCGTCCGCCCATGGTCGCGCTGCCCGCGCGCTCGGCGGTGGCGTCGGAGCAGTCGGGGTCCAGCTCACGGCTGTCGTCGTCCCCGGCGACCATCACTCCCGGTGCCACCCGGTCGAGGGCCTCCTGGCCCGGGGAGACCAGCACCATCCGTCCGCCGGCCGCGATGACGTCCTCGTGCAGCGCGGCGAGCCGGCTGGGCGGGACGGCCTGGGGGAACGCGACGACCACGGTGGAGTCCGGCCCGGCGGCCTCGGCCGCCTCGGCCGACGTACCGACCAGCGTGGTGGTGACGCCCTGGTCGGCGAGGAGTTCGGTCACCGCGAGGCTGCCGTCGGGCGTGGGGGACTCCGGGTGCAGCGTGCCGCCGTCGCCGGAGCGGACCAGGGCCAGCGCCACCCCGGTCAGCAACAGCACCAGGACGCCGATCAGAGGGCCGCGGCCGCCGCGCCACAGCGCACGGGCGTCCGGGGAGTCGGAGGTGGAGGAGGGGGCGGCCGCGGCGCCGTGCGCGGGGGCCTCAGCGGTGGTCACCGGGCGGCTCCGCTCGTCGGTGCGGTCTCGGTGCCGTCCACGGGGTGGCGGGGGCGGGCGCGGCGTACGGTCTCGTCGAGTTCCCGCAGCCGGCTGTGGTCGTCCTCGCCGGCGGGCGCGCCGCCGTAGGTGACGGCGTCGAAGAGGCGGGCCGCGCTCCGGACCCGGCCGGCCAGTTCGGGCAGGGCGGCGCCCGCCTCGGTCGCCGCCTCGTCGGCGGTACGTCCGGGACGGGGGTCGAGCAGGGTGCGTTCCTCCAGCGACCGGACCAGGGCGCGCATCCGTTCCTGGACCGCCTCGCGCCAGCGGCCCGCCGCGGCATGCCGGTCGGCGGCCGCGCGGTGCTCGGCCGCGCTCAGCACGACGTCGCCGTCCAGCGGGGCGCGGCGCGGGCCTGCGGCCGAGCGCAAGGTGCCGAGCCGTAGCCGCAGCGCCACCAGCAGGGCGACCACCACCAGGACGATGATCAGGAGCCCGACCCAGCCGCCGGGCGGGCTCAGCGCCACGTCCAGCAGCTTGCCGAGCTGCTCCCACAGCCAGTCGAAGGCCCGGCGGGCGATGCCCGGGCGATGCTCGGTGTAGATCTCCCGGGAGAGTTCACGCCGTGCGGCCTCCCGGGCCGGGTCGCGGCCGATGTCCACCGGCGGTTCGTCCGCGGCGGTCAGTGCCGCGGCCACTGCGCCCGTCATACGTCCACTGCCCCGGTCATCCGCGCCGCTCCGCCGTCATCGGTCTCCGTCCGCCGCCCTCAGTAGCCGGGGCCGGTGGGCGGTGCGCCCGTTCCGGAGCCCGTGTCGTCGAGACCGGCGGCACGGGCCAGTTCCAGGTCGAGCGCCTCGCGGCGGATGCGCTGGTCCATGTACAGCAGCGCGGTCACGCCCGCGGTCAGCGGCAGCGTGACGACCGCCGCCAGCACCGAGCCGACACCGGCGATGGCCAGCCCGGTCCAGCTGGTGTCGAGCCCCATCGTGGCGGTGGAGGAGTCGGAGAAGAGGCTGGCCAACAGCGACGACGGCACCTGGACCACCGAGCTGACGACGAACACCAGCACCAGGATCAGCAGCTGGATGCCGAAGACCCGCCACCACGAGCCGGTCACCAGCCGCCAGGAGCGGCGCATCGCCGCGAAGACTCCCTGGCGCTCCAGCATCAGCGCGGGCGCGGCCAGCGACAGGCTGACCCAGGTCCACACCGCCAGCGGGATGCCGATCAGGAAACCGAGGAGGATCAGCAGGTCCATTCCGGTGGCGACGGTCAGCAGGATCGGGGCGAGCAGCGCCGCGACCGCGGCGACCGTGACCATCAGCACCAGGCCGAGCAGCCGCAGGATGCGTCCGCGGGAGTCCTCCCACGCCTCGGCCACCGAGACGCCCCGGCCGAGGACCGCACGGCTCACGACGATGGTGAGCATGGCGGTGGCCAGTACCGAGCCGAGCAGTTGCACGATGCCGACGACGGCGCTGAACGAGAAGAGGTCGGCCAGCGCGTCCTGGAGCTCGGCGGTGGTCGGGTCGGGGTTGTTCTCCAGCGCGGCGAAGCCCGAGGTGTCGGAGAACCAGGTGCGGATCGCCAGCATCGAGATCAGCTCGGAGATGACGGCGATGCCCAGGGCGATCGCCAGCACCGGCCGCCAGTGGGCGCGCGCCGTGGAGACCGCGCCGTCAAGGATCTCGCCGACGCCGAGCGGGCGCAGCGGGATCACCCCGGGCTTGGCCGCTTGCGGCGGCTGGTTCCAGCCGTGCGGCCCGGGCGGCGGCACGCTCCAGCCCTGCGGCGGACCGCCGCTCCAGCTCTGCTGCGGGCCGGGAGCCGAACCCGGAGGCGGGCTGCTCCATCCGCCCTGCGGGGGCTGACCGCCGCCACTCCAACCGGGCTGCTGCGGGGGCTGCTTGCCCAGGTCGGTGGGTTCGCCCGGACCGGTGCGGTCGGGGCCGTCCTCGGGAGGAGGTCCCCCAGGCGAGGTCCAGCGGTCGCTCATCCGTCGCTCCTTCACGGGAATCCGGCATACACATCGTGCCACGTCATGGCCAGGGCACCTCGGGCACGGTGGGCACCGACGGCCCGGTCGCGCGTCCGTGTGTCCCCCTCCGCACCGCCCCACATCCCCGCGGCGCCCCGGATCACCGCCGCGGTCACGCCGCGCTGGTACGGGCTGCTGGGCCCGGAGCGGCGGACGCGGAACGGTGTCCTCGGCGTCCGTCTGCCCGCCCGGCGGCCTCCGCACACCTGCTCCGGGTGCCGTGGCGTCGGATCCCCGCCGGTTCGCGGCCGGTTCGGCGACGGGTCCGGGAGGGGGACCGGACGCGCTCCGCGGAGCACCGGGGACGTTCGGCCGCAGACCGGAGGGGCATGGACCGGGCAGACTGTGCGGATGGCTGATGAGATGACAGCGGTGCTGCGCTGGGCCGAACCGCCCGAAGGGCCGGCCGTGGTGCTGCTGGACCAGACCCGGTTGCCCCGTGAGGAGGCCGCGCTGCGCTGCGGCGACGTGCCGGAACTGGTCGACGCGATCCGGACCCTGGCCGTGCGGGGCGCGCCGCTGCTGGGGCTCGCGGGGGCGTACGGAGTCGCGCTGGCGGCAGCGCGCGGCGCGGACGTGGAGTCGGCCGCCGACCAGCTGGCGGCGGCCCGGCCGACCGCCGTCAACCTCGGTTACGGCGTGCGCCGGGCGCTCGCCGCCTGGCGCGAGGCTCCCGCGGGCGAGCCGGCGGCCGGGGCCGCGCTGGCGGCCGCCCGCGACCTGCACGCGGAGGACGCCCTGGCCAGCACCGCCATGGCCGAGCACGGGCGGGTACTGCTGGAGTCGCTGCTGCCCGAGCGGGCGGGAGGCCACCGGCTGCTGACCCACTGCAACACCGGCGCGCTGGTCTCCGGCGGCGACGGCACGGCCCTGGCCGTGGTCCGCGCCGTCCACGGCTCGGGCCGGCTGGAGCGGCTGTGGGTGGACGAGACCAGGCCGCTGCTCCAGGGCGCCCGGCTGACCGCGTGGGAGGCCGGCCGGTGGGGACTGCCCTACACCGTGCTGGCCGACAACGCCGCCGGGTCGCTCTTCGCGGCTGGGCGGGTCGACGCGGTGCTGATCGGCGCCGACCGGATCAGCGCGGACGGCTCGGTGGCCAACAAGGTCGGCAGCTACCCGCTGGCGGTACTGGCCCGCCACCACGGGGTGCCGTTCGTCGTGGTGGCGCCGGTGAGTACGGTCGACCCCGGCACGGGGGACGGGGCGGGCATCACCATCGAGCAGCGCCCCGGCCACGAGGTCACCAGCTTCGCCGGTGTGGCGCACACGCCGGACGGTGCCGTGGCCTACAACCCGGCCTTCGACGTCACACCCCCGGAACTGGTGACGGCGGTGGTCACCGAGCACGGCGTCGCCGCCCCGGTGACCAGGCAGAACCTTGAGAGAGTGTGCTACAGCTCACGTGAGGCCGAGTGGCGAACAGGTGATGGGATGATGAAGGCATGAAGGGACGCGTACTCGTCGTCGACGACGACACCGCTCTGGCGGAGATGCTCGGCATCGTGCTCCGTGGCGAGGGCTTCGAGCCGTCGTTCGTCGCCGACGGGGACAAGGCGCTGGCCGCCTTCCGGGAGGTCAAGCCGGATCTGGTGCTGCTGGACCTGATGCTTCCCGGGCGGGACGGCATCGAGGTGTGCCGGCTGATCCGCGCCGAGTCCGGCATCCCGATCGTGATGCTGACGGCCAAGAGCGACACGGTGGACGTGGTGGTCGGGCTCGAGTCCGGAGCCGACGACTACATCGTCAAGCCGTTCAAACCGAAGGAACTCGTGGCCCGTATCCGGGCCCGGCTGCGCCGCTCCGAGGAGCCGGCGCCCGAGCAGCTCGCCATCGGTGACCTGGTGATCGACGTCGCCGGTCACTCGGTCAAGCGCGCCGGGCAGCCGATCTCGCTGACACCGCTGGAGTTCGACCTGCTGGTGGCGCTCGCGCGCAAGCCGTGGCAGGTCTTCACCCGCGAGGTGCTGCTGGAACAGGTCTGGGGCTACCGGCACGCGGCCGACACACGGCTGGTCAACGTGCACGTCCAGCGGCTGCGCTCCAAGATCGAACGCGACCCGGAGCGCCCGGAGATCGTGGTGACCGTGCGCGGCGTCGGCTACAAGGCGGGATTCAGCTGACGTGTCGGTGACCCCGGGGCGTAACTGGCGCACCACCCGGCTGCTGCCCGAAGGGGCGACGGGCAGCCGGGCCCAGCCCGCCATACGCATCTTCGGGCGCTGGGCGCGCGGCCCGCTGCTGCCGGTCACCCGACTGTGGCGGCGCAACATCCAGCTCCGGGTCGTCGCCTCCACGCTGCTGCTGTCCATCGCCGTGGTCCTGGTGCTGGGCGTGGTCGTCATCGGGCAGGTCCGCAACGGGCTGCTCGACGCCAAACGGCAGACCGCGCAGAGCCAGGCCGACGGGGGCTTCGCCGTCGCGGCGGACGCCGCCGGTGCGGGCGAGGACGCCCTCGACGGCCGTGTCGTCGACCCCGGGGTGTGGCTGACCGGCATGGTGCAGCAGCTCGCCAGCGGTGGGCAGGGCGTCTACTCGGTGGTGGCGCTGCCCTCCGAGCAGGCCGCCAGCACGGTCGGCGAGGGCACCCCGGGCGCGCCGCGCGGCCCGCGCGCCTCCCGGGACGTGAGGCCGGAGGAGAGCATCTCCGCCGACCTGCGGGCAGCGGTCGACAGCGATCTGGTGCCGCACCGGCAGTACGGGACGATCGTCCGGCCCGACGGCGGTTCCGAGGCCGCGCTGATAGTGGGCAAGCGCCTCAACGACAACCACGGCAACCAGTACCAGCTCTACTACCTCTTCCCGTTCACGCAGGAGGAGAAGTCGCTGGCGCTGGTCAAGGGCACCATCGCCACGGCGGGAGTGTTCCTGGTGGCGCTGCTGGGCGCCATCGCCTGGCTCGTCGTCCGGCAGGTGGTGACGCCGGTGCGGATGGCCGCGCGGATCGCGGAACGGCTCGCCGCCGGACGGCTCCAGGAGCGGATGAAGGTCAGCGGCGAGGACGACATCGCCCGGCTGGGCGAGTCCTTCAACAAGATGGCGCGCAACCTCCAGGTCAAGATCCACCAGCTGGAGGAGCTGTCGCGGATGCAGCGCCGGTTCGTCTCCGACGTCTCCCACGAGCTGCGCACCCCGCTCACCACGGTCCGCATGGCGGCCGACGTCATCCACGAGTCGAAGGACGAGTTCGACGCGATCACGGCGCGCTCCGCCGAGCTGCTGATCGGGCAGCTCGACCGGTTCGAGTCGCTGCTCGCCGACCTGCTGGAGATCAGCCGGTTCGACGCGGGCGCCGCCTCGCTGGAGGCGGAGGCCACCGACCTGCGGGACGTGGTGCGCCGGGTCGTCGAGGGCGCCGAACCCCTCGCCGAGCGGAAGGGCGGCCGGCTGCTGGTGCGCGGTGACGAGCGGCCGGTGGTCGCCGAGGTCGACGCCCGGCGCATCGAGCGGGTGCTGCGCAACCTCGTCGTCAACGCCATCGAGCACGGTGAGGGCAACGACGTGGTGGTGCTGCTGGCACCGGCGGTCGACGAGAGCGGCGCGGTCGCGGTCGCGGTCCGCGACTACGGCATAGGTCTGGGCCCCGGGGAGGCCGAGCGGGTCTTCAACCGCTTCTGGCGTGCCGACCCCGCCCGCGCCCGCACCACCGGCGGCACCGGGCTGGGGCTGTCGATCTCCGCCGAGGACGCGCATCTGCACGGAGGCACCCTCGACGCGTGGGGCGAGCGAGGGCGGGGCGCCCAGTTCCGCCTGACGCTGCCGCGCACCATCGGCGGAACACTGCGCGCCTCCCCGATCCTGCTGGTCCCGGCCGACTCCGGGAGCGAGCGCACCCCCGCCGCGCCCGAGGCCGGGCCCGACGCGGTGGCCGACGCCCCGACGGCGGACGTACTGGCGGCGGACGTACCGGCCGTCCCGGACGAGGACCGTGGAGTCGGAGCGGCGGCCGGACACCGGGCGGGCTCCGCGCCCGGCCGGACAACCGACGGGCCCCGCCCGGGAGAAGGCGGTGCCGGCCATGGCGGCTGATCACGGTGAGACGGCGGCGCGTGGGGCCGCGGGCGGCACCGGGCGTGCGCCGCGCCCCGGGAAGCGGATACCGGGTGGTAGTCGGATACGCCGAGCCGGGCGGGGCGGGGCCGTCCTGTTGGCGAGCGCGCTGCTGGCCGCCGGCTGCGCCTCGATGCCGGGCGGCGGCGAGGTGCAGCGGGTCGACTCCGCGCAGCGGGGGGAGGGCGACTCCCAGGTGCGGGTCTTCGGGGTCAGCCCGCAGGAGGGTGCCCAGCCGGAGCAGATCGTCCGGGGCTTCCTGGAGGCGATCACCAGCGACGAGGCGGACTTCGGTACGGCCCGCGAGTACCTCACCGAGGACGCCGAGAAGAGCTGGCAGCCGATGGACGGCACCTCCGTGCTGCTCGACGGCCCCGGGCTGCCCGTCCGGGACGGGGAGATAGCCGCAGACGGCGAGTCGGTCCGGTTCGAGGTCAGCGGCGAACGGCTCGCCGTGGTCGACGAACAGCATGTCTACCGGCCGGACAACCGCCGGTTCCGGGCCCAGTTCGAGCTGCGGCGCGTCGACGACGAGTGGCGGATCGCGGGGCTGCCCGACGGGCTGATCCTCGGCGAGCAGGACTTCCTCCGCATCTACCGGTCGGTCAGCACCTACTTCTACGCGGCGCACTCGACGGCCGCCGAGGCGGCACCCCGCGCCGCCGCCACCCTGGTCGCCGACCCGATCTACCTGCGGCACCGCGTCGACCTGGTCGGGGAGACGGTCAAGGCGCTGCTGGCCGGGCCCAGCGAGTGGCTGGAGCCGGTGGTCCGGACCCAGTTCCCCGGCGAGGTGTCGCTGGCGCCCGGCGCGCGGCCGTCCATCGACGACGAAGGCGTCCTCACGGTCCGGCTCAGCGGTCTCCCCGCCCGCCTCGGGGGCGACACCTGCTCGCGGATGGCGGCGCAGCTCTACTACACGGTGCGGGACCTGGGCACTGCGGAGCTGAACGAGGTGCGCGTCTCCGGCGGCGCCGGAAAGATCTGCGGCCTCACCGCCGGAGAGGCCCGTGACAACGCGCCCGGTCTGATGATCGGCCAGCAGGACCGGCAGTTCTTCATCGACGACGACAACCGGCTCACGGTGGTGCAGGACGACGAGGACCCGCGCCCGGTCGCCGGACCGCTGGGGCGGGGCGAGGCGGCCCTGCGCTCGGTGGCGGTGGCCCGCGACGCCAAACGTGCCGCAGCCGTCTCCGAGGACGGCTCCTCCCTGTACATCGACGACCTCTCCGGCTCCGACCCGCTGGAGGCGCCCGTCTACTCCAGCGCTTCGGCCGGCGAAGGGACCGGACTCTCCGCGCCGAGCTGGGACGGCCTGGGCGACCTCTGGTTCGCCGACCGCGACCCGGCCCAGCCCCGGCTGATGCGCATGACCGGCGGCACCGGCGTCGCCACACCCATCGAGGTGGCCGGGCTCGGCGAGGGACGGAGTGTGGAAGGGCTGCGGGTGGCGTCCGACGGTGTGCGGATCGCTCTGCTGATCCGCGACGGCGAGGACCGCACCACCCTCCAGCTGGGACGGATCGAGCGCACCCTCGTCGACGACAGTCTGCAGGTCGTGGTCGAGGGGCTGCGGCCCGTCGCGCCGCACCTGGAGAACGTGGTGGCCGTCTCCTGGGCCGGCGGCAGCCGGCTGGTGGTGGTCGGCAGGCCCGCCGGTGGCGCCGAGCAGATGAGCTTCGTCAACACCGACGGGTCCACGATCAACGCCACCAGCGTCGCCGGGCCCAGTGAGGTCACGGGGGTCGCCGCGTCGGAGCAGGAGGAGCATCCGCTGCTGGCGCAGTCCGGCGACGGCATCGCCCGCCAGCACCAGGACGGCACCTGGCGCATCGTCAGCCCCGAGGGAACCTCGCCGGCCTACCCGGGCTGAGCCGGCGCCGACCGCAGGGCGTGCCGCGCGGACGCACGTGATCGCCGCGGCCGCGAGGTGCCGCGGTGCGCGGACGCGCGCGGGAGTTATCCACAGGGGTTGCGGCGCGAACCGGCCCGGGCGACCGTGGGGACATGCGCGGCGCGTGGCAGGAACTGGCATCGCTGCTGCTCCCGGTCGCGTGCGCCGGCTGCGGCGGCCGGCGGGGACCGCTGTGCGGGCCGTGCGGCGCGGAGTTGACCGAGCTCCGGCCGCGCAGGGTGACGCCGCGCGCAGCCCCTCCGGGGCTGCCGCCGGTGTGGGCGGGCGGCGGCTACGCGGGGGCGCTGCGCTCCGTGCTGCTCGCGCACAAGGAACGCGGCGCGCTGCCGCTCGCCGAGGTGCTGGGGCGGGTGCTGGCCGCCGCCGTCCTCGCGGCGCTGGCGGCTCGTCCGCTCCCGGGTGTGGCGACGTCCACGCCGCTGCTGCTGGTTCCCGTCCCCTCCGCCCGTGCGGCGACCGCGCGCCGTGGGCACGATCCGCTGCGGCGGATCACCCTGGCCGCCGCCGGTCAACTCCGCGCCTCCGGCCGGGCCGTGCGTATGACGCCTCTGCTGCGCCAGCGCCGTGCCGTTGCCGACCAGGTCGGGCTGGACCGGGCGCAGCGTCACGCCAACCTCGACGGCGCCCTGGCGGCGCACTCCGGCCGCACCGGTGGTCCCGGCAGGGCGGGGCCACCGGCGCCGATGGTGCTGGTGGACGACCTGCTGACGACCGGAGCGTCCCTGGCGGAAGCCGGCCGGGCGCTGCGCGCAGGCTCGGACGGGCACGGTCCGGTGGTCGCCGCAGCCGTCATCGCGACTCCGCTGCGTCACCCGATCGGGGGTACGCGTCGGTAAGGGTGCCGCATGTCCACCGTTGGGGGTACTTTCGAGGGAAGGGATCGAAACAGCCGTACCCCCACAACTCAATGAGCGATCTCTGCCACCGCTCCGGGTGATCCGAGCATCGCCCGGCACGCGGGGGGATTGTGATCCCCCCGCCGGGGGAGAAGGAGGTGAAAGCCGCAACCCGACGTCGCCGGAGGGCTACCGGACCGCATGGTCGGGGCCGTTCGGCAACAGTGCACCAAAGGATGCGCACCGCCTCGTCAGCGGAGCGATCCGGAACGGAGTTCTGCGTGGACATCGTCGTCAAGGGCCGCAAGACAGAGGTGCCGGAGCGATTCCGGAGGCACGTGGCCGAGAAGCTCAAGCTTGACAAGATCCAGAAGATCGACACCAAGGTGATCCGTCTCGACGTAGAGGTGTCCAAGGAGCCCAACCCGCGGCAGGCGGGCCGGTCGGACAGGGTGGAGATCACGCTGCGGCACCGCGGTCCGGTGATCCGGGCCGAGGCCTCGGCGGCAGACCCCTACGGCGCGCTCGACCTCGCGGTGGAGAAGCTGGAGACGCGGCTGCGCCGCGGCCACGACAAGCGCACCTCACGCCGCGGCAAGCGGCGTATCCCGGCCAGTGAGGTCGGAGAGGTGGTGCCGGACGCCGCCGTGATCAACGGCAATGGCGAACTGGTCGCCAACGGCGCGGTCGGTGAGGAGACCGAGACCGCGACGGAGCAGTCCAAGGCCGGACCGCTGGAGGTCGACGGCGAGGGCCCGCTGATCGTCCGCGAGAAGGTCCACACCGCCGCACCGATGTCTCTCGACCAGGCTCTGTACGAAATGGAGCTGGTGGGACACGACTTCTACCTCTTCGTGGAGTCGGACACCAAGCAGCCGAGCGTGGTGTACCGCCGGCACGCCTACGACTACGGCGTGATCCACCTGGAGACGGACCCGCTCGCGGACAACGAGCCGCGCGGCGGCGGAGACGCGCTCGCCGGCTGACGAACCGGACTGATCGACCGGCCCGGAGACGGTGACCGACCTGCCGTCCCCGGGCGATCGCACCGCACCGACGACGCCCTTGGCCGAATCCATGGATCCGGCCAAGGGCGCCGCCATGGGATCATGGGCCGTGTCCGGCCGGTCACGGTGAGCTGGCGTGGGAGAGGTGTGCAGGGGGAATGCAGATGGTCGAGGGCTTCGGACCGACGATGGGGCGGGTGCCGCACGGCGGCGCGCTCCAGGACGACGGCGCCCCGACCTCCGCGGAGAGAGCAGGCGAACCGATCCGGGTGCTGGTCGTCGACGACCACGAACTGTTCCGGCGGGGACTGGAGATCGTCCTCGCGCAGGAGGAGGACATCGAGGTCGTCGGTGAGGCCGGGGACGGCGCCGAGGCCGTGGAGAAGGCCGCCGACCTGCTGCCCGACATCGTGCTGATGGATGTCCGGATGCCCCGGCGCGGCGGGATCGAGGCATGTACCTCCATCAAGGAAGTGGCCCCCAGCGCGCGGATCATCATGCTGACGATCAGCGACGAGGAGGCCGACCTCTATGACGCCATCAAGGCGGGGGCGACCGGCTACCTGCTGAAGGAGATCTCCACGGACGAGGTGACCGCGGCGATCCGGGCGGTGGCCGACGGCCAGTCCCAGATCAGCCCGTCGATGGCGGCGAAGCTGCTCACCGAGTTCAAGTCGATGATCCAGCGCACCGGTGAGGACCAGCGGCTGGTCCCGGCGCCCCGGCTGACCGGCCGGGAGCTGGAGGTGCTCAAGCTGGTCGCGACCGGCAAGAACAACCGTGACATCGCGCGGGTGTTGTTCATCAGCGAGAACACCGTGAAGAACCACGTGCGCAACATCCTGGAGAAGCTTCAGCTGCACTCCCGGATGGAGGCCGTGGTCTACGCGATGCGGGAGAAGATCCTCGACCTGGAGAACGGCTGACGCCGGCGGCGGTGAGACCGGCGGCGGTGACACCGGCCCTCAGGCCGCCGGCGCCCCCGGCGCGGTACGCACGGCGCCCACCAGTGGCTCCCGCAGGGCCGCAGGTGCCATCTGCTCGATCCTGACCTCGGTGCAGCCCACCCAGCCCGCGGCCTCCCACAGCGCGCCCGCCACCTCCGGCAGCACCTGTTCCGCGGCGCTTCCCTCCGCCTCCAGCGTGACCCGCCGGGCGACCAGCGTGCCGCCCTCCCGGGCCGGATCGACCCGCGCGACCAGCCGGCCGCCGGCCAGCAGCGGCATCGCGAAGTAGCCGAACCGGCGCTTGGGCGCGGGGGTGTACGCCTCCAGGCGGTGGGCCATCCCGAAGATCCGCTCGGTGCGCGCGCGGTCCCAGACGAGGGAGTCGAACGGCGAGAGCAGCGTGGTGCGGTGACGGCCGCGCGGGGGTGTGGCGAGCGCCGCCGGGTCGGCCCACGCCCGATGCCGGGCGCCCCCGGCGGGCCAGCCGGCGACCGTCACCGGGACCAGCCCGGAGTCGGCGACCGCCGCCTGCACCTGGGCGGCCTTGAGCCGGTGGTAGTCGGCGAGATCCGCCTGGGTGGCGACGCCCAGCGCCGCTCCGGCCTGGGCGACCAGCCGCCGCAGACAGGCCGCGTCGTCGAGGTCGTCGTGGAAGAGGCCGTCCGGGACCGCCCGCTCGGCGAGGTCGTAGACACGCTTCCATCCCCGGCGCCGGGTGCAGACCACCTCGCCCGTGTCGAGCAGCCACTCCACTGCGATCTTGCTCTGGGACCAGTCCCACCACGGGCCGCCGTTCTTCGCGCCGCCCAGTTCGGTCGCGGTGAGCGGCCCCTCGGCGGCCAGCCGCTCGCGGATCGCGTCGAGGCTGCGCCCGGTGTCCTCCAGGTGATGCCAGCGACGGCCCCGTGCGCGGCACTCGCGGCGGCGGAACGAGAACAGCGGCCACTCCTCAATCGGCAGCACGCACGCCGCGTGCGACCAGTACTCGAAGGCCGTGCCGCCCGACCAGTAGGCGTCCTCGACGGCCTGCCGTCCGACCGGGCCGAGCCGGGCGTAGGGGACCAGCTCGTGGGAGCGGGCGAGGACGGAGATCGTGTCGAGCTGCACGGAGCCGAGGTGCCGCAGTACCCCCCTGACCCCGGCGCGTCGATCGGGGGCGCCCAGCAGCCCCTGTGCACGCAGCGCGATCCGGCGTGCCTCGTCCGTGGTCAGCTCCAGGGGTGCGGCAGTCATAGGGTGGATCGTAGGGCGCAGCACTGACACCCCGCTTCGCCCTCGCATACGATGGCCGGTGCGGCGGGGCCCCGCCCTGACGGGAAGCCGCGCCCAAGCATCCGACCGGCAAGGAGACCAGCCCTCGTGTCCGTCTTCAACAAGCTCATGCGAGCAGGCGAAGGAAAGATCCTGCGCAAGCTGCACCGCATCGCCAATCAGGTCAACTCCATTGAAGAGGACTTCCTGAACCTGACGGACGCGGAGCTGCGGGCACTCACCGACGAGTACCGGGAGCGTCTCGCCGAGGGCGAGACCCTCAACGACCTGATGCCCGAGGCGTTCGCCACCGTCCGGGAGGCGGCGAAGCGGGTGCTCGGTCAGCGTCACTACGACGTCCAGATCATGGGCGGCGCGGCGATGCACCTCGGCCATGTCGCCGAGATGAAGACCGGTGAGGGCAAGACCCTGGTCTCCACGCTCCCGGCCTACCTCAACGCCCTCGCGGGCAAGGGCGTTCACCAGATCACGGTGAACGACTACCTCGCCCAGCGTGACTCCGAGTGGATGGGCCGGGTGCACAGCTTCCTCGGGCTGTCCGTCGGCTGCATCACCGGCGGGATGCCCCCGGCCAAGCGCCGCGAGCAGTACGCCTGCGACATCACCCACGGCACCAACAACGAGTTCGGCTTCGACTACCTGCGCGACAACATGGCGTGGTCGCGTGAGGAACTGGTCCAGCGCGGGCACTTCTTCGCCGTGGTCGACGAGGCAGACTCGATCCTCATCGACGAGGCGCGGACGCCGCTGATCATCTCGGGTCCGGCGGACCAGGCCACCAAGTGGTACGCGGACTTCTCGAAGCTGGTGAAGCGCCTGGAGAAGGGCGAGCCCGCCCAGCCGACGCGGCAGATCACCGAGACCGGCGACTACGACGTGGACGAGAAGAAGCGCACCGTCGCCATCCACGACGCGGGCGTCGCCAAGGTCGAGGACTGGCTGGGCATCGACAACCTCTACGAGTCGGTGAACACCCCTCTGGTCGGCTACCTCAACAACGCGATCAAGGCCAAGGAGCTCTACAAGGCGGACAAGGACTACGTCGTCGTGGACGGCGAGGTCGTGATCGTCGACGAGCACACCGGCCGTACGCTCGCCGGCCGCCGCTACAACGAGGGCATGCACCAGGCGATCGAGGCGAAGGAGGGTGTGAAGATCAAGGACGAGAACCAGACCCTCGCCAAGATCACCCTCCAGAACTACTTCCGCCTCTACGACACCCTGTCGGGCATGACCGGTACGGCGATGACCGAGGCCGCCGAGCTGCACCAGATCTACAAGCTCGGTGTGGTGCCGATCCCCACCCACCGCGGTCTGGCGCGGGTGGACCAGGCCGACCTCATCTACCGCACCGAGGTGGCCAAGTTCGCCGCCGTGGTCGAGGACGTGGTGGAGAAGCACGCCACCGGTCAGCCGGTGCTGGTGGGTACCACCTCCGTCGAGAAGTCGGAGTACCTCTCCAAGCAGCTCGACAAGCGCGGGGTCCGGCACGAGGTCCTCAACGCCAAGAACCACGAGCGTGAGGCGCAGATCGTCTCCAAGGCGGGCCGGCGTGGCGCGGTCACGGTCGCCACCAACATGGCGGGCCGCGGCACCGACATCAAGCTGGGCGGCAACCCCGACGACATCGCCGAGAACGAGCTGCGCGGCAAGGGCCTGGACCCGGTCGAGCACATCGAGGAGTGGGCGGCGGCCCTCCCCGACGCGCTGGAGCGCGCGGAGCGCGGTGTGGCGACGGAGTTCGAGGAGGTCAAGGACCTCGGCGGGCTCTACGTCCTTGGCACCGAGCGCCACGAGTCCCGGCGCATCGACAACCAGCTGCGCGGTCGTTCCGGCCGTCAGGGAGACCCGGGGGAGTCGCGGTTCTACCTGTCCCTGGGTGACGACCTGATGCGGCTGTTCAAGGCCGCGATGGTCGAGCGGGTGATGTCGATGGCCAACGTGCCCGACGACGTGCCGATCGAGAACAAGATGGTCACGCGGGCGATCGCCTCCGCGCAGGGCCAGGTCGAGCAGCAGAACTTCGAGATCCGGAAGAACGTCCTCAAGTACGACGAGGTGCTCAACCGGCAGCGTGAGGTCATCTACGCCGAGCGCCGCAAGGTGCTGGAGGGCGAGGACCTCCACGAGCAGGTGCGCTTCTTCATGGACGACACCATCGACGCCTATGTGCAGGCGGAGACGGCGGACGGCTTCGCGGAGGAGTGGGACCTCGAACGGCTGTGGGGCGCGTTCCGGCAGCTGTACCCGGTGGTGGTCACCGTCGACGAGCTCGACGACACCGTCGGTGACCGTGAGGGCCTGACCGCCGAGTTCATCGCGGACTCGATCAAGCAGGACGTGCACGCGCAGTACGACGCCCGGGAGAAGGAGCTGGGCTCGGAGGTCATGCGGGAGCTGGAACGCCGCGTGGTGCTGTCGGTGCTGGACCGCAAGTGGCGTGAGCACCTCTACGAGATGGACTACCTCCAGGAGGGCATCGGCCTGCGGGCGATGGCCCAGCGCGACCCGGTGGTGGAGTTCCAGCGCGAGGGCTTCGACATGTTCACCGCCATGATGGAGGCCATCAAGGAGGAGTCCGTCGGCTACCTGTTCAACCTGGAGGTCCAGGTCGAGCGGAAGGTCGAGGAGGTTCCGGTGTCCGAGGGCGACCGGCTGGAGAAGGCCCCGCAGGACGCGGCGCCGGCCGGTGGCCGCCCCGCGATCAAGGCCAAGGGGCTGGAGGCCCCCAAGCGCACCGACCGGCTGCACTTCTCCGCCCCGTCGGTCGACGGCGAGGGCGGCGTGGTCGAGGGCGACTTCGACGACGCCGGCGGTGCCACCACCGGTGGCACCGGAAGCCGCGCGGACCGTCGCAAGGCACAGAAGGGCGGCCGTCGCCGCAAGAAGTGAGTGAGTGAGGCGCCCCGCGCGGGCGTCCGGGCGTGAACGGGCCCGGGGCCGTGTCCCACTTCGGTGGGACGCGGCCCCTTCGCTGTTTCCGGGGCTCAGCGGCGGGCCGGTGAGCGGCGTTGCGGCCGGGGGCCGAGCTCGACGGCGCAGCACCACCATCTGCCGCCGCGCCGCTCCAGCCGGAACGCCAGGGCGTGGACGCGTTCGTCCGAGCCGACGCGGGCGAACGCCTCCAGCACTCCCGTGGCGGGGCGGCAGACGCCGACCTGCCGGACGGCCGGAGGCCGCCAGCCCTCCGGTGCCGACGCCGGACCCAGCGGCGCGGTGAGCGAGAGCCTGGTCAGCTGGTCGAAAGCCTCGCCCTGGACGTGTCCCAGCAAGCTGTGTACCGGGCGCTGCCCGCTCAGCACCAGCAGCAGCCGCTGGGCGAACCAGTGCTGCGGCCGGGCGCCGTCGGGGACGGCCGGCCTCTCCAGCGGGCGGCCCCGCCCTGGGCCGCCGGGCCCGGGCCGGCGCTGCGATGTGACGGTGACCGGGCGACGCGTACTGGCCCGCATGATGACCTCCCCGTGAAGCTACTCATCGGTAATAACTGCGGAGTGTAATCACGTGATCACATCGTTCGCAACCCCGCGAGACGGTGACCCGGCACCGCCGCCCGCGCCGGCCGCCCGGCGGGGACCACCGGCCGGTCCCCTCCGCCGGCGGGACGTATTCTGATATCCATGCGCGTCTACCTCCCGCTCACCCTGCCCGGACTGGCCGAGCTGCACCGTTCGGGGGAGGTGGCGCCCGCCCCGCTCACCGGCTACGCCGTCACACCCGCCCTGCGCGAGTGGTATCTCTCCGGCACCGAGGAGGAGTTGGAGTACGCCGCGCTCGGCCGCGCCGCACAGGCCGTGCTGCCGCTGCTGGCGGCCGACCCGGGAGCGCCGACGCGGCGCGTGGTGGTGGCGGTCGAGGTCGGGCCGCGCGACGCGCACGCCGACCCGGACCGCGCCCTGGACGCGGAGACCCTCGGAGAGGTCACCGTCGACCGGCCCGTCACCCTCGCGGAGGTGGCCGCCGTGCACGTGGACGCCGACGAGGCCGCCGAGGACGTGGCCGCCGCCGTCGGGGCGCTGGAGGCCGCCGCGAAGGGCGATGAGGACGCCCGGATCGCCGTGGACGGTGCCGCCGACCACGAACTGCTCTGGTACGGCGTCCAGGAGATCGACACCCTGGTGTGACCGTTCCTGATGCCACGGGGACCCGTGCGGCGGTTATCACCGAGCGCGCTGTCGGTGGGTTCCCGTACGGTCATGGGATGGAGAACGGAGCGCCGCCCGCCGGAACATCCGCCGCGGCCGTCATCGCGACCGCGACGGCCGCAGCAGCGACCGAGACGACCGCCACGACCACCGAGGCCACCGAAGCCGCCCGGGCCGGGGCCCACATCGTGTGGGACTGGAACGGCACCCTGCTGCACGACATCGACGTCGTCCTGGAGGCCACCAACGCCTCCTTCCAGGAGATCGGCATACCGCCGATCACGCTGGAGCGCTACCGCGAGCTGTTCTGCGTTCCCATCCCGCGCTTCTACCAGCGGCTGCTCGGCCGGGTGCCGACCCCCGCCGAGTGGGAGGTGATGGACGGCACCTTCCACCGCCACTACTTCGCCCGCTCCGAACGGGCCGCCCTCACCGACGGCAGCGCCGAACTGCTGGCGGGCTGGGTCGCCGAGGGCGGAACGCAGTCGGTCTGCTCGCTGGCGCCGCACGACCGACTGCTGCCCTGGATCAGCCGGCTGGGCATCGGCTCCCACTTCCTTTGCGTCGACGGGGACCACGGTGGCGGCACCAGACTCGGCAAGGCGGCCGCGATGACCCGTCACGTCTCCGGGCTGCCGGGCGTGGCGCCCGCCCGTACGGTGGTCATCGGGGACGCCGCGGACGATGCGCTGGCCGCCGCCCACGCGGGCGCCAAGGCCGTTCTCTACACCGGGGGTTCGCACAGCCGCGCCAGTCTGGAGCGGGTCGGGGTGCCGGTGGTGGACACCCTCGGCGACGCGGTGCGCGTCGCCCGGGAACTGGTCGGCTGAGGCCGGTGCGCCGCCGCGGGACACGCGCCGGGGTGACGCGTTTCTGTCCGGAAGGGCCAATATCCGTGCCCCGATTTGCCCAGAGCGGCCATGTCCCCCGCCCCACCGCGAGACGATAGCCTTGCGGCGTGATCAGTGCGATAACCGCCGGGGGCAGCGTCGCCTCCCCCGCCGTACCGGCTCCCACCGGCGCCCGTGACGGCGCGGCGAGCGGACCGCCGATCCCGCCCGCGGGCAGGAGCACCGCGAGGCCACAGGACGGCCGATGTCGACCCGGGTGACGCCCCACCGGACCGGCCCCGAACCGACACCACCGACCGACATCCCGACAACCACGTCCCGCAACGGCGCGTGACAGGAGCCCGAGGTATGCACACCAAGCTGGATGAAGGCAAGGCCGAACAACTGGAGCGGGCCGCCGACGTCGCGGCCCGGGGGCCGGCCGGCGGCCAGCCCTCGCACGGTATGGACGCGGCCGCGCTCCGCGCCTACCTGCAGCGCTACTACCTGTTCGTCGCCCCCGAGGACCTCGCCGGCCGCGACCCGGTGGACGTCTACGGCGCCGCCCTCTCCCACTTCCGGCTCGCCGACACCCGCCCCCAGGGCACCGCCAACGTCCGGGTCTACACCCCGACGGTGGACGAGATGGGCTGGACGTGCAGCCACACGGTCGTCGAGGTGGTCACCGACGACATGCCCTTCCTCGTGGACTCCGTCACCAACGAGCTGTCCCGCCAGGACCGCGGCATCCACATCGTCGTCCACCCGCAGATGATCGTGCGCCGTGACATCACCGGCAAGCTGCTCGAAGTCCTGGACGTCGGCCGCGACCCGTACGGCGAGAGCGCCACCAACTACCACCCGGACGACCTTCCGCCGGACGCCGTCATCGAGTCGTGGATCCACGTCGAGATCGACCGCGAGACCGACCGCGACGACCTCAAGGAGATCGAGGGAGACCTGCGCCGGGTCCTCAGCGACGTCCGCGAATCCGTCGAGGACTGGCAGAAGATGCGGGAGCGGGCACTCAGCATCGCCGACAGCCTGCCGGGGGACGTGCCCGGCGACCATGTCGCGGGCCAGGAGGTCGAGGAGGCGCGGGAGCTGCTGCGCTGGCTGGCCGCCGACCACTTCACCTTCATCGGCTACCGCGAGTACCGCCTGGACCGCGAGGACAACGGCGGCCAGAACGACCTGCTCACCGCCGTCCCCGGCAGCGGACTGGGCGTGCTGCGCTCCGACCCCACCCACTACGTCGAGGGCAATCCGCCCTACCACCCCGGCGTCGAGCGCCCCGCCTCGGCGGCCTCCCCGGCGTTCAGCCGGCTGTCGGCGGCGGCCCGTGCCAAGGCCCGCGAGCCGCGGGTGCTGGTGCTGACCAAGGCCAACAGCCGGGCCACCGTCCACCGCCGCTCCTACCTGGACTACGTCGGCGTCAAGACCTTCGACGAGGACGGCAACGTCACCGGCGAGCGCCGCTTCCTCGGGCTGTTCTCCTCCGCGGCCTACACCGAGTCGGTTCGGCGCGTCCCGGTGATCCGCCGCAAGGTCTCCGAGGTGCTGGCCGCCGCCGGGTTCGCTCCCGACAGCCACAGCGGACGCGACCTGCTCCAGATCCTGGAGACCTACCCGCGTGACGAGCTGTTCCAGACGCCGGTGGAGACGCTGCGTGCCATCGCCACCGCCGTCCTCCAGCTCCAGGAACGCCGCCGGCTGCGGCTCTTCCTGCGCCAGGACGAGTACGGCCGCTACTACTCGGCGCTGGTCTACCTGCCGCGCGACCGCTACACCACCTCGGTGCGGCTGCGGCTGGTCGACATCCTCTCCGAGGAACTGGGCGGCGCCAACGTCGACTTCACCGCCTGGAACACCGAATCGGTTCTGTCCCGGCTGCACTTCGTCATCCGGATCGCACCCGGCACCGAACTGGCCGAGCTGACCGACGCCGACGTCGACCGGATCGAGACCCGCCTCGCCGAGGCGTCCCGCTCCTGGACGGACGGCTTCACCGAGGCGCTGCTCGCGGAGTGCGGCGAGGAACAGGCCGCCGAGGTCGGCCGCCGGTTCCACAACGCCTTCCCCGAGGGGTACAAGGCGGACTTCCCGCCCCGCGCGGCCGTCGCCGACCTCCAGTACGTCCTCGAACTCGACCAGCCCGGCGACGCGCCGGCCGGTACCGGAGTCACCGCCGACTCCGACCACGCCTTCGCGCTCAGCCTCTACGAGCCGGTCAGCGCCGCACCCGGCGAACGCCGCCTCAAGATCTACCGCACCGGCGCCCCGGTCTCGCTCTCCGCCGTGCTGCCGGTGCTGCACTGCCTCGGCGTGGAGGTCGTCGACGAGCGGCCCTACGAGCTGCGCCCCACCGACGGCTCCACCGCATGGATCTACGACTTCGGGCTGCGCATCCCCGAACACCTCGCCTCCGGGCTCACCAGCGACACCCGCGAGCGCTTCCAGGACGCCTTCTCCGCCGCCTGGACGGGCGCCGCCGAGAACGACGGCATCAACGCCCTGGTGCTGGCCGCCGGGCTCACCTGGCGCCAGTCCATGGTGCTGCGCGCCTACGCCAAGTACCTCTGGCAGGCCGGCGCCCGGTTCTCGCGCGAGAACATGGAGGAGACGCTCCGCAAGAACGTCCACACCACCCGGCTGCTGGTCTCCCTCTTCGAGGCCCGGCTCAACCCCGAACGGCAGACCGCCGGACGGGAGCTGACCGACGGCATCCTGGAGGAGCTGGACGGCGCGCTGGACCAGGTCTCCAACCTGGACGAGGACCGCATCCTCCGGGCGTTCCGCACCGTCATCAACGCCACGCTGCGCTGCAACTACTTCCAGACCGACGACGACGGCGCGCCCCGCCCGTACCTGTCGATGAAGCTCGACCCGCAGGCCATCACGGACCTGCCCGAGCCCCGCCCCGCGTACGAGATCTGGGTGTACTCGCCGCGCGTCGAGGGCGTCCACCTGCGCTTCGGCAAGGTCGCCCGCGGCGGGCTGCGCTGGTCCGACCGGCGGGAGGACTTCCGCACCGAGATCCTCGGCCTGGTGAAGGCGCAGGAGGTCAAGAACACCGTCATCGTGCCGGTCGGCGCCAAGGGCGGGTTCGTCGCCAAGCGGCTCCCCGAACCGGGTACCGACCGCGACGCCTGGCTCGCCGAGGGCATCGCCTGCTACCGCACCTTCATCTCCGGCCTGCTGGACATCACCGACAACCTGGTCGACGGCGATGTCGTGCCGCCGCGTCAGGTGGTGCGCCACGACGGGGACGACACCTACCTGGTCGTCGCCGCCGACAAGGGCACCGCGACCTTCTCCGACATCGCCAACGAGGTCGCCCAGTCCTACGGCTTCTGGCTCGGGGACGCCTTCGCCTCCGGCGGCTCCGCGGGCTACGACCACAAGGGCATGGGCATCACCGCGCGCGGCGCCTGGGAGTCGGTGAAGCGGCACTTCCGCGAACTGGGCCACGACACCCAGACCGAGGAGTTCACCGTCGCCGGCATCGGCGACATGTCCGGTGACGTCTTCGGCAACGGCATGCTGCTCTCCGACCGGATCCGGCTGGTCGCCGCCTTCGACCACCGCCACATCTTCATCGACCCCGACCCCGAGGCGGCGTCCTCCTTCGCCGAGCGCCAGCGGCTGTACGACCTGCCCCGCTCCTCGTGGGCGGACTACGACACCTCGCTGATCTCCAAGGGCGGCGGGGTCCACTCCCGCAGCGCCAAGTCCATCCCGATCACCCCGCAGGTGCGCGCGGCCCTGGGCATTGCCGGCAAGACGGTGGCGATGCCGCCCGCCGAGCTGATGCAGGCGGTGCTGCGCGCCCCCGTCGACCTGTTGTGGAACGGCGGCATCGGCACCTACGTCAAGTCCTCCCACGAGAGCCAGGCCGACGCCGGGGACCGCGCCAACGACGCGATCCGCGTCGACGGCCGCGAGGTCCGCGCCAAGGTCGTCGGCGAGGGCGGCAACCTCGGCATGACGCAGCTGGGCCGGATCGAGTTCGCCGAACGCGGCGGCCACTGCAACACAGACGCCATCGACAACAGCGCGGGCGTCGACACCTCCGACCACGAGGTGAACATCAAGATCCTGCTCAACGGCGTGGTCGCCAACGGCGACCTCACCATCAAGCAGCGCAACAAGCTGCTGGCCCGGATGACCGACGAGGTCGGCACCATCGTGCTGCGCAACAACTACGCGCAGAACGTCGCCCAGGCCAACGACATGGCTACATCGCCCGGACTGCTCCTCGCCCACCAGCGGCTGATCCGCCAGCTGGAGGCGGACGGACGGCTCGACCGCCGGCTGGAGTTCCTGCCGGACGACGAGCAGATCCACGAGCGGCTGCACAGCGGAGAAGGGCTCACCCAGCCCGAACTGGCCGTGCTGCTGGCGTACTCCAAGCTCGCCATCACCGAGGAGCTGATGGGCACCGGCCTGCCGGACGACCCGTACTCCCAGGGCCTGCTTCAGCTCTACTTCCCCACGGCGCTCCGCGAGCGGTTCCCCGAGGGCGTGGAGAGCCACGCGCTTCGGCGCGAGATCATCAACACGATGCTGGTCAACGACACCATCAACGTGGGTGGTTCGTCGTTCGTGCACCGGATGCGCGAGGAGTCCGGCGCCTCCGTCGAGGAGATCGTGCGCGCGCACACCGCCGCCCGCGCCATCTTCGCGCTCAACCTGATCTGGGACACGGCCGAGCGGCTGGACAACCAGGTCGACGCCCAGATGCTCACCCGCATCCGGCTGCACTCGCGGCGGATGGTCGAGCGCGGTGCCCGCTGGCTGCTGAACAACCGTCCGCAGCCGCTGCAACTGGCCGAGACGATCGACTTCTTCGCGGGCCGGGTCGGGCAGGTCTGGCAGGAGCTGCCCAAGCTGCTGCGCGGCCAGGACCTCGAATGGCACACCTCGGTCCACGACGAACTGGTCGAGAGCGGCGTCCCGGGCGAACTGGCCCAGCAGGTCGCCGGGTTCTCCGCGGCCTTCCCCGCGCTGGACGTGGTCGCCGTCGCGGACCGCACCGGGCGCGAACTGCTGGACGTGGCGCAGGTCTACTACCACCTCGCCGACCAGCTGGGCATCTCCCGCCTCCAGGACCGGATCAGCGAGCTGCCGCGAGCCGACCGCTGGCAGTCGATGGCCCGCACCGCGATCCGGGAGGACCTGTACGCGGCGCACCAGCTGATCACCGCCGACGTGCTCTCGGCCGGTGACAGCAACGACGACCCGGAGCAGCGGGTCGCCGCCTGGAGCGAGCGCAACCAGGCCATCCTGGGCCGCGCCCGCGCCACGCTGCGGGAGATCCAGGAGTCGGACACCTTCGACCTGGCCAACCTCTCGGTCGCGATGCGCACCATGCGCACCCTGCTGCGCAGCAACCGCTGACGGCGTGGGCGCGCGCCGCACGGCGCGCGCCCACACAGACCGCGCCGGCCCCGGGCATCCGCCCGGGGCCGGCGCGGTGCCGGGCGTCGCGTCACCCGTACCGCCCATCCGGCGGGTGGGATCGCGCTCCGCTGCCTACCGTGACCGTATGAAGCCCGCGCGTACCACCACGGGGACCGGCCCCACAGCGCTGCCGGGCTGGTCCGGGGCCGTGCCCCGCGCCGGCCGGGTGCGGCGCCGTACACCGCTGCCCCTGCCCGCCGAATGGGCGGCGACGCCGCTGACCGTCGTCATGCCGACGTACAACGAGGCGCTGACCCTCCCGGTGGTCGCCGACGCCCTGCTGGCACTGCCGCTGCCGGGGCTCCGGCTGCTGGTGGTGGACGACGCCAGCCCGGACGGGACCGGACGGCTCGCCGAACGCCTCGCGCTGCGCCACAACGCCCCCGGCCGTCCCCGGATGGCGGTGCTGCACCGCCCCGGCAAGGCCGGGCTGGGCCGTGCCTACGCGGCCGGGATGCGGCAGGCGCTCGCCGACGGCGCGGGCTACGTCCTGCAGATGGACGCCGACGGCAGCCACCCGACGGCCGTCGTCCCGGCGATGCTCGGGGTGGCGCGCTCCACCGGGGCGGGGCTGGTGATCGGCAGCCGCTATGTCGCGGGTGGTGCCCTCTCCGCCGAGTGGGGGCTGCACCGGCGGCTGCTCTCCGGCTGCGCCAACCTCTACGCCCAGGCGGTGCTCGCCTCGCGGGTCCGGGACCTGACCGGCGGGTTCAACCTGTGGAGTGCGCAGACGCTGCGCGCCCTGCGGCCGGGCACCGCCGGCAGCGCCGGGTACGCCTTCCAGATGGAGCTGAAGTACCGGGCGTTGCGACGTGGCTGCCGGCCCGTGGAGGTGCCGATCACCTTCACGGAACGGCGGGCGGGCGCCTCCAAGATGTCGGCGGCCGTCCAGGTCGAGGCGGCGCTGCTGCCCTGGCGGCTACGGCTGCGCGCCCACCGCTGACCGGTGGGCGCGTGGGCGCCGCGCCGTTGACCGGCGGGCGCGTGGGCGCGTGGGCGCCGCGCCGTTGACCGGCGGGCCGTTGATCGCGACGCCGTTGACCGGCGGGCCCTTGATCAGCGGGGCCCTCGGCCGGTGGTGCCCCTTGGTCAGCGGTGCCCCTTGGTCAGCGGACCCGCGCGCCGTAGACGTGGTCGACCGTGAGCGTGATCAGCACCCGGCGGTCGGCGACCATCGCCGCCCGGTACTCGTCCCAGTCGGGGTGCTCGCCCGCGGCCGCCCGGTAGTAGTCCACCAGCGCCTGCACCTCCGGTCCGTGCGGGTCGGTTCCCGGCCCGTCGAGGGTGACCGTGCCCTCGGCGGTCGCCCACTCCCAGCCGTCCGGCCCGGTCACCTCCAGCGCCGCCCGGGGGTCCCGGCGGAGGTTGGCCGCCTTCGCGGTCCTCGCCGAGGTGGAGACGCGGATGACTCCGGCGTCGCGGTCGTAGGCGGGTGTCACCGGGGAGAGCTGGGGGCGGCCGTCGGACCTGAGGGTGGCGAGGACGCCGAGGCGGCTCTCCGCGAGCAGCGCGTGCGGGTCGAAAGAGGTCTCCGTCATGTCGGGACCAACTCGCCGCCCCGCGCCGCGTATTCCGAGCCGCCCGGCGCGTCCCCCGGCCGGGTGAACGGCCGGTCGGGGGATGCCCGGGTGACCGGGCCGGGCCGCGGTGTCGCCGGCCCGGCTCTCGCGGGCGGCTGTCAGCCGCCGGCGGGGACGGGCGGTGCGGGCGCCGGGCCGCCGGCGTCGGCCGGTGACCGGGAGTCCGGGGCGGCCCCGTCGGCGCCGCTGCTGACCCGCTCGAAGGGGCTGGCGAACGGGTAGTACGCCTGGAGGAAGGGCTGCATCACGGCGAGCTGCTGGTCGAGGTCCGCCTCGCTGGAGACCGTGTCGTTGAGGCAGAACACCGCTCGGTCGCGGGCCGCCAGCAACCGGCCGAGTCGCGCCGGGGTGTGCGGGTGCGCCATGTCGAAGTAGTTGTAGACCATGTCGCCCGGCACCGCGCGGCCGGTGAGGAACGCGTAGTAGTGGTGCAGCGAGGAGGTCACCGACAGGTCGTTGAGCTCGCGGAACCGGTTGGCCGCGGTGTCGCGGTGCCGCTCGGCGAACTCCTCCTCGATCTCCTCCAGCACGCTGCGCTGCAGGGCGTGCGGCACGTGCTTCATCTTCTGCGTGATGACGCTGCCGAATCGTTCCTCGATCACGGCGCGGTTGTTCTTGCCCGCCACCGACACCGGTACGTCCTCGCTGGAGGGGCGGCCGAAGGGCACGTGCGCCTTGGAGAGGAAGAACTTCGACAGCCCGTTGGCGAGGAAGAAGTCCTGCGGGGTCGCCAGGCGGCCGAGGAAGACGTCGTCGTTGAGGTAGAGGAAGTGCTCGGACAGCCCCTCGATGTGGTGCAACTGGCTTTCGATGGCGTGCGAGTTGAACGTCGGGAGGACCGAGGGGTCGCGGAAGATCTCGCGGTGGCTGACGACGGTGATCCCGGGGTGGTCGGTGTCCAGCCACTCCGGCGTCTGGTCGTCGGTCACCAGGTACACGTGGTTGATCCACGGTGCGTACTGGGCGAGGGAGCGCAGCGAGTACCGCAGCTCGTCCCGGCTGAGGAAGCGCGCCGCGTTGGCGGCCTCCTCGTGATAGCCCTCGCCGGAGAACTCGGCACGGCGCCGCAGCCACGCCGGGTCGGACCCGTCGACCCATGTGTACACGGCGTCCACGGGGAAGCGGATGTCGTCGGGCAGCGGGTGGGCGAACTCGGGGAGGGTGCGGACCTTGACGTCGGCCGCGGCGTCCCGGGCCAGCAGCGGGCTCACCCGGGCGAGCGGAACGGTGACGCGCTCCTCGTCGGGCGGCACCTCGTCCGTGCAGCGGTTGGGGCGGGGCGCCGTCAGCCCGCCGAGGCCGTCCGCGGGCCAGAACTCGATGTCGCAGCCGAAGCGGTCACCGATCGACGCCGTGCCGTGCTCGTCGGTGAAGTACCAGCAGAGGCGTATCACCCGTGCCTGCAGCTGACGGCGGGTGCCGGCGCCGCCGACCGGGGTGGTGCGGGGGCCCGCCCGGCGGGTCTGCTCGGCCACCAGGTAGCCGGCGGTGCGGGAGCACAGGGCGGTCAGGGCGGCCAGGGCCTCGGCCCGGCGGTCGGCGGGCACTCCCACGCAGCCGGCGGCCGGGTCGGTGCCGCGGACCACGAAGTGGTCGACGCCGGCCTGGTCCAGCGCGTCGCAGATCCACTCCGTCGCCTGGGCCTGGGCCTGGAGCGGAGAGGGGTAGGCGCGCACATGCGCTGCCTTGGGGCGCCGGTTCACCGTCACCAGACGGCGGCCCTTCGCCGCGTACACCTGTGGGGCGCGGCGCAGCGCCAGTGCCGCCCGGCGCTCGGCGATCCGGTCGGGGACCGCCTGCGACAGGGTCAGCGAGCGCTTCACAGCCGAGCGCAGCCGCAGCGAGGATCTTCCGGCCACCGCACGCCGTGCCGCCACGGGCACCAGCTTGCGGTACAGGGCGACCAGGCTCGACGCCTCCGGGTTACGGACGGGACCACCCGCCTGGCCACCGTCCTGCTCGGGTTGTGCGCTCATCGCACCGGTTCTCCTCCCACGGGCGCCGCCCGTCACGTACGAGGACGGCCTCGTCGGGCGGCGACTTTCGAAACGTCACCGATTTCCGTCAGTGTGCCGTACGTCACCAGGGGTTCCGGCCGTTTCGGGCACGATCCGGCCGGATGACCCGGTGCGGTACACATCGGCACGGTACTCCTTCCCAGCCTTTGTCAAAGGAGGCATCACCGGACTGTCGACGATCCGGTACGCAGCCGCGCCGGGCCCGGAGACGCGGAATGCCCGTTCACTCCTGAGAGTGAACGGGCATCCCTGGTCACGGGGCCGGGGCGACGCTTCGGCCCGGACGGGGGCGGGCTACTTCACCGCGCCGCCCATCATCCCCGCGACGAACTGCTTCTGGAACGCGAAGAAGATCGCCAGCGGCACCAGCATCGACAGGAAGGCGCCGGGCGCCAGCACGTCGATGTTGGAGTCGAACTGCCGCATCTGCTGCTGCAGCGCCACCGTCATCGGCGGCGAGCTGGGGTCGGCGAACACCAGCGCCACCAGCATGTCGTTCCACACCCACATGAACTGGAAGATCGCCAGCGCGGCGATGGCGGGACCGCCCAGCGGCAGCACCACCCGGGTGAAGAGCCGCAGCTCACCGGCGCCGTCCAGCCGCGCGGCCTCCAGCAGCTCCCGCGGGATCTCCGCGAAGAAGTTGCGCAGCAGGAAGATCGCGAACGGCAGACCGAACGCGGCGTGGAAGATCACCACGCCGAAGGTGGTCTCGAACAGGCCGAGCGTGTTGAACAGACGCGCGACCGGGATCAGCGCCACCTGGATCGGCACCACCAGCAGTGCCACCACGCCGATGAACCACCAGTCCCGGCCGGGGAAGTCCAGCCACGCGAAGGCGTAGGCGGCCATCGCGCCGAGGACCAGCACCAGCAGGGTGGCGGGCACGGTGATGAGCGCGGTGGTCCACAACGAGCCGGTGATGGCGTCGTTCTGGAGGATCTCCGTGTAGTTGGCCCCGGTCAGCTGGCCGGGGTCGGTGAAGACCGTCCACCAGCCGCTGGAGGCCATGTCCCGCGGGTCGCGGAACGAGGACAGCAGCAGTCCGGCGGTGGGCATCAGCCACAGCAGGGCCAGGACGATCAGCACCGCCCGGACCAGGCCCCCGGAGGCGAACGACGCGATGCGCGACGCGACGGAAGTCTTCATCGCTGGGCCTCCTTACGCAGCCGGCGCACGTTGACGATCATCACCGGGATCACCAGCAGCAGCAGGAAGATCGCGATCGCCGAGCCCAGGCCCTGGTTCGATCCGGCGCCGAAGGACACCGTGTACAGCTGGAGCGCCAGCACGTTGGCGTCGGGTTGGACCGACCCGGGCGCGATGATCAGCACCAGGTCGAAGACCTTCAGCACGTTGATCATCAACGTCACCATCACCACCCCGAGGACCGGGGCGAGCAGTGGCACGGTGATCCGGCGGAACACCTGCCACTCGTTGGCGCCGTCCACCCGGGCGGCCTCCATGATCTCCCGGGGCACACCGGCCAGTCCGGCCGCGATGAGCACCATCGCGAAGCCGGCCCACATCCACACGTAGCTGCCGATGATCGCCGGCGTCACCAGCGACGGGCCGAGCCAGTCGACACCGTTGTAGCTGGCCGCGAAGTTGGACGCGGCCAGCCGCAGCTGGGCCCCGTCCGCCTCGGCGGGCAACGAGAAGGTGCCGTCGGCCTGCGTGGTGGCGGACGCCACCACCGAGCCGTCCTGGACCGCCTGCACGGTGATCCCGGCCAGGGCCTTCTCACCGTCGTCGATCACCCCGGGCTCGCCACCACCGCCCTGGGTGAAGTCGAGCCAGACGGTGCCCGTGACCCCGTCCGAGGACGACGCGGCGGGCACCGCCTGTTCGGCGTCGGCCACGGCCGGCGGCGCCACCCGCACCAGCGGGAGCAGCACGGAGTCACCCGCGGAGACCGCCTGGTCCAGCACGATCGCGCCGTCCGGCTCCTCCGACATGCCGTCGTCGGGGCGCGGATGGGCGCCCGGCCACGGCGCGCCCTCCGAGAAGGTGTCGTGCACCGAGACCGCGACCGCGTTGGCCACGCCCCGGTCCGGGTCCGCCTCGTAGACGAGCCGGAAGATGATGCCCGCGGCCAGCATGGAGATCGCCATGGGCATGAAAATCAACAACTTGAACGCGGTCGCCCAGCGGATCCGCTCGGTCAGGACCGCGAAGATCAAGCCGAGTCCGGTGGCGACAGCGGGCGCCACCGCGATCCAGATGAGGTTGTTCTGCAACGCCTTTCTGATCGCCGGGTCCGTGAACAGCGACTGGTAGTTGCCGAAACCGACGAACCCGTCACCGGACGCGTCGAAGAGGCTTCGGTAGAGAGAGAAGATGATCGGATAGACCACCAGCGCGCCCAGGAGCAGCAGCGCCGGCAGCAGGAACGAGGCCACGATCCAGGGACGTCCCCGGAACATGGCTGGGCCTTTCGCCATGGTCGGCAGTCCGCCCGCGGATCAGTCGCCGTAGGCGGCGGCCGCCTGCGACTCCAGGTACTCCTGGACGCCCTCGATGTCCTCGGGGTCGCGCAGGAAGTCCTGCAGCGCCTGCCACATGCCCTGCCCGGTGGTGCCACCGAAGGCGGCCGGGGCCAGGTCGGACATGTCGAAGCGGAAGTCGTCACCGGCGGAGATCAGCGCCTCGGCGATCTCACGCTGCACGTCGTCCGGGTAGGCGTCGAAGCCGAGCGCCTTGTTCGGCGAGAGGAACCCGCCCTGGCCCGCCCAGGTGGCGGCCGCGTCGGTCGAGGCCAGGAACGCCATCAGCGCCTCCTGGGCCTCGGTCGCCTCGCCGGTGTCGGGGGAGAGCGCCACGGCGACGTCGCCGCCGCTGACCACGGGGGAGTCGTCACCGACCGCCGGGAACGGGAAGACCAGCGCGTCCTCGCCCACGACGGCGTCGGTGGAGTCGCTGATCACCGAGGCGACGAAGTCGCCCTCGTAGACCATGGCGGCCGACGGGGCCTCCAGGTCGGCGAAGGTCTGGGTCACCGAGGTCGGGAAGTCGGTGCGCAGCGCGCCGGCACTGCCGCCCGCCAGCAGCCGCTCCTGGCCGAACAGCTCGCCCAGGGTGGTGAGCGCCTCGGTCACCGACTCGTCGGTCCACGGGATCTCGTGCGCGGCCAGCTGGTCGTACAGCTCCGGGCCGGCCTGCGAGAGGTAGATGTTCTCGAACCAGTCGGTCAGGGTCCAGCCGTCGGCGCCGCCGACGGAGACCGGGTCCACGCCCGAGTCGGAGACGGTGCCCGCGGTCGCCACGAACTCGTCCCAGGTGGTCGGCGGCTCGACACCGGCGTTGGTGAACGCGGTGTTGTTGTACCAGACCAGGGACTTGTTGGCGGCCTTGACGTACACGCCGTACTGCTCGCCCTCGTAGGCGCCGAGGTCGCGCCAGCCCGCGTCGTAGTTCTCCGCCAGCTGCTCCTCGGCCAGGGCGCCCACCGGGGCGAGCCAGCCCTTGTCGGCGAACTCGTGCACCACGCCGACCTGGGCCACGATCGCCACGTCGGGGGCCGCGCCGCCGTCGATCTTCTGGCCGATGAACGTCGACAGGTTGTCGCCGGTCGGCACGAAGCTGACCTTGGCGCCGGTCTGCTCCTCGAAGTCGGCGATGGCCGCCATGAAGTTGGACTGCTCGGCGCCGGTCCACACCGCGGCGACCTCCAGGGTCTCGCCGCTGAGGTCCGGCAGGTCCAGCGAGGCGCCGTTGTCACCACCGCCGCCACCGCCACCGGACCCGCCGCCGCTGTCGTCGCTGCCGCATGCCGTGAGGACCAGGGCCGCGGCGGTGGCGACCGCCGCGATCTGGCCGAGATGCCGTGTCCTACGGCTGGAACGGATGGCGCTGTTCATGATGACCGCCCTTTTTACCTGTGAACCATCGTCGCTTCATCGATAACGCGCAGGTACGGACCTGGAACGCCCCGAAGGCATGCCGAGACTCGCTCCCGCGCTGCTAGCCGTTCCTACGCTGCTCAGGCGTCACAGGCAAGAGCGTTTAACTTCTCAACACCTCATTCGTGATGTGTCCGTTACGGGGACCAGGCGTCGGGCTCACGCGTTGGAGGCCGCCGGAGCCGCCTCGGAACGCGCGGCGGCGGTCGCCGCGCTGGCCAGCAGGGCGATGTCCGTCGGCCCGTTGCCCAGCTCGCGCACCGGTCGGCGGGCCGGCCGGTCACCGAGCCGCGCCCAGTCCAGCGCCGCCACCGACGGCCGCAGCGTCGCCGTGCGCGGAATGCGGCCGGTCACCCGGCCGGCCTGGAACGGTATGCCGCCTCCGGCACCGACCAGCTCGGCCCGGCCCGGCGGGAGGCCGGTGAGCCGGATCCGCAACGCTCCGGGCGCCGAGGCCGCCTCGTCGGCGGCGATCAGATGCACACCGAGCCGGCCCCCCTCCCGCACCACGGCGTCCAGCACCCGCACCACCGAACCCGCCGCAGGCCGGCCCGGCGCCCCGAGCGCCGGGGCGCGCAGCGCGGCGACGTCGTCGGCGATCACCACCAACCGCGGCAGCGGGTCCGTGCCCTCCGGCGCGCAGGGCGCCGCCGTACCCGCGCCGTGGTCCTCGCCACGGCGTGGGCCGACCACGCGCAGCGGCGCAGCCGCCGGCTCACCCGTCCAGGTCTCGAACGGTCCCTCGCCCAGCAGCGCCGCCCGGCGGTTCAGTTCGGCGCGCAGTGCCTGCGCGAAGGTCCGCATGCGCACCGGGTCGGTCGTGCGCAGCCGCTCGCTCACCTGGGGCAGCTCCGCGCACGGTGCGAGCCCCTCGTCGGGGCCGTCCACCAGGAGCAGCGAGAGCCCTCGCGGCCCCGCCGTCGCACAGAGCGAGGCCGCCAGGGAGCACAGCAGCTCGGTGCGGCCCGAGCGGGCCGGCCCCTCGACGAGCAGCGGCCCCGGCGCCGCCGCCAGATCGGTGGCGAGCGGGCCGTCGACCGCAGAGCCCAGAACCAGCGGCAGCCCTTCGGTCGCCTCCCAGCGGGTGCGGAGCGCCGCCGGAGTGACGCGGGGCAGCCGGAGGACATCCAGCAGCCGTGCCGACTCCGGAAGCGGCTCTGCGTCGCCCCCGGTCGCCTCGCGCAGCGGCGCCAGCGCGCGGGCCAGCCGTTCCGCCCAGGCGCCGGACACCCCGTCCATGGTGGCCGGCGGACCGGCCTCGCCGTCCGGGAGCAGCAGCCTCAGCGAGGTCGCGACCTCGCCCGCCAGTACCCCGCGCATGCCGCACGCCGCGAACGCGGGCAGGGCGTGCTGGGCGGCGGTGACCGTGTCGGTGACAGGCGAGGCGGGGGTGGCGGCCGGCGCCTCGGCCAGGCAGAGCAGATGGACGCCCGCGGCCGGGCCCTCGGCCGCCAGCCGGGCCAGGTCCCCCCGGAGCCGCTCACCGGCGAGGTCACCGTCGACCAGCACGACGGTGCGCCGCTCCGGGGAACCGGGCCGCACGCTCCGCCCGTGCCCCGGCCCGCCGGGCGAGGGCAGCCGGGCGATCAGCTCGGCGACCCGCGCGGCGGCCTGTTCGTGGTCGAAGGCCAGCAGCCGGTGGCAGGGCTGCGTGGTCGGACGGGTGTGCGGCAGCCAGCCCGTCCACGCCCACTCCGTGGCGCAGCCCGGAGCGATCGTCACCAACTCCACGGCGCTGGGCGGGTGCAGGGCCGCCAGCTGGGCCACGGCGGCGCGGGCCAGCGCTCGCAGCCGGGGGCGCGGCCCGGCCAGGCCCAGCGAACCGGCGGCCGAGAGGCCGACCGTGACCGGGACCAGCGGCCCGGCGGCGCGCTGCCCGGAGCCGAGCCGGACGGTCAGGGCGTCCCGGTGGGCCGCGTCGCGTTCCCAGAGCGGGGCGTGGGACTCGACGGCGGCCAGCAGCAGTGTCGCCGGGTCCGGCCAGCGTTCCCGGCCGGACCCGCGGGGTGCCGGTGCGCCGGCCGGGCCCCTCCCGCTGCCGGAGACCGTCGCGCCCGCCGGACTTGTCGACCGGGCGGGGTGACCCGGCTCGGCGCCGTCCGGACGGCGAAGGTTCCAGCCGGGTCGCCTGCGGGCCGGATGTCCGGTGGTCGGCTCGCTGACGAGGTCGCTCGCGCCCCCGGGAGCGGGCCGTTCCCGGCCGGTTCCCGCCCCGCCGCGCGCGGACTGGCCCGGAATGGTCGCCCCGGCCGCCTCGCCCCGGTGGGTGGGGTGGGTGCGCTCGCCCGTGCCGCCCCCGCCGGGCAGACCCCCTCCGGACACGCCGTCGTCGAGGACCACCCGGAGCACCGACTCGCCGAGACGCAGCTCGGCGCCGAGCGGCAGCGTACGGGGCCGCTCGCCGACCGGCCGGCCGTCCAGGGTGGTGCCGTTGGTGGAGCCGGAGTCGCGCACGGTCAGCGTGCCGTCGGCGGCGACGGTGACGACGCAGTGCCGGCGGGAGACGTCCGGGTCGTCGAGCGGTACCTCGGCCGTGCCCGAGCGGCCGACCCTGATCTCGCCGCCGTGCAGCAGGTGGACGCCGCCGGCGTCCGGGCCGGAGACCACCAGCAGCCGCGCCCGTGCGCCGGTGGTGGCGGCCTCCGCCGGGCGCTGGAACGCCAGCACCGCGCCGTCCAGCAGGGGAGGGGCGCCGAGGACCGTGTCCTGGGGGTCGAGCCGCTCCGGTCCGCAGAAGACGGCGGACGGCGGACCCGCGCCCGGCGTCGCGGTCTCGGCGAGCGCGGGGAGCACCGCCGTGAGGGGGGTGCCGTCGGGGGCGGTGACGGTGACGTCGGTACCGGCGTCGTGGGCTCCGCCCTGCGGTCCGAGAACGGTCAACCTGAGCTGCATCGGCTCTCCCGGTCACATCGGCGTCTGAAGCCTGCTGGCATCCTCGCACCTGCCGCCGACACCTCGCGCCACCTCGGACAGTTCGTGATCTTCACTGTCCGGAACTGACTGGATCTGATCGGCCAGAAGTGATCGTTCCGGCCCCGCACGCTCCCCACGCGCACTCCGGGCATCCGGCCCGCAGGCGACCCGGCTGGA
>NZ_BHZI01000019.1 GCF_004305975.1 Streptomyces otsuchiensis
GGTGTGCGCCGTCGGGGCGACGTGGCCCGGGCGGCGGCGCCCGGCGCATGCGGCCCGGTAGGGCCTTCCGGCCGCTGTGACGACCGGGCGCGGGGGACGAGGAGGACACCGGCCGTTCCGTGACGCGGACCGTTCACGACGATCGCGCCGCGCACGGTCCGGTTCGTCCGGTCGATCCGGTGCGGATGGCACGCACCGGTTCCCCGACGCCCACTCGGACGGCGGCGTCCCGGGCCCGTCGAACCCGGTGATCTCCGGCGCACGGCACACAATGGCAGATGGCGGACAAGGCGCGCGTCGCGATTCCGCCCGCTCACTCGAACGAAGTACGTCGCGCGCGGCCGGTGTACGCCCGCGGCTCCCGGGCGCGGACCACCGCAGGCGCAGCCGCCCGGAGCTACGGGCCGGCCGGACACTGCCGGAGTCGCACCGTGGCGGCCGGAGCCCTGTCCCTCTTTCGAGGGAACTCCTGGCCGCGGCCCGGACAGGTTCCGCCCGGGTCGCCATGCTGGAGGCCGCTGTCGACGCAGGGGGCTGAGGACCCGTCGGGGCAGGCGAGCCGGGTGCCGCGGGGGAACGGGACCGGCCGCGGCCGAGGACCGGCGGTGCGAGCGATGCCGTTGGTCGCGGCCGGGGTGGGTGGCGTGGCGCCCTCGCCCGCTCTCGTCCCTCTGTCCCCGCCCGTCAAGGCGATCGCCCCTGGACCGAGTTGGAGCCCTCAAGTCATATGGCTGATTCCCCGCAGACCGACCTGCCCGCTCCGTCCGACCGGCCCGCACGGCCCGCACGGCCCGCTCCGTCCGACCGCCCCGGTCAGACGGTTCCTCCGCCCCGCCACCCCACGCACTCGGTCGACCGGGCGTTCCTCAAGCTGGAGCGCCGGCGACCCGGCGTCCGCTGGGACGCGGGCGGCGTCGCGTACCTCAGTGGTCCGCCCCCGGCCCTGGCAGACCTTCGCGCGTATGTGGGCTTCCGCCTCGGCACGTTGCCCCTGCACACGAGCCGGGTGGCGGGCGGCCGGCGGTCCCGGTGGCAGCCGGACGTGGACTTCGCCGTCGACCGGCATGTGCACGAGGTGGTCGCCGACGGCCCCGCCGCCTGGGACTCCGCCCTCCACACCGCGCTCAACGCTCCGTTCGCCCCCGGCGCCTACTGGGGCGTCTGGCTGATCCACGGCCACGAACCCGACGCGTACGCCGTCTGCTATCGCTTCCACCACGCCTGCCAGGATGGCGCCGCCGCCGCCATGACCTTCCGGGCCCTGCTGGGCGAGGGGGAGCCGTCGGCGCGTCCGGTACCGGGCCGGAGCCGTCCTTCGGGGGTGCCCCTGCGCGTGGGCGTGGCCCTCGGGCTGGCGACGAAGTTCGTGGCCGGCGCCCTCACCGGCCGCGGTCACCGTCCGGACGCCGTCTTCACCCCTTCCGGGGAGCGGCGGCTGTGGCGGGGCCGCGTACCGGTGAGCACCCTCCGCCGGATCGGCGCCGCGCGAGGGGGCTCGAACCACGATGTCCACCTGGCCGCACTCGCCGGGGCGCTGTCGGTCTGGTCGGCCCACGCCGGCGTGCCGCTCCCGCGGGTGACGGCGGTGCTGCCGGTCGACGCGCGCCGCGCCGACGAGGAGCAGACCTGGGGGAACCGCTGCTTCGCCCTGCCGCTGGATCTCCCCGTGCGCACCACGGGTTCGGCAGACCCGGACGCTCCCCGCGCCGGGGAGGCGGCTCTGCGGCGGCTGGACGACGTCATGGCGACGACCCGGAAGCTGCGGGGGGAGACCTGGCGGCGGGCCCTTCAGGATCTGGTCCGCTTCATGCCGGACCGCCCCACGGCGTGGTACCTGCGAAGGGTGCTCTCCCCACGCGTCACCAACGTCATGACCACCTCCATGCCGCTCGCCGACAAAGGGAGCCTGGGGGAGACGCAGGTGACGGGGACCGCTCTGGTGCCGCTGCTCCTGCCAGGGCATCTCTTCGCGGTGGGGCTGTCGTTCTTCGGCGACTGGGCCGAGGTGTCCTTCGTCGCCGACCGCGCTCTACCGCTGGGGGAGCGGCTGCCGGAGCTGTGGGAACAGGCCGTGGGCGAACTGGAGGAGAACTCAAGACCGGTGTGAGCCGCGCAAGGGGGCCCCGCGGGCCCGCACGGAACGAGGCGCCGGATCGCCCGGCCCCGGGCACGGCCGGGTACGGGCCACGGCCGGGTACGGGCCACGGCCGGGCGGGGCGGGAGCGCACCCGTTCAGGAACACCCATACGACGGAGCGAAGCGTTGGACGTCGAAGATGTGCACCACTCCTACCGGCAGCACACCGTGCTGCGAGGCGTCGACCTTCGGCTGCGGCCCGGCACCCTCGCCGGGATCGTCGGCGAGAACGGCGCGGGGAAGACGACCCTGCTGAAGATCCTCTCGGGCGAACTCAGGCCGGACCGCGGCTCGGTGCTCCACCACGGCAGGTTCGGATACTGCCCCCAGTCCGTGGTCCTGGACGACTCCTTCACCGTCCGCCAGCATCTCGAACTCTTCAAGAACGCCTTCGGCCTCGCGGACCTGGGGCGGGGTGAGGAAGTGATGGAGGCCCTGGCCTTCACCGAGTACCTCGACCAGCGTGCGGGCCTGCTCAGCGGGGGCTCCCGGCAGAAGCTCAACCTGACCCTGGCGCTCATGCACGATCCGGATGTCCTCCTGCTGGACGAGCCCTACCAGGGCTTCGACTGGGAGACCTACCTGCGCTTCTGGGAGCTGGCGACGAGGTTGCGCGACGCCGGGCGTTCGATCCTGGTCGTCTCGCACCTGGCGTACGACATCGACCGGCTGGACCTGCTCTGGCGCCTGGAGAGCGGGCGACTCCACCTCCAGGAACGACGTACGGAGGCCGCGTCATGAGGCGGCACTGGTCCCTGTTCACCACGGCCTCCCGGTACGCGCTGATCGGGCACGCCCGCAACCGGTTCGCGATGCTGCTGGTGGTCGTGTACATCCCCGTCTGGATCGCCCTCGCCTATCTGACCATTCCCGATCAGCCGGCCCCGTTCCGGCTCCGGGCCACCGGCGAGGTCCTGTCCCCGCCCGGCAACCACCTCACCCAGATCACCGGCGCGCTGAACGCGGTCACCCTGATCGCCGGGTTCATGATGTTCGCGGCCACCTTCACGGGGGGCCGGTTCGACCGCCGCCTCGCGATGGCGGGCTACCCCCGGTACCACCTCGTCCTCGCCAAGCTTTCGGCGCTCACCCTGGTCTGTGTTGCCGTCGCGACGTACGCGACGGTCGCGGTCGGCTTCGGCTGGCCGCCGCGACAGCCCCTCCTGCTGGCCGCCGCGTTGTTCTGCGCCGCTCTGACCTACGGCGCACTCGGTGTCGTCTTCGGGTCGGTGCTCCGCCGGGAGGTCGAGGGCATGTTCGCCATCCTGATGATCAGCATCCTCGACGTCGCCCTGCAGAACCCTCTCTCCAGCTCCGGGTCGGACAGCGCCGTCGTGCAGTTCCTGCCGACGTACGGGGCCGTGCAGGCCGGCATGTCCGCGGCCTTCTCCGACTCGCCGGACGTGCGGGGGCTGGTGATCCAGTGCCTCTGGCTCGCCGGCGCCTCGGCGGCCGCGTTCCTGGTCTTCCGTCGGCGCACCCGGAACGCGCTCGCACCGCGGCAGAAGCCGTGGCTTCCGGCTCCCGGCCGACGTGGGACGGCTGAGAAGCCCCGGGCACCGCTGCCCCCGGCGGAGTCCGGCGCGTCCGCGGAAGCGCACGGGCCCACCTGACCGCCGGGCCGGCCGTGGGCCCGGGACCTCGGCTCATCGCGCGGACCGGCCGAGCGCCGTGCGTGCCACCGGGCGCTTCCGACGGCGGACCCGTGACCTGGAAGGGGAGTGATCGTTCTGTAGCCGTCGGGCGCCGACGCCGTGCCCTGATCGCCATCCCTTCCCGTGCAAGGAGCACTGCCCCATGACTGTCTCGCGTACCGTCCAGCGCGCTGTCCTCACCGCGGCCCTGCTGTCCGTCTCCGTGACGGCCGCCCCCTCCGGCGCGCAGGCGGCCTCGCTGCCCCCCGCGTGCCAGGAGGCGCTGCTCGAAACCCTCGACAAGTTCCCCGTCGCGGACTTCACGGTCCCCGACAGGGCCAGGAACACCCTGCTGGGCGAGGTCCTCGGGCTGAGCGAGGCCGACCAGGAGGCGTTCACCGAGGTGGCGTGCGCGGCCTGGAACACCTGGGCGACCCAGAACGGCCAGGCCGTCGCCACGGACCTGGACACCCGCTACCGGAACGCCGCCGGGCCCGTGTGCAACAAGTTCGCCAGGTCCTCGTTGGCGACGATCAAGAAGCACGCCCCGAACGTACCCGCCGAGACCCGTGAGCTGGAGGCGGTGGCCAAGAAGGTCTGGATCAGCTCCATGGAGAGGCTGGCGGTGGAGGCCACCAACGCCGATTGCCGCACGGCCTACAACGCGGTGAAGGCCGGCTGGTAGCAGACGGGCCGGCGGACGGTCGGCGCCGGCGTAGGCGCTCCGCCGAACGGACGCCTACGCCGGCGTGTGAGGCCCGAGGTGCCGGGTGGCCGGCATCGAGCCGTGTCGGACACCCGGTCGGTACCATCAGCTATGGCCATGACACTCCGACACCCCGATGACCTTGACGCCAAGCTCACCGAGCGTGCACGTCGTGAGCGTCGCAGCAAGCAGGAACTCGCCATCGAGGCGATCCGCGAGGCCCAGAACCGGGCCGAGCCGAAGGTCGACGACGTCCTCGCCGAGCTCATGGACAGCGATGCGGAGATCCTGGACTACCTGAAGTGACCGACGTGCTCCGCATCCAGATCGTCGAGTGCGTTGCCCAGGGCACCGTCGACGTTGCGGCCATCGCCAAGCGGCTGTCGGTCTGGTTCCCCGTTTCCTGACGTGCGAGGCCCCGCCGTGCCCGCGGCTGAGCCGTTCCTCGCCATGGAGGCCGGGCCCGATCAGCCGGAGTCACCACGGCCGGGGAGTAGTGCCCGGCCACCGGGGCGTGCGGCCCGCGGTGACCGGGCTGGAGCGTCGCCCCTCGGTGGGAGCCACCGGTGGGCCCGGCCCCGTGGTCGGGTCAGGGGTGTGGGGCCGTCCTGGTGTGGAGGATCTCGCTCATGGACTCCTTCCGCCAGCGGCTGAGGAGTTGGTGGAAGGCGACGGCTCCGTGGGGGTAGGAGGCCGGTCCGTTGGGGCGGCCGCGTCCCTCGCGGTTGTAGTAGCCGGGGGTGCACTCGGCGTGGAACCACTCGTGGTCGGGGGCACCGTCGGCCAGGACGGCGAGCCAGGTGTCCTCGGACGCGCGGGGCGGTTCGATGAGCGCGTCCTCGGTCTCGGCGGCGGCGATGAGGGCGGCGGCGTGGAGGGCCTGCTCGTCGAGGATGTGGGCGAAGTTGACGCTGTTGGCGTTGTGGAGGGAGCCCATCTGGATCAGGTTGGGAAATCCGTTGCTGGTGAAGCCGTGGAGCGTGCGCGGTCCTCGCTGTGCCCAGGTGTGCAGCAGTTGGACGCCGTTCCGGCCGTGGACGGGCAGTTTCCCGGAGTGGATTCCGGAGGCGCCCACGTTGAAGCCGGTGGCGAAGATCAGGCAGTCGAGTTCGTAGGTGGTGTCGCCGACGACGACGCCGCGTTCGGTGACGCGTTCGATGCCGTGGGTGTCGGCGGTGTCGACCAGGGTGATGTTGTCCCGGTTGAACGCGGGATAGTAGAGGTCGGAGAAGGTGGGGCGTTTGCAGGCGTAGCGGTACCAGGGCTTGAGCTTCTCGGCGGTCTCCGCGTCGGTGACGGTTTCCTCGACGCGGGCGCGGAGCTCGTTCATCTTGGCGGCGTCGGCGGCCTCGTAGGCGGCTTCGAAGGCCCGGGGGTCGCCTTCGTCGCGGCGGAAGCTCGGCAGAAGCTTCTCCAGCAGGCCCGCGGACGCGGTCCAGGCGTCCGCCACGAGATCCCGCTCCTCGGGTTCGCCGGAGACGATGCGGAGGTAGTTCTCCCGCCGCCGGTGCGCCCACCCCTCGCGCTCGGCGCCGACGTCCTCCGCGGTGGTCCGGCGGTTGGCGCGGACGTCCACGGTGGAGGGTGTGCGCTGGAAGACGTAGAGGTGGGCGGCGCTCTCGGCCAGCATCGGGACGGCCTGGATGCCGGTGGCGCCGGTGCCGACGATGCCCACCCGCTTGTCGGCGAGGTTGGTCAGCCCGCCTTCGGGGGTGCCGCCGGTGTAGGCGTAGTCCCAGCGTGAGGTGTGGAACGTGTGGCCCGCGAACTCCTCGATGCCGGGGATGCCGGGGAGTTTCGGGTCGGTGAGGGTGCCGGTGGCGTTGATGACGTAGGTGGCACGGAAGGTGTCTCCGCGGTCGGTGGCCACCACCCAGGTCTCGGAGCCCTCGTCCCAGGTCAGGGTGGTGACTCCGGTGGAGAACAGCGCGTCGGTGTAGAGGTCGAAGCGGTTCGCGACGCGCACCGCGTGGCGGCGGATCTCGTCTCCGGGCGCGTACTTCCACTCGGGTATGTAGCCGGTCTCGTCGAGCATCGGCAGGTAGACGTGCGACTCGATGTCGCAGTGGACGCCCGGGTACCGGTTCCAGTACCAGGTACCTCCGAAGTCGCCGCCCTTCTCGACGATCCGGACGTTCTCCACGCCCTGTCGCCGCAGGTGTGCCCCGGCGAGGATGCCGCCGAATCCGCCACCGATCACGGCGACGTCGACGCTGTCGTGGAGGGTGCCGCGTTCGGTGGGTTCTGTGTACGGGTCGGCGGCGTAGTAGCCGAACTCGGCGTCCGTGTCGCGGTACTGGCCGGCTCCGTCGCTTCGCACGCGCCGCTCGCGTTCGAAGCGGTATCGCTGCCTCAGTGCGGCCAGCTCGTGGGGAGCGGTCGCGTGAGGGGTCGTCATGTGGGCCCCAATCATGGCTGGTTGGGCCGCCTCGGGTGAGCGGCCATCCGCTACGGTAACAACTACCGGACAACAGTGTCCGGTAGAAGGTGGGTGCGCCGCGACATCGGGCCGTGCGGAGTCCGCGCCATGGAACGGACTCGCTCTCCTCCCGGTACACGGCGCCCCGCACACCGCGGACAGGAAGAGGGATTCCCATGCGACGACCCCCGACCCGACCACTTGCCGTGCTCGCCGCGGCGGGCATGCTGGTCCTGGCCGGATGCGGTACGGCGACGAGCGAGCCCCGCGACGCCGCGTCGTCCGACGACGCGGGCGGCACCATCCGGGCGCACGAGGTCATGCGGTTGACACAGCCCCACGCCGAGACCGGGATGACCTTGCTGGAGGGCCCCACGTTCGGCACGGACGGCCGGCTGGTCGTCGTCGACGTCACCGCACCCGAGGGCGAACCCAAGGTGATGAGTGTCGACGTCGGGAAGAAGACGGTGCGACCGCTCCACACCGACGGCCGCGGGGCGTACACTTCGGCGCAGTTCAGCCCCCACGACGGGCGGCTCTACCTCACCGACTACCTGCACGGCGAGATCGTGAGCCTGGACGCGGGCGGCGGGGACGCGAAGACCTTCTTCTCCGGCGAGGTCGACGGAGCGCCGATGAACCCCGACGACATCGCCTTCGACCAGGACGGCAACCTGTATGTGAGCGACTCGCGCGGCCTCTCCGAGGGCGTGGCCCACGGACGGGTGGTCCGCGTCAGCCGCGACGGTGCGCAGGCCGACGTGCTGGCCGACGGCCTGGCGGCGACGAACGGGGTGTCGTTCGACGCCGACTACCACGGGCTGTGGTTCAGCGAGCTGACCGAGAACCGGATCTCCTACCTGCAGCTCGACGAACAGGGCGAGGTGACCTCACGGCACACCGCGATCCGCGTGGACGGCGGGATCGCGCAGACCGACTCCATCGCCGTGGACGCCGACGGCAACCTCTACGTGGGGCTGCACGGCCGGCCGGCCATGGCCGTGTACAGCCCTCACGGCGAGCGGCTGGCGACGATCGAACCCCCGGCGGAGGCCGAAGGGCTGAAGTCGGCGACGAACGTGGCCATCACACCGGGCGGGACCAAGGCGTACATGACGGTCAGCGGACCCGCCGGCGGATACCTCTACACCTTCGACGCCCTCGCGGAGGGCACCAGGCAGTCCAACGGCGGCTGAGAACGCCCGCGTTCATCCGTTGAAGGGCCGAACCGGTCCCACCTCGACGCCGAGCAGCCGCCAGGCGGCCAGCGCCCGGCGCTCGCGCTCCTCGCGGGTGGGGCCGGTCACGGTCGCGGAGACCATGGCGACGGCCAGCTCCAGTTCCTCCGCGCTCAGCCGGTGGTCCGCCGGCAGGTGTGCCCGCAGGCTTCGCTGGACCCGCTCGGAGAGGTCCAGCGCGTGTGCGCGGTGGCCGGAGCGGACGGCCATCCGTTCGGTGTGCAGCAGACCGATGAACGCCGCCGACTGCGCGAGATGCCAGGTGAGCACACCGAGGACCTCGCCGAAGCCGGCTCCCTCGGCCCCGGCGGCCTGCTCGACCTGCCGCACGTTCTCCTCCAGGACCGCCGCCACCGCGGCACTCCGGTCCGGGAGGTGCCGGTAGAGGACTCCCTGGCTCACCCCGGCCCTGCGCGCGATCGCCGACAGGGGCGCTTCCAGGCCCTGTTCGGCGAAGATCTCCCGCGCGGCGGCGACCACGGCGGCACGGTTGCGGGCGGCGGCCTTCGGCCCGCCGTTGGCGGGTCTTCGCCCTTCCCGTTCGGTCTGCTCCGTCCGTTCGGTCTGCTCCGTCACTCCGGCAGCGTACCGGCAGGGTGAGGGCGGCCTACCGTCCCGTTCGGGCCGCCCGCGGTGACCCGCCCCGCGCGCACCGGTCCGCCCGGGCGCACCACTCCCGGGTGCGCCCGCGAACCCTCGTCACGGGCCCACCCGGCAGCACCACGGTTAGAGTGGTCCACCTCGCTTTTCGACGGAGCATCCATGCTGCGGATCCACTTCACCCCCGAGGACCTGACGCGGGTCAAGGTGGCGCCCGGCCCGGACTTCCTGTGGGAGATCGCCAACAGCGTGCAGACGCTGCAACGGACCGACGGGGAGCGGGTGTTCGGCGCCTGGCGTCGATGGGTGCGGCCACGGCTCCCACCGAGCCGGCAGCTGCTCTCGCCGTTGCTGCCCCCGCGGGGCTACTCCCCGGACTTCCTCACCCCCACGTCCGGCGACCGCACGACCCTCCAGGCGGCCATCGACACCCTGCTCGGAACGCCGCGCCCCAGGCTGCGCACGGAGCTGACCCGGCTGGCCGGCTCGACGCGGCTGCCCGGATGGACGCGCGCGCTCGCCGAAGGAGACGCGGGCACGCTCGCACAGCTCGGCGACGCTCTTCACGCCTACCAGGCGCAGGCGCTCCTCCCGCACTGGCGGCACGTCCGCGCGGACATCGACGCGGACCGCGCACGGCGGATGCAGAGCCTGATGAACGGCGGCACCGAGGGCCTGCTGGCGGGGCTCGGTCCGGACGTCCGCTGGCGCCCGCCGGTGCTGGAGGTGACGTACCCGACCAACCAGGAGCTGCGTCTGGCCGGCCGGGGACTCGTGCTGCAGCCCTCCTTCTTCTGCTGGCCCACTCCGACCACCTTGGCGGACGGGCAGCTGCCGCCTGTCCTGGTCCACCCGATCCTGCACACGGCCGGGTGGGCGACGCCGCCGGGCGGGACGGAGCCGGCGGTCGACCGCGACCCCCTCGCCCGGCTCCTCGGGAGGACCCGTGCCCAGCTGCTGCGGGCCGCCCGCACCGGCTGCTCGACGGTGGAGGCCGCCCGGACGCTCCAGGTGACGCATCCGGCGGTCAGCCAGCACATGAACGTGCTGCGCGCGGCGGGTCTGATCACCACCATCCGCACGGCCGGCCGCGGCCTCCACCTCGCCACGGCCGAGGGGCGTGCCCTTCTCGCCGTCGAGGACGGCGGCGTGCGGAGCGGGCCGGGCCAGGCGGCACCCACGTAAGCCTGCGCTTACGTCTCTTGTGCCCGCGTCGGCCGGGCGACCAGGCTTGTCGCCGGGCGGCGCCTCCCCGTGGCCCGGCCGGCCCTCGACCCCCACCCGCCGTCCCGTTCACCCACTTACGGGCGCACCGCCGACGTACGGGCCCACCCCCGGCGCCGCGGTACGGCCGACGCCATCGACCGCTCGTCCCGCATCGCCTGCGACGGCGGCCGCGGCGCCGCCGCACGCACCCGGTACACCCTTCTTCCGTCCCCTGGAGGCCATGATGAGCACCCACCGTCCGACACGCCGATCCCTGTTCAGGACGGCCGGCGGCCTGGCCGCGGCGACGGCTCTCGGAGGAGCGGGCGTACTGGCCACGGCCTCCACCGCCAACGCGGTCGGGGACGGGTTCGGCCTGCGAGTCGTGGACCGCGACGAGCGCGACCACCGCATGAAGTACTACCGGTTCGCGACCAACGCGATCGGCTGGGACCCGGCCGTCAACGTGCTGCTGCCCGACGACTACCACAGCGGACGCCGCTACCCGGTCCTCTACCTCTTCCACGGCGGCGGCATCGGCCAGGACTTCATGACCTTCGACAAGATGGGCATCCGCCAGCAGACGGCGGGGAGGCCCATGATCGTCGTGATGCCCGACGGCGGGAGCACCGGCTGGTACTCCAACCCGGTCCGTTCCAACGTCGGCCCGCGCAACTGGGAGACCTTCCACATCGACCAGCTGGTGCCGTGGATCGACGCCAACTTCCGTACCTACGCCGAGTACGACGGCCGCGCCGTCTCCGGTTTCTCGATGGGCGGGTTCGGCGCGCTGAAGTACGCCGCCAAGTACTACGGCCACTTCGCCTCGGTCAGCTCGCACTCGGGACCGGCCAGCCTGCGCCGTGACTTCGGCCTGGTCACGCACTGGGCCAACGCGTCCTCGGCCGCCGTGGACCTCGCCGGCGGGACGATCTACGGCGCGCCGCTGTGGAACGAGCGCCGGGTCAGCGACGACAACCCCGTTGAGCGCATCGGGAGTTACCACCACAAGCGGATCTTCCTGGTGGCCGGAACGAGTCCGGACCCGGTCAACTGGTTCGACACGATCAATGAGAACCAGGTGCTCGCGGGCCAGCGGGAGTTCCGTTCGCTGCTCGGCGGGGCGGGTATCCCGCACGAGTGGCACGAGCCGCCGGGCGGCCACTTCGTCCGCCCCGACCTGTTCGCCCGCGACCTGGACGGGATCGTCGCGCGTCTGCGGAGGGCCTGAACCGCCCAGGGCCCGACCTGCCCGGGGCCTGAACCGCCCCGGGCCTGACCACCCTTCACCCCCCCCGCCGAGCCTTCGGGAGGACTTGTCATGCATGGATCGAACAACCCCTCGCGCTCCGCTCGGCACCACGGCGGGGCCACCGGGCTCGGCCCTTCGGCCGGTCCGAGCCGCCGGGCGCTGCTGCGCTCGGCGGCGGTCGGTGGGCTCGCCGTCGCGGGCGTCGGCGCGCTGGGGCCGGGCGTGGCCGCCGCGCAGCAGGTCACGGGAACGAAGGTGCGCGACCTCACCGGCCCCGCGGAGACCGGCCGGTTCGCCGCGCCCTGGACGGACCTCGGGATACCGGCACGGTGCCCCGACGGCTCGACGCTCTTCGTCTGCGGTGACACCTTCGACGGTGAGGGCGTCGGCGGCCCCGACTGGCGGTCGCCGGTGGGACTGCGGTCCTCGCACTCCGCGCCGGGGTCACTCGTCATCGACGGCAGCGTGGGAGGCTCCCGCGCGGTCGGCCTCGTTCCGGAGGGCCACACGGGGGGCACCACCGCCATCCCCTCGGACGTCTTCACCGTCGGGCCGACGATGTACATGCACCTGATGCGCGGGGTGATCTACCGGACCCACCACACGGACTTCTGGCGCTCCGACGACAACGGCGAGACCTGGCACTACCTCTGCCAGTGGCCCGGCGACAGCCACGGCGGGCAGTTCCAGCAGAAGAGCTACGCGGTCGCCGACGACGGCTACTGCTACGTCCTCTCGACCGCCTTCAACCGGGAGGTGACCTCGGCCCTCCTGCTCCACCGGGTCCCCCAGGACGCCCTCGGGAACCCGGCGGCCTACGAGCCCTGGGGGTACGCGGACGGCAGGTGGGCCTGGGGCCATCCGCCGACATCCGTGACGCGTGAACGCCGGTGGGGAGAGATCTGCTTCCGGGCCATGGACGGCAGGTACGCGCTCACCTGGCTCAACATGAACCCGCTGGACATCCGCGCGCAGAGTTTCGCGCTGCCGACCTCGAACCTCTTCACCACGCCGGAACAGACCATGATCGTTCCGACCGTGCCCGGTCAGGAGCGAGGCAATGCCGTGGCCAGTCCGTACGGGGGCTTCATCATCCCGGGGTCGAGCCTCGGCGACCTCCATATCGCCGTCAGCCAGTGGTACGACAACCGGAACTACCGGGTGATGCAGTACCGCGTCAACGGTCTGGCCGGGTGACGGGGTCCACGTCGGGCGGTGCGCGGCACGCCGGTGTGGTGCGTGACGTGAGGTTTGGGAGCCGCCTCTCGCGGCAACCCGAGTGGCCAGCGCGGATCGGGCCGGACGGGCCGTCCGCGCGAGGGCGGCCCGTCCGCCCGAGCCGCCGTACCCCCGAGAGGAGCCACTTCGGATGAGCGCCACCGACGACCTTCCCGTGCCCGACTGGGACCAGCAGCCCGCCGGGTCCCTGCTGCACCGCATCAGGAGCCTGGACAGCGATCAGCTGCACACGCTGATCAGCCACGAGGAGAACCACGCCGACCGCCCCGCGGTGCGGCAGATGCTCGCCACGCGCCTGGACGAGCTGGCCGACGGCGCGCGACCCACCCCGGGCGGCGAGAACCAGCCGGTCGACGCCGCCTCCGACGGAAGGACCGGATCACCCGTCGATCCGGCGACCGCCGCGCCGCCGCAGCACCATCCGCCGCACGGCAACCCCCGGCAGCCCGGCGAGGGCTACCGGCAGGGTCCCGGAACGTGACCGGCCCCCTCACGCCCGGCTGAGCGTCCGGGCAGCACACGGACCGCCCGGCCGGCCGGGCGTCAGTCCGCTTCGCTCGCCCGCTCAGCGGCCTGGGCCCGCTCTGCCATCCGGGCCCGCTCGGCCATCCGCGCCCGCTGGGGCCCGACCGTGTGGGCGGGGTCCTCCGCCGAGGCGATGCCGGCGGCGAACACGCCGAACCGCGTGCAGGCCGATCCCGCGAGCAGGGCGGTCCCCGCGAGCACGCCCGCCGCCCGCGAGCGGCCCGACCACAGGCCCAGCGCGACACCGCCGGCCGTCAACGCCCGCGCCGTCCGCAGCAGGCGGCCCGCCCGGCCCTCGCGCAGGGTCGACGCCACCGTCCCGAGCCGTTGGCGCATGGCGTGGTCGGCGGCGGCCTCCCCGGCCGCCCCGAGGAGCGCGGTGAGCCGGGCCGCGCCCGTCTCGCGGCGGGGCCCGAGGGCGAGGGCGGCTCCGGAGGCGGCGGTCAGCGCCGACCCCGCGAAGACGTAGGGGAGTTCCCGGTGCGCTCCGTGCCAGGCCGGCACGGCGGTGTCCGCCGCCAGCACGGCCGTGTAGGTGGCGACCGCCGGTCCCAGTACGGCAGCAGCCGCGGTCGCCGCCGCTCCGGCGCGGCGCGCCCGGCCGGAGAGCGCCGAGGCCGCCGCGGCCCCGGCCAGCGGGCCGTAGACGGCCAGCAGCCAGGAACCCACGCTCATCGGGGAAGTCGGCTTGATGACCCGCAGCATATGGGTGAAGCGTGACGGGACGCCGAGGTCGTGGATGAGCGCGGCCGTGGCCAGCCCCACCGAGCCGAGCGAGGTGATCTTCAGTGCGGTCGCGGTGCGTGGCGCGCCCGTCGCCTGGTGCGCGGCGGCCAGTACCGAGCCGGCTCCGGCGAGCCCGCCGAGGAAGAAGTAGCCGGCGATGTCGCGTGCCTCCCACGCCGGTGCCTTGATGATCGGACGGCCGTAGTAGCTGTCGAACGTCGCGCGGGGGACCATGAGTTGCTCGCCGCGACGGCGACGCCCGGTGCGGTGCGCCTCGGGCGCGGCGTCGCGCCCCGTCGGCCCGCTGTCGTGCACGGGAGCGGAGGGGTCGGTCTCGCCGGTCATGCGCGTCCCTTTCGTGCTGCTGCCAGTGTCGCGGTGGCCGCGGCCACCGCGCCGGCCAGTGCCAGGCCCGCGCCTGCCGCGTGCCGCCACATGCGTCCCAGGTCCCGGGTGGGCACCTGGGGATCCGGCGGGAGCCCGTACACCTCGGGCTCGTCCAGGAGGAGGAAGAACGCGCCGTCACCGCCGACGCCGTCGTCCGGGTCGTGGCCGTAGAGGCGGGCGTCGGGGACACCCGCCTCGTGCAGGGCGTCGACACGAAGCGCGGCGCGTTCGCGCAGCTCGTCCAGCGGCCCGAACTGGATCGACTCGGTGGGACAGGCCTTCGCGCAGGCGGGTTCCATGCCCGCGCCCAGGCGGTCGTAGCACATGGTGCACTTGAAGGCCCGGCCGTCGTCGGGCCGTTGCTCGATGACGCCGTACGGACAGGCCGGGACGCAGTAGCCGCAGCCGTTGCAGATGTCGTCCTGCACGACGACCGTCCCGAACTCGGTCCGGAAGAGCGCCCCGGTGGGGCAGACGTCGAGGCAGGCCGCGTGGGTGCAGTGCTTGCAGACGTCCGAGGACATCAGCCACCGGATCTTGGACCCGGGGGTCTCCTCCGCCTCCGTCTGCTCCCCGCCCGCGGAGCCGCCCGCCCGCTCGACCGGACTCAACCCGAGCTCAGTCCGGCCCTCGGGCGAGGGAACCGCCGTCGGGGCCGTGTCGGGGACCGTCTGTTCGACGAACGCGACATGCCGCCAGGTCGAGGCACCCAGGCCCTCGGTGTTGTCGTAGGACATCGCGCTCAGTGAGAAGCCGTCCGCGGGGAGGGCGTTCCACTCCTTGCAGGCGACCTCACAGGCCTTGCACCCGATACAGACCGAGGTGTCGGTGAAGAAGCCGACCCGTGGCGGCGGTTCGGGGTGCCCGGTATCCGCCGCGGGGTCCGGCCGGCCGGCGGTGCCGCGCTCGCCGCTCGGCCCGCCGTGCGTCTCAGTCATTCTTCGATCCTTCCTGTCGGGCCAGGCTTCCCGTCTCGGCCGTGATCCCGGCACGGCGCCGGTACTCCGCGACGAGCTGCGGCAGCTCCGCTCCCCGGGGACGCCGTCCCGGGCGGATGTCGGCCGTGAGGGCCTTGTCCTCCTGGATATGGGCGTTGGGATCCTGCGCGACGGCGACGAGTTCGTTGGCCGCGTCTCCCGTCGACAACCCGTTGGGGCCCCAGTGGAAAGGCACGCCGATTTGGTGGACGGTCCGGCCGTGCACGGTCAGCGGGATCATCCGCTCGGTCACCAGGACACGGGCCTCGATCGCGTTACGGGCGGTCACCAGAGTCGCCCAGCCGCCGTGTTCCAGACCGCGCTCGGCCGCCAGCATCGGCGAGACCTCGCAGAAGAACTCGGGCTGCAACTCGCTCAGATACGGCGACCAGCGGCTCATGCCGCCGGCGGTGAAGTGTTCCGTCAGCCGGTGCGTGGTGACGATGTACGGGAAGACCCCGGCGCCCGGCTCGTCCGCCCCGGGGTGGTACCGGTTCTCCGGGCGGCTGCTCTGCAACAGCACCGGTGACCGCGCGTGGCGCGGGTAGAGCCCGTTGGTGACGGGGGAGTCCTGCGGCTCGTAGTGGGTCGGGAGCGGCCCATCCAGCAGACCCGCCGGAACGTACAGCCAGCCCTTGCCGTCGGCCTGCATGATGAACGGGTCGTCGCCGCGCAGCGCCGCGACGCCGACATCGTCCTCGGACGGCACATGGTCGGGCGCCAGACCGGGCACGAAGTCGGCGGCGTCGTGGCCGACCCACTGGCGGCTCGGCTCGTCCCACCAGACGTACGCCTTGCGCTCGCTCCACGGGCTGCCGTCGGGGGCGGCCGACGCCCGGTTGTAGAGAATGCGGCGGTCGGCCGGCCACGCCCACGCCCACTCCCGGGCTGTCCACTCCTGCGCGCCGTGGGGGACCCGGCGGGCGGCCTGGTTCACCCCGCCCTTGTAGACGCCGCTGTAGATCCAGCAGCCACAGCTGGTGGACCCGTCGTCCCGCAGCGCCGTGTAGTCGCTCAGCGGTTCGCCGTGCACGCCTTTGCCGTTGATCTCCCGCAGCACCGCCTCGGCCGAGGGCTCGTCGTGGGGACCGGTCACCGGGTAGTCCCAGGTGAGGTCGAGGACGGCCCGGTCCATCGGGTCCGTCGAACCCCGCAAGCGCTCCTTGAGCCGGCGCCCCAGGTGGTACATGAACCACAGGTCGCTGCGTGCGTCGCCCCGGGGTTCGACCGCCGCCTCGTGCCACTGGAGCCACCTGTTGGTGTTGGTGAAGGAACCCGACTTCTCCGTGTGCGAGGCCGCCGGGAAGAAGAAGACCTCGGTCGCGATGTCCTCGGTGCGCAGCTCGCCCGTCTCGATCTCCGGGCCGTCCTGCCACCAGGTGGCGGACTCGATGAGGGAGAAGTCGCGGACCACCAGCCAGTCGAGCTTCGCCATGCCCAGGCGTTGCATCCGGGTGTTGGCGGAGCCGACCGCCGGGTTCTCGCCCATCAGGAAGTAGCCCTTGCAGGCGCCGTCGAGCTGCGCGCGGACGGTGGCGTAGGTGTCGTGGGAGCCGGTGAGCCGGGGCAGGTGGTCGTAGCAGAAGTCGTTCTCGGGCCGGGCCGCGTCCCCGTACCAGGCCTTGAGGAGACTGACGGCGTAGGCGCGCGCCTCGTGCCAGTAGCCCTTGCCGGTCCGGGTGGAGTCGACCCAGCTGTCGAGATCCTGGTGAGCGCGGTGGTGCGGCATCGGGAGGTAGCCGGGGAGCAGGTTGTACAGCGTCGGGATGTCGCTGGAACCCTGGATCGACGCGTGCCCGCGCAGCGCCTGGATGCCGCCACCGGGCCGGCCGATGTTGCCGAGCAGCAACTGGAGGACGCTGGCGGCGCGGATGTACTGGCTGCCGGTGGTGTGCTGGGTCCAGCCCACGGCGTAGACGAAGGCCGAGGTCCGCTCCCGCCCGGAGTTGGCCACGAGGTCCTCGCAGACCCGCAGGAACAGCCGCCGTGGGACGCCGCAGATCTCCTCGACCCGTTCCGGCGTGTAGCGGGCGTAGTGCCGCTTCAGCACCTGGTACACGCACCGCGGGTGCCGCAGGGTCTCGTCGCGGCGAGGGCGTGCGGCGGCCACCGCGCCGCCGGAGCCATGGGTCTCCGAGCCGCCGGCCGCCTGGGTGGCGGGATCCCCACTGGTGTCCTGCGTCCGGCGGTCCGCCACCGGCTCGCGGGCACCGGCCGACGCCTGGACGGGTGACCCCTCGTACTGCCAGCTCGCCGGATCGTAGGTGTGGGACTCCTCGTCCAGGCCGGAGAAGACACCGTCGAGGTCCTCGGTGTCCCGGAAGTCCTCGCTGACCAGGTGCGCGGCGTTGGTGTACGCCGTGACGTACTCGCGGAAGTCCGCCTCGTTCTCCAGGACGTACCGGATCACGCCCCCGAGGAAGGCGATGTCCGACCCCGCGCGCAGCGGCACGTGGTAGTCCGCCAGCGCGCTGGTCCTGGTGTACCGGGGGTCGATGTGGATGACGCGGGCACCTCTGGCCTTGGCCTCCATCACCCACTGGAAGCCGACCGGATGCGCCTCCGCGTAGTTGGAGCCCTGGATCACGATGCAGTCGGCGTGCTGCAGGTCCTGCATGAACGTGGTCGCCCCGCCGCGCCCGAACGACGTTCCCAGGCCGGCGACGGTCGAGCTGTGGCAGACACGGGCCTGGTTCTCCACCTGGACGACGCCGAGACCGGTCAGCAGCTTCTTGATGAGGTAGTTCTCCTCGTTGTCCAGCGTGGCGCCGCCCAGGCTCGCGATGCCCATGGTGCGGGCCACCCGCGTGCCCTCGTGCTCCCACTCCCAGGTCTCGCGCCGGGTGCGCAGCACGCGTTCGGCGACCATGTCCATGGCCGTCTCCAGGTCCAGGGACCGCCACTCGCGGGAGTGCGGTGCGCGGTAGAGGCACTGGTGCCGGCGCGCCGACCCGGTGGTGAGCTGCAGGGTCGCGGCGCCCTTCGGGCACAGGCGCCCCCGGCTGATCGGCGAGTCGGGGTCACCCTCGATCTGCACGACTTTCTCGTCCCGGACGTGGACCTCCTGCCCGCAGCCCACCGCGCAGTAGGGGCACACCGACTTCACGACGCGGTCCGTCAGGTCCGTGCGGGGCCTGGTCCGCTGGGTGCGGGGCGACACGGCCGCGCTGCCGCGCCCCGTCGGGTCGCCGCCGGTGAGCTGGCGGTACACGGGCCACTCTCCGAGCAGCCGACGCAGGTCGCGCACGGGCGTCTCCGTTCTTCGCGGGGATCGGGCTCTCTTTGCTTTCGTGTGGGGCCGGGCGGCCGGTATCGGCCGGCCGGGGGAGGCCAAGGATGGAGCTTCAGGAAGGCGGGGGCGGCAAAGGCCGGTCGCGCAGCAGCCGCGCCAGGTGGGCGGAGCTCGCGGCGAGGGCAGAGGAAGTGGACCGGACCTTCTCCCGCCCCCCGGAAGGCTCGTCTCGCCTGCCACCGCCCTGACTCCCGGCGCGAGACCGGTGGCGACGCTCAGCGGCCGAGAGCTTCGCGCAACTGCTGCTTGTTCATGGACGAACGCCCCTCGACGTTCTTCTTTCGTGCCTCGGCGTACAGCTGGTCCTTCGTCGGCCCCTGAGCGCCCCGGTGTGACCGCTCCCCACCGCGCTGGTACGCCGATTTGCTGTCCTGGGTAGAGGTCCGGCTCGCCGTCTTCGACTCCCCGGCCCGTGCCCGCTGCTTGTTCACGGTCCGGGCGGCGATCTCCTCGGCGCGCCCCTCGGGCGCGCCGCGATCCTGCTGACTCTCCTTGATGTGTTCGTACTGTCGTTCACGCTTCTTGTTCGCTCCGGCGGGCATCGAAGTCTCCTTCGGGCTGAGGGTGGAGGGCTGCGGGTGGAGGGTGGAGGGCTGGGACCGGCCCGCTTCCGAGCATGGGGCCGATCTTGCCTTCCCGCGATCGGGCGGGCTCCCTGAGGTGGGGGTGCCCCGTCAGCAGAAGGCGAAGCGGGGGTCTTCAGCGCGGGATGGCGTGGGCCGTTTCACGGCCCTCGGGCCGGGAACCCGGCTGCGACCCGACACCGTACGGACGAGGAGCAACGCATGAAGGCCGTCGTGTGGCACGCAGTGGGCGACATTCGCCTGGACGACGTACCCGAGCCGACCATCCAGGACCCCTACGACGCGATCGTGCGCGTCACGACATCCGCCATCTGCGGTACCGACCTCCACTTCATCCGGGGGACCATGCCGGGCATGAAGGAGGGTCGGGTTCTGGGTCACGAGGCCGTGGGAGTCGTCGAGGCGGTCGGACGCGGTGTCCGGAACTTCCGCCCCGGCGACCGTGTGGTCGTGCCCTCCACCGTCGCCTGCGGCACGTGCAGCTACTGCCGTGCCGGCTACTACGCGCAGTGCGACAACGCCAACGCCGCCGAGCCGCGCGGCGGAACCGTCTTCTTCGGCGGGCCCGAAGCGGCCGGTGGGCTCGACGGGCTGCAGGCGGAGTTCGCCCGCGTCCCCTTCGCCCACGTCGGTCTCGTCCCCTTGCCGGAAACCGTGGACGACGCCCAGGCGATCCTGCTCTCCGACATCTACCCCACCGCGTGGTTCGGCGCCCGGCTTGCCGAGATCAGCAGCGGCGACACCGTCGCCGTTCTCGGCGCGGGGCCGGTCGGGCAGGCGGCGGTCGCCTGCGCCCGCCTGCAGGGGGCTGGGCGGATCATCGTGGTGGACGGCGTCGCCGACCGGCTCGACCTCGCGCGCAGTCAGCACGCCGAGACCGTCGACTTCAACGCGGAGGACCCGGTCGAGGCCGTCCGGGAACTCACGGGCGGGATAGGCGTGGACCGGGTGATCGAAGCCGTCGGCGTCGACGGCCAGCGCCCCGCTCGCGGCCCCGCGGCCGAAGCGCTCCGGGAGGAGGCGGCTGCCTTCGACCGCGAGCGTGACGAGGTGGCTCCCGAGCAGAACCCGGACGGCGCCACCTGGGTGGCAGGCGACGCGCCGACGCTGGCGGCCCGGTGGGCCGTGCGGATGGTGGCGAAGGCCGGAACCATCGGGTTCGTCGGGGTCTACCCACCGCAGGTCCGCCGCTTCCCGTTCGGAGAGGCGTTCATGAAGAACCTCACGCTCAAGATGGGCAACTGCAACCACCGCCGCTACGTTCCCCGGCTGGTCTCGATGGTGAGCTCGGGCGAGCTGGACCCGACACCACTGATCACCCGCTGGGCGGGCGAACGTGACGCCATCGAGGCGTACCGGACGTTCGACCGGCGGGAGAGCGGCTGGACCAAGGTCGGCCTCGGTCTGGACGACCGGGGCTCTGTCGCCCCCGGCCTCGGTGCGGCGGCGGGCACCGGCTCCGCCACCACCGAGGGCAGCGACGGGCCCCGGCCCGGGAAGTGATCGGGGGCCGGCCTCTCAGCGCGACCGTCGCGGGCCACCCGTCGTGGAGGACTCCGGCGGCCCGGCCCAGCTGGGCCACTGGAGGTGGCTTCTTCCGTGCGGCAGGTGTGATCCGCGCGTGGTCGGCAAGGCGAACAGTCCACACCAACGCGGGGTCGGACCAGCCGGACCTCACCTCACCTCACCGAGTCCGGCAGGCCGAACGGCGCCGGCCCCCACGCCACACCCCGGAGGAGGCCATTCGCATGTCGAACATCGAGGAGTCCGTCGAGATCGACGTCCCGGTCAGCACGGCGTACAACCAGTTCACGCAGTTCGAGGAGTTCCCGCGCTTCATGGACGGAGTGGAGAGGGTCGAGCAGCTCAGCTCCACCCTCACCCGCTGGACCGCCAGAGTCGCGGGCGTCGACCGGCAGTTCGACGCCGAGATCACCGAACAGATCCCCGACGAACGGGTCGCGTGGTCCGCGGTGGCCGGGGACATCCGCCAGGCGGGGGTGGCGACCTTCCACCGGCTCTCGGACAACCGGTCCAAGGTGATGCTGCAACTGGTGCACGTGCCGCAGGGCGCCACCGAGATCCTCGGCGACAAGCTGGGCTTCGTCCGCCGCCGGGTGATCGGTGACCTCGCGCAGTTCCGCGTCTACATCGAGAAGCGCGGCCGCGAGTCCGGAGGCTGGCGCGGCACGGTGTGACGTTGCCCGCGGTGGTCCGCGGCCGGGTGCTGGGCCCTGCGGTGGGCGAGGTGTCGGCCATTCGGCCGGCCCCGCCCACGGGCGCGGCCCTGCCCCCGGCCGCCCCGCGAACGGCCGGAGGCAGGGGCCGATCGCCACGTCCGGCGCCCCCGGCCGCCCGACAACCTACGGAGAACCATGACGTTCCGTCGTCGTCCTCGCATCGTGATCGTCGGCGCCGGCTTCGCCGGCTACCAGTGCGCTCGGGCCCTCATCGACCGGGCCCGCGGCGCGGCCGAGATCGTACTGATCAACCCCAACGACTACTTCCTCTACCTCCCTCTCCTGCCCGATGTGGCGGGCGGGGCACTGGAACCACGGCGGGCCACGGTGTCGCTCACCGGCACGCTGAGGGGCGTCCGGCTGGTCCTCGGCGAGGCGGACGGCCTCGACGTGAAGGGCCGCACCGTCAGCTACACGGACCCGGAGGGAACTCACGGACGCATCGGCTACGACCGGTTGGTGCTCACCGTCGGCAGCGTCAACAAGCTCCTGCCCGTCCCGGGGATCGCCCAGCACGCGCACGGCTTCCGCGGTATGGGGGAGGCCCTCTACCTGCGTGACCACATCACCCGGCAGGTCGAGATGGCGGCCACGGCCGCGTCCGAGGCGGAGCGCCGGGCCCGCACCACATTCGTGGTGGTCGGCGCCGGCTACACCGGTACCGAGGTGACCGCCCAGGGGGTCCGGCTGACGGAGACCCTGCACCGCCGGGACGACACGCTGCGCCACGGGCCCAGCCCGCAGTGGCTGTTGGTCGACATCGCCGACCGGGTGCTTCCCGAACTCGATCCCCGGCTGTCCGCGACGGCGGACCGCGTCCTGCGCGGCAGGGGAGTCCGGGTCAGAACGGGCACCTCTATCAGTGAGGCCACGGCCGAGGGGGCGCGGCTCAGCGACGGGACGTTCGTGCCCACCCACACCCTGGTGTGGTGCGTCGGGGTCCGGCCGGACCCGTTCGTCGCCTCGTTGGGCCTGCCGACGGAGAAGGGGCGGCTGTGCGTGGAACCGACGCTGCGCGTGCCGGGGCACCCCGAGGTCTACGCCTGCGGTGACGCCGCAGCCGTTCCGGACCTCACCCACCCGGGTGAGCTCACGGCGATGACCGCCCAGCACGCGCACCGGCAAGGCCGCCTCGCGGCAGCCAACATCGCCGCCTCCTTCGGGCACGGCACCGAACGCGACTACCGTCACCACGACCTGGGGTTCATGGTCGACCTCGGAGGCACGGACGCCGCCGCGAACCCGTTCGGGCTGCCCCTGGCGGGCCTCCCGGCCGCGGCTGTCACCCGTGCCTACCATCTGCTGTCGCTGCCGGGCAACCGCGCCCGTGTCGCGTCCGACTGGGCGCTCGACGCGGTGCTGCCACGGCACGGCGTCCAGTTGGGTCTGGTGCCCTCCGGGGCGGTGCCGCTGGAGACCTCTTCCCCGACAGCAGCTCCCGGCGACCGCTCGCGGACGGTTCGCCGAGAGTGAGGCCCGGGTGAGGGAGCCGCGGACGGCTCGGCCGCCCCTCCGCTGTGAGGGCTGCCTGGCGGACGACGCTCGGGCTTCTGCGGCGTGCCCCATCCAACGCGCTTCCGCCGGCGACGAGCCCGCGCCGACAGCACGACGCCGGTTTGTGACAGTACATAGAGGTATTGAGTACCGGGCAGCGCGGCGCCGAGGATGCCGGTCATGACCACCCTCATCACGCACTGGATCTCGGGCCGGCCGACAGCCGGCACCTCGGAGCGCACGGTGCCCGTCCACGACCCCACGGCGGGGCGGGTGACCGGCGCGGTCGCACTCGCCTCCCCGGCCGATGTCGAGACCGCCGTGGCGGACTCCGCGCGGGCCGCCGCCGCGTGGCGCGGCAGTTCGCTGTCCCGGCGTGCGGGCGTCCTCTTCGCCTTCCGGGAGCTGCTGCACCGGCACACCGAGGAGCTGGCGGCCGTCATCACCGCGGAGCACGGGAAGCTGCACGCCGACGCGGTCGGGGAGGTTCGGCGCGGTCTGGAGAACATCGAGTTCGCCACGGGCGTGCCGCATCTGCTCAAGGGCGACCACTCCACGCGCGCCGCGACCGGAGTGGACGTGCACAGCGTGCGCGAACCGCTCGGGGTGACCGTCGGGGTGACCCCGTTCAACTTCCCGGCCATGGTGCCGCTGTGGATGTGCGGCAACGCCATCGCGGCGGGCAACGCCTTTGTGCTCAAGCCGAGCGAGAAGGTGCCCTCGGCGGCCCTGCTGCTCGGCCGGCTGTGGCGCGAGGCGGGACTGCCCGACGGTGTCTTCAACGTGCTCCAGGGGGACGGCGGGACGGTGGGCGCCCTGCTGCGCCACCCGGAGGTGGCCGCCGTCAGCTTCGTCGGCTCCACCCCGGTCGCCCGGGAGGTCCACCGGACCGGCACCGACCACGGCAAGCGGGTGCAGGCGCTCGGCGGTGCCAAGAACCACGCCGTGGTGCTGCCGGACGCGGATCTGGGCGTGGCGGCCGACGCCATCGTCTCGGCCGCCTACGGCTCGGCGGGGGAGCGCTGCATGGCCCTGTCGGTGGCGGTCGCCGTCGGGGAGACCGCCGACCCGCTGGTGCGGGCGCTGGCCGAGCGGCTGCCGGCGGTGCGACTGGGCGTGGACATGGGGCCGCTGATCTCCCGCGAGCACCGGGACCGGGTCGCCGGCTACGTCGCCGCGGGCGCCGAGGAGGGGGCGACGGTCGTCGTGGACGGCCGCCACGACCCGGCTCCGGCGCCCGGCTTCTTCCTCGGGCCCTCGCTGCTGGACCGGGTGACACCGGAGATGGCCGTCTACCGGGACGAGATCTTCGGGCCGGTGCTCTGCGTGGTCCGGGTGGAGACCTTCGAGGAGGCGCTGGCACTGGTCAACGCCAACACCTACGGCAACGGCACCGCCGTCTTCACCCGGGACGGCGGCGCGGCGGCGCGGTTCACCGACGAGGTGCGGGTGGGCATGGTGGGCGTCAACGTCCCGGTCCCGGTCCCGGTCGGTTCGTACTCCTTCGGCGGGTGGAAGGCGTCGCTCTTCGGCGACGTGCACATGTACGGTCCGGAGGGCCTGGCCTTCTACACGCGTCCCAAGGTCGTCACCACGCGCTGGCCCGATCCGGCGACGTCCCAGGTGGACCTCGGCTTCCCGCAGACGAGATGAGGAGTTCCACGATGGCATCAACCGAGGGCGAGAGCCGCGAGGAGCGGGTGCGGCGGCTGGACCGGGAGCACGTCTTCCACTCCTGGTCGGCGCAGGGGCACATCGACCCGCTGCCGGTCGCGCGCGCGAGCGGATCGTACTTCTGGGACCATTCGGGGCGGCGCTACCTCGACTTCAGCTCCCAGCTGGTCAACGTGAACATCGGCCACCAGCATCCGGCGGTGGTGGCCGCGATCCAGCAACAGGCCGCCGAACTGGCCACGCTGGCACCCGGGTTCGCGCACGAGGCGCGCGGGGAAGCGGCGCGGATGATCGCCGAGGTGGCGCCCGCCGGCCTGAACAAGGTGTTCTTCACCGGCGGCGGCGCCGAGGCGAACGAGAACGCCGTCCGGATGGCCAGGCTGCACACCGGCCGCCCCAAGGTGCTGGCCGCCTACCGCAGTTACCACGGGTCGACAGCGGGTGCCATCGCCCTCACGGGCGACCCGCGCCGCTGGCCGTCGGAGCCCGGCGCGCCCGGAGTGGTGCACTACTGGGGGCCCTACCCCTACCGTTCGGCCTTCCACTCCTCCTCGCCGGAGGAGGAGTCAGCCCGGGCCCTCGCCCACCTCCGGCAGACCATCGAGGTCGAGGGCCCGCACACGGTCGCCGCGGTCCTGCTGGAACCCGTCGTGGGCACCAACGGCATCCTCGTGCCGCCCCCCGGATACCTGGCCGGAGTACGGGAACTGTGCGACGAGTTCGGCATCCTGCTGATCGCCGACGAGGTCATGTCCGGCTTCGGCCGCTGCGGCGAGTGGTTCGCGGTGGACGCCTGGAACGTCGCCCCCGACCTGATCACCTTCGCCAAGGGGGTGAACTCCGGCTATGTGCCGCTGGGGGGAGTGGTGATCTCCGACGCGGTCGCCGACAGCTTCCGGGACCGCCCCTACCCGGGCGGGCTGACCTACTCCGGCCACCCGCTGGCCTGCGCCTCCGTCGTCGCCTCGATCACCGTCTTCCGCGACGAGGAGCTGCTGGCGCGGGTGCGGCAGCTGGGCGCGGAGGTGATCGGCCCCGGACTGCGGCGGCTGGCCGAACGGCACCCCTCCGTCGGTGAGGTGCGCGGGCTGGGCGTCTTCTGGGCCGTCGAACTGGTCAGGAACCGCGCCACCCGGGAGCCGCTGGTCCCCTTCAACGCCTCGGGAGCGGCGGCGGAACCGATGGCCCGGTTCGCGGCGGCCTGCCGGGAGGCGGGCCTGTGGCCGTTCACCCACTTCAACCGCACCCATGTGGTGCCACCGTGCACCACCTCGCCCGAGGAGATCGAAGAAGGGCTGGCCATCCTCGACCGGGCCCTGGCCGTGGCGGACTCCTACACCGTCGCCGACTGAGCGCCGGCGAAACCGGAAGCGGCGGCCAGCAGACCGGCCACCGGGCCGGGGTCCGCGACCAGCCCGGCGGTGATCCGCAGATGCGGAGCGCCGTCGGGCCGCAGGTGGAACGGTGCGCCGGGCGCGGCCACCACCCCTTCGGCGGCGAGCCGGGCCAGCGCCCGGGCCTCGTTCCTGACGGGCAGCCACAGCGTTATCCCGTCGGTGTGCGCCCGGCCGAGCGGCACACCGGCCGCCCGCAGCGCCTCCGCCAGCGCGTGGCGGCGCCCGGCATAGGTGGCCCTGGCCTCCGCCACCCGGGCGACGGCGACCTCGTCGGTGAGCAGGGAGGCCAGTACCCGCTGGAGCACCCGGCTGCTCCACCCCTGGCCCAGCTGGCGTCTGGCCTGGAGATCGCGCACCACGCCCGCCGGCGCGCTGAGCGCCGCCAGCCGCAGGTCAGGGCCGTGCGACTTGGAGAAGCTGCGGATGTGGACGGTGCGTTCCGGCAGCCACCTCGCGAGGCTGAGCGGCGGCGCCGTGGCCACCGCGCCCGCCGAGTCGTCCTCGACCACCAGGGCGCCGGAAGCCCGGACCAGTTCGGCGAGACGGGCCGCGCGACGCTCCGTCATCGACGTGCCCGTGGGGTTCTGTGCCCGGGGCTGGAGGAAGACCACAGCGGTCGGCCGGCGCAGCGCCTCGGCCAGCGACTCCGGCACCGGCCCCTCGGCGTCCAGGGGGACACCCGTCACCCGCACACCGTTCGCCGTCAGCAGGTCGGCCAGCGGGGGGAAACAGGGGTCCTCCAGCACCGCCCGGTCACCGGGACGCAGCAGGACCCGGGTGATCTGGTCCAGCGCGTCCATCGCGCCGTCGGTGACCATGACGTCGGGGTGCGGGCAGGGCCAGCCGCTCCGCAGCGCCGCCCGCAGTTCCGGGAGGACCGGTTCGTCCAGATAGCCGCCCCCGCCACCGGCGGTGGTCAGCCGGGAGAACGCGCGGCCGAGGTCGGGCAGCAGACGGGGGTCGGGGACGCCGGTCGACAGGTCCAGCGGCGAGCCGTCCGAGCCGCCCAGCGCCTGCCGGTAGCGCACCGGGCCGGGTTCGGCGGAGGCGGCGACCACCGTCCCGCCGCGCCCGTTGGTGCGGATGGCGCCGACGCCCCCGAGCAGCGACCAGGCGGCACTGACCGTGGTCGGAGAGAGCGCCAGCTCGCTCGCGACCTGCCGGATCGGCGGCAGCCGGGTGCCGGGCCCGAGCACACCGTCCCGCATGGCGTGGCGCACCGCGTGGGCCAGCCCGCGCGCGGTGCCGTGGTCCAGACGCTCCTCGATCGCGGTCAGCACACCACGGGTCAGTGGCTGAAGACGGTCCGGTGCCACGACTTGGCGCCCTGCCCCGTGAGGTCCTGCATGACGTGTTTGACGTTGGTGTACTCCTCCAGGGCGTAGCCCGACATGTCCTTGCCGAAGCCGGAGCGCCGGTAGCCGCCGTGCGGCATCTCGCTGACGATCGGGATGTGGTCGTTGACCCACACGCAGCCCGCCGCGATCCGGCGGGTGGCGTGCGCGGCCCGGTAGACGTCCCTGGTCCAGACCGACGCCGCCAGACCGTACGGGGTGTCGCCGGCCAGCCGCAGCGCCTCCTCGTCGGTGTCGAAGGGCTGCACCGTCAGCACCGGTCCGAACACCTCCTCACGGACGATCTCGCTGTCCGCGGGGGCGTCCACCACGAGGGTGGGCAGGTAGTAGGCGCCGCGCGCGAACTCCCCGCCGGGGGCCTCGCCGCCGGTGACGATCCGGGCGTAGCCCCGGGCCCGTTCCACCATGCCGGCAACGCGCTCCCGGTGGGCGAAGGAGACCAGCGAACCGAGGTCGGTCGCCTCCTCGGCGGGCGGGCCGATCCGCACCGACCGGTACAGGTCGGCGACGCCCGAGACGAACGCGTCGTAGCAGGAGCGGTGCACGATCGCCCGGGTCGCGGCGGTGCAGTCCTGGCCGCCGTTGATCAGACTGCCGGCGACGGCTCCGTGCACGGCGGCGGTGAGGTCCGCGTCGTCGAAGACCACGAAGGGGGCCTTGCCGCCGAGTTCGAGGTGGGTGCGCTTGGGCCCGGTGCGCGCGGCCTGGGCCATGACCCGCTGCCCCACGGCCGTCGAACCGGTGAACGACACCATCTCCACGTCCTGGTGCCCCACCAGCGCAGCGCCGGCGGACGGACCGGTCCCGGTGACCACGTTGACCACGCCCGGCGGAACCCCTGCCTCGCCGAGCGCCTCCGCCAGCGCCAGAGAGGTCGTGGGGGTGATCTCGGCGGGCTTGAGGACCACCGTGTTGCCGGCTGCCAGTGCCGGCATCGTCTTCCATACCGCCATCTGCAACGGGTAGTTCCACGGGGCGATGGCACCGACCACCCCGATCGGCTCCCGCCGCACGGAGGAGGTGTGGCCGGCCGAGTACTCGGCGCTCGCCCTCCCCTCCAACTGCCGTGCGGCGCCCGAGAAGAACGCCACGTTGTCGATGGAGCCCGGCACGTCGAACTCGCGGCTGAGCCGGATCGGCTTGCCGGTCTCGGCGGTCTCCGCCGCGGCCAGTTCCTCCGCGCGGGCCGACAGCAGCTCCGCGGCCCGGGCCAGCGCCCCGGACCGCTCCGCCGGGGTGGCGCCGGCCCACTCGGGGAACGCCCGGCGGGCGGCGCCGACCGCGCGGTCCACGTCGGCGGGGCCGGCCAGGGCGGGCTCCGCCCGCACGGTGCCGGTCGACGGGTCGACGATCCGGCCCGTCTCGGCCGAGGTGCCTCGCGTCCGGGCACCGTCGATGTACTGGTACATGTCCGTGTCTCCAGGGAGGGGTGAGTCGCCCGCGTGTGCGCGGGGCGTCATGAGTCGAATCCCATGCCCAGCCGGTCCAGGGTGCGCAGCCACGGGCCGCGCCGTCCCTCGCTGGCGTCGGACCGGGCGATGGCCCGGCGGGTCAGCTGGATGCCCAGGTGCCGCACCGGTTCGGGCGGGAACGGCAGCGGTTTGCGCCGCACCATCGCCAGCCGGGTCAGCTCGGTGTTCCGGCCGTGCAGCAGGTCCAGCGTGACCCGTCCGCCGAACCTGCTGGCGGCGACGCCCAGCCCGGTGTACCCGGCGCAGTACACCAGCCGGCCGCCGAACGCCTTGCCGTGCAGGGCGGTGAACCGGCTGGAGGTGTCGACGACACCACCCCAGGCGTGGGTGAAGCGGACTCCTTCGAGCTGCGGGAACGTCGCGAAGAAGTGCTCGCTGAGGGTCAGGAAGGTCTCCGGGCGCTGGTCGAGATGGTCGGCGACCTTCCCGCCGAAGTGGTGGATCGCGTCGTAGCCGCCCCACAGGATGCGGTTGTCCGAGGTCAAGCGGTAGTAGTGGAAGAGGTTTCCGGCGTCGGCCAGCGCCTGACGGTCCCGCCAGCCGATCCGGGCCAGTTGCTCCTCGCTGAGCGGTTCAGTGACCATGGCGTAGTCGTAGACCGGCGCCACGTAGGCGCGCAGCCGCCGCAGCGGACCCGGATAGGCGCCCGTTCCCCACGCGACCCTGGGGCTGAGCACCGAACCCCACGGGGTGTGCAGCCGCAGCGCCCCGCCGTCCGCGCGGGAACGCTCCACCCGGACCACCGGCGAGTGTTCGTGGAGCCGCACGCCCAGGCGTTCACAGGCGTCGCGCAGCCCCCAGGCCAGCTTCGCCGGATGGACCAGGGCGAAGTCCCGCGGACTCCAGAACGCGCCCAGGTAGGTCGGCGAGTCCACCAGCGCCCGTATCTCGTCCCGGTCCAGGAAGGTCCGGTCCACCCCGACCGCGCGCGCCGCGGCCGAGCCCTCCCGCAGCAGGGGGAGATGCCAGGGCTCCGTCGCCACCCGCAGTTCGCCGGTACGCTCGAACTCGCAGTCGATCCGGTGCCGGGCGACGGTCTCCTCGATGGCGTCGAGGTTCTCCATGCCCAGTTCCTCAAGCCGGCGCATGTCGTCGGGCCAGCGCTCCAGTCCGTTGGCCAGACCGTGGGTGAGGCTGGCGGCGCAGAAGCCGCCGTTGCGCCCGGAGGCCGCGCCCCCGATGGTGCGGGCCTCCAGCAGCACGACGTCCAGGCCGGGGTTCTCCTCCTTGGCGAGGAGCGCGGTCCACAGCCCGGTGTAGCCGCCGCCGACGACCGTCAGCTGGGCCCGGCCGTGGCCGGTCAGCCGCGGGTGGCCGCGGCGTACACCCCCGTGCCCGGGGAGCTCGGGGTCCAGCCAGTACGGCGTGGGGGAGGCGGCGGACAGCGCCTGCCTTGGCCAGCTCATCGGCTGAACACCACCCGTCCCGCGACCCGGGTCTCGACGACGCCGGCCCGCCAGACGGAGTCGGGCGCGGCGAACGGATCGCGGTCGAGGACGACCAGGTCGGCCTGCTTGCCCGGTTCGAGGGAGCCGTGACGGTCCTCGGCGTGGTTGAGATAGGCGCTGCCCATCTGGTACGCGTTCATGGCATCTTTCAGAGAGAGACGTTCGGCGGGCAGGAAGACATCCGGACCATCCGGCCCCCCGGGGCGTGGCACCGGCGTGCGGTTGACGGCGACGTGCAGCAGCGCCAGCGGGTCCGGGGTCGAGACCGGCCAGTCGCTGCCGATGGCGATCACCGCCCCGCTGCGGACCAGGGACCCGAACGGGTACTGCCACCCGCTGCGTTCCGTTCCGAGATAGGGGATGGTCAGCTCGGTCATCTGCGGCTCGTGACGGGCCCACAGCGGCTGCGCGTTGGCCGCCACGCCCAGCGGCCGGAACCGGCCCACGTCCTCGGGGTGGACCACCTGGATGTGCGCCAGATGGTGGCGCAGACCGCTGTCGCCGTTGGCGCGCCGGGCGTGGGCCACCGCGTCGAGCGCCTGGCGGACCGCCGCGTCGCCGACGGTGTGGAAGTGGACCTGGAAGCCGGCCGCGTCCAGCGCGGTGACCGTCCGGTCCAGCGTCTCCTGGTCGTAGTAGGCGATGCCGTGGCGGCCGGGTTCCGGAAGGTTGTCGTAGGGCGCCAGCATGGCGGCGGTGTGCGTCTCGCAGACCCCGTCGAGCATCAGCTTGACCGAGTCGAAGCGCAGACCGGGGCGGGTGTGGGCGGCGCGTACGGCACGCAGCCGGTCCAGCTGGTCCAGTCCGTCCTCCGGCTCCCACCACTGGGCGCCCACCACACGGGCGGTGAGCCCGCCCTCGTCAGCGAGCGCCGCGTAGACCTCGGCGTCGGCGGGCCGGTGCAGCACCTTGGCGTCCTGCCAGCCGACCACGCCCAGGCCGTGCAGATAGCGCTGCGCCTCGCGCAGCCCCTCGACGTGCTCCGCGCGTGAGGGCGCCGGCACCAGTCGGGACACCAGGAACATGGCGCGTTCCTGGAGCGCCCCGCCGGGTGTGCCGTCCGGCTCCCGCTCGATCCGCCCACCGGGCGGGTCGGGGGTGGCGGCGTCGATACCGGCGACCCGCAGTGCGGCGGAGTTCACCCAGGCGGTGTGGTGATCCCTGCTGTAGAGCAACGCCGGCCGGTCCCCGGTCAGTTCGTCGAGGATGCGGGCGGAGGGGATGCCGCCGGGGAAGAGGTCCATGGACCAGCCGCCGCCCAGCACCCAGGGCTCGTCCGGATGGCCGGCCGTGTAGCGGGAGACCGTGGCGCGCACCTCCGGCAGGGTGGTGGCGGCCAGCAGGTCGCACTGGCGGCGTTCCATCCCGCCCTTGATGGCGTGGATGTGCGCGTCGATGAAGCCGGGCACCACGAACCGGCCGTCCAGCGAGACGCGTTCGGTCCCGGGGCCGGCCAGCGCGCGCACGGCGGCTTCCGGGCCGGCGGCGGTGACCACACCGTCGGTGACGGCCAGCCCGGTGACCAGGGCGCCTACGGCGCCGCCGGTCCACACGCGGCCGCCGAGGAGTACGGTGTCGGGCGGCCGGGTCGCCGCGGCGGTGATCACGGGTGCTCCGGGAGAAGACGCAGGTGCTCGGGGGGAAGTCCGAGGGTGACTTCGTCGCCGACGGCCATGCCTCGGGCGGAGTCGGCCGGTGTCAGGGCGCTGACCGGGGTGGCCAGCCCCGGCACGGTGACCCGCAGGTGCACGGTGTCGCCGAGGAAGACCAGGTCGCTGACGGTCCCGGCCAGCGGCAGGTCGCCGTCGGCCGCGGCGGCCCTGACCTGCCCGGGCCTGATGGCGAGGGCCAGGCCCGGATCGCCCGCGCCGGGGGAGCCGGCGCGAGTGGGCGAGGGGAAGGTGTGCTTGCGTCCGCCGAGCGCGACCTCGGCCCCGGACGGCCCGTGGCCGACGAGCGCGGCCGGTTCGCCGCCGAGCGGGATGACGTTGGCCTGGGAGAAGAACGACGCGACATAGCCGTTGGGCGGGTCCAGATACAGCTCACGGACCGGGGTGCAGCACACCAGGCGCGTGTCGCGCATGATCGCGACCCGGTCGGAGAGCGACATCGCCTCCTCGCGGTCATGGGTGACATAGAGGATGGTGGTGCCGAACTCCCGGTGCACCCGGCGGATCTCCGCCAGCAGGTTCTCCTTGAGCGCCTTGTCCAGCGCGCCCAGCGGCTCGTCCATCAGCACCAGCCGGGGCGAGTAGGCCAGGGCACGGGCGATGGCCACCCGCTGCTGCTGGCCGCCGGAGAGCTGCCTGGGCAGGCGGTCTCCCAGCTTCTCCAGCCGCATCCGGGCGAGCAGCTCGGTGACCCGTTCCGCCCGCCGCTGCCGGTCCCAGCCCCGCATCCGCAGGCCGTACTCGATGTTCCGGCGGACCGACAGGTGCGGGAAGAGGGCGTAGTTCTGGAAGACCATGCCGATCTCCCGCTCCGCCGGGCTCAGGCTGGCGACCTCGCGGCCGTGCAGCCGGATCGAACCGGTGGTCGGCGTCTCGAAGCCGGCGACCAGCCGCAGCAGCGTGGTCTTGCCGGAGCCGGAGGCGCCGAGGATGCTGATCAGTTCGCCGGGACGTACCGTCAGGTCGAGATCGCTGACGGCGGTGACGCCTCCGAACCGTTTGGTGAGGCCGCTCAGTTCCACGGCGGGGTGTTCGGTCTGGGTCATCGTTTGGCTCCTCTGGCCAGGGCGAGCGGGACGGCTACCAGAGCCGACGAGGCGAGCACGATGGCGGCGGCGATGGCCGTGATCACCGGGTCGCTGCCGAACTGCACCGAGTCGAAGATGGCCTTGGGCAGCGTGACCAGGCCCGGTCCGCCGATGAAGTTGATCAGCACGGCCTCCTCGAAGCTGTGCTGGAACGCCATCACGAACCCGCCGGCCAGCGCAGGCAGCGCCAGCCGCAGGGTGATGCCGGTCCAGGCGCGGACCCGGCCCGCCCCGAGGGTGATGGCGACGAGTTCGAGTTCCACCGGCACGCTGCGCAGCGCCGCCCCGCCCACCAGCATGACCAGCGGGACGGAGAGGGTGGCGTGCGCCAGCACCAGCCCGTGGAAGGTGCCCAGCAGCCCGTACCGGGCGAAGACGGCGTACATCGCGACGGCGTAGGCCGAGATCGGGATGATCAGGGTGATCAGGCTCGCCTGCTCCAGGAACTGCCCGAACCGCAGCCGGCTGCGGTGCACGGCCAGCAGCGCCAGTACCGACACCACCAGCGCGACCAGCGAGCTGGCCAGACCGAGCCGGGCGGAGAGCCACAGCGCGGTCCACCACTTCTCCTGGCCCGCCAGATCGCGCCAGCGCTGCACTCCCCAGCTCTCCGGCGGGAAGCTGAACCCCGGGTCGTTGGCGAAGGAGAGCACCACCGTCAGGACCACCGGCGCCATCACGAACAGCACGGCGAGGGCGGTGAGTACCAGCCCCGTCCAGCGCAGCAGCCGGTCCAGTATCCGTCCGCGTCTCATCGCAGCGCCTTTCGTAGCGTCCGTCCGCCGACGAGGGCCAGGACGCCGCCCACCACGGCCACCGCGATCAGCAGCAGTACGGCGGCGCTGGCCGCGGCGCCGGGGTAGTCGTACAGGTTGAAGATGCGCTGGGAGATCTGGGTCGCCATGAAGGGGGTCTGGGCGCCGCCCAGCAGGATCGGGGTGACGTAGAAACCGATGGACAGGACGAAGACGAGCGCCATGGAGGCCGCCACCCCGCCGCGGGCCAGGGGGAAGGCGATCGTCGCCAGCGCCCTGGTGCGGCTGGCGCCCAGCGCCTGCCCGGCGTTGAGGAGTTCGGTGTCGATGTGCATGAACGCCGCGTAGAGCGAGAGCACCGCGTAGGGCACCAGCGAGTAGGCGATGCCGATGACGATGGCCGTCTCGGTGTAGAGGAGGTTCAACGGGCCGTCGATCAGTCCGAGTTCGAGCAGCAGACCGTTGATGGGGCCGTTGGCGGAGAGCATCAGGTAGATCGCGTAGTTCTTGACGATCACCCCGAGCCAGAAAGGGACGAGGGCCACGGTCCACAGCAGCACGCGCAGCCAGCGGCGCTCGGTGACGTGGAGGGTCCAGGCGAGGGCGGCGCCCAGGGCGGTGGCGACCACCACCACGACGACGCTCGTCCGCAGGGTCGTCAGCAGCGCCCGCCGACTGACCTCGTTGGTCAGGACGTCCGTGTACCGGCCGGTCAGGTCCCCGCCGGACGAGGCGTCCAGGAAGATGCTCACCAGGGGGTAGCCGACGAACAGCGCGAGCCCGATGATCAGCGGTGCCGCCATCAGCAGCCCGGTGACCGGGCCGACCCGCTGGTCCCAGGGACGTGCGGCGCGCGGGGTGGTGACGCCACGCACGGGCGTCAGCCGCCCTGGATGATCTGCTGGATGCCCTGGTCGATCTCCTGCTTGTTCTCCAGGTACCAGGGCACGTTCTGGTCGGCGATCCGCTCACGGTTGGCCGGCCAGTCGGACAGCCGCTCGGCCTCCTCGGACGGCAGCGCCTCCAGCGCCTTCGGGTGCGGCACGCTGTAGTTCATGATCTGCGACCACTCGGCCTGGGCCTCGGGGTGGGTGGCGATCCACTCCAGGAAGCGTTCCGCGCCCTCCGCGTTGGGGCCGTCGGTCACCAGCGAGGTGTGGCCCGGGGTGTACACGCCGGCCCAGCTGACGGTCAGCGGCAGTCCGGTGTCGGCCAGGTTGAAGGCGCGACCGCTGTACATGAAGCCCAGGTCCGCCTCACCCTGGCGCAGCGCCTGTTCCATCTGGTCGCCCGAGGTCCACCAGACGCGCACCTCGTCCTTGATGCCGCGCAGCTCCTCCAGTGCCGTCTCGATGTCGACCGGCAGGGCTTCGTCCACCGGGTTGCCGGCGGCCTGGGCCAGGATGGTGATCAGCTGGCTGTAGGAGGAGGCGTCGCCCGGCATCATCCGGCGGCCGGGGAAGTTCTCCGTGTCGAAGAACTCCTCGACCGTGGTGGGACAGGTCTCGACCCGCTCGTCCGCGCAGGCGATCACATAGGCGTGGTTGGCGAAGGTGAAGCTGTAGTCGCTGAGCGTGTCGAGGCCCAGCTCCTCCTCCAGGGTGGCGCGCAGTCCGTCCGGGTGGGCGGCCAGGAGTCCCTGGTCGTAGAGGAACTGGGCGTCGGAGGCGGCGGCGCTGTCCAGGATGTCCCACTGGACGTTGCCGGCGTCGTGCTGGGACTGGATCTGGGAGACGAAGTTGCCGGGGCTGTCGACCACCTGCACCTTGATCCCGGTCTCCTCGGTGAAGGGTTCCGCGAAGGCGGTGACCATCGCCTCGCTGAAGCGGCCGCCCCAGCTGGCCACGGTGATGACGTCCGATGAGCCGCCGCCGCCGTCGCCGGAGGGCGGGCCGCCCTCGGGGGTGGAGCCGCACGCGGTGACGAGACCGAGACCGGCCACCGCCAGGGTGGCGGCGCTGATGCGCAGAGTTCTTCTCACAGCCATTCCTTCCGAGCGAAGAGAGTGTCGACGCCGCTGTGCGGGGCGCCCGGGTGTGGGGGCTGGGGG